>JAUIEP010000265.1 GCA_030428835.1 Gammaproteobacteria bacterium | reverse complement strand
CTGCGCCGAGATCAACGGAAAACACGGATATATGGCGCTGCAACGCGGCGGCGAATCCCCCGACATAGAACTCGGGAGACCCGGCTCCCGCATCATTAACGACGGCATTGAAGGAGGACTGGGAGTTCATTGTCGTCGAACAGGGACCGGCGGGATCCTCAAAGGGGGTGGTCAGGCTGAAATCGCAGGCCACCTCGTCCCCGATAAGCGTGGCGTGAGCCTGGATGGGGGAAAGCATTCCAAGGATCGCCAATCCCGAAAACAGGGCGCGTATAAAAAGCTGCATAGAACGAGATCCTTGATTCTGTTAGCGGGCCGTCAGGCGCGTAAAAGCAATATCTATTCCACCGCGCCGCACGTCTTGCCGCACGTGGACCGGTTCGTCTTCCGTCCGCGCCGCGGCAGCACCGGCATAAAAACAAGTTGGCGGGTTCCGGGGTGAGGCACCTTAAAAATTCTTCTCGAGAATCAGGTCGCCCTTGACCGCAGCGCCCGACACCCAGTAGCCGATCGGTGTTTTCTCCCAGCCCGACTGGAACTTCTTCGCGGTGATCCACCAGATGTACCAGTCGTCGCTGTCCGCCTCCTTGAGCGGGGTCGCGAACTTGAACTCGTCCCACTTGTACTGCCAGGTCTCGCGCGTGCCCGACAGCGTGAGCGTGCCGGACAGGCTCAGGTCCACGTCCTTGATGGTATCCCGGCTGACCTCTTTCTCCTTGGTGACAATCTGCGGCGTGGTCAGGACGACCGGGCCGTGCCGGCCGAATTCGTACTTCGGGTTCGCCAGTATCTCCTTCGCGGCGGCAAGGCGGGCCGGGTCGTCGGCCTTCGGTTCGGGCAGGCGCGAATCGCCCAGCGCGCGCAGGCGATCGGCGGCGTACTTCTTGCGCAGGTCGCCGATCTCCTTGATGCGTGCGCGCACCGCCGGCCCGGGCTGCTCGCCCAGGGCGACCTGGAAAAAGGCCACCGAGTTGGCCAGCGCGAGGTGCTTGTCGAGGCGGCCGTAAATCTCCTCCTGCGCGCCCTCGCTCAGGAAGGCGTTCGCCCGGTGCTGCGGGTTGTCCGGGTCGAGCTGGCGAAAATACCCCAGTTCGTATTCGCCGTCCTGGTTGTCGAACTGGTGCTGCAGGTTGGCCTGCGTGGCCTGCAGCGTTTCGTCGACCTTACGCGTGGTTTCGTTGGCGTAGTGGAACATACTCTCCATATCGCGACGGTCATACGGCGCGCCCTGCTCGGGCGTGCCGCGTGTCTCCGGAAGGTAGGCCAACGGCGAAATTCGCTGTATCTCGGTGGCGGCGGCGTGCGAGGCCTGCTGCGCCTGCGCCGCGAGCAGGACCCACTGCCTGGCCTCGTCCTGGCCGAAGGGCGGGTAGAGTACCGAGGGCGCGGGGTTGTCGCGCATGTTCTGCCGCAGGCCCGTGAGAATCTGCTGCGCGTCACCCAGTTCCTCAAGCTGTTGCTGCGCGCGCGCCTGTTCCGCGGCCAGCGCGTTCCGCAGGTTGTCGAAGGCGATGCGCGCCTGCTGTACCTCCGGCTCATGCGCGAATTCCTTGTAGCGGGCGAGGCCGTCCTCGTAAATCTTCAGGCGCTTGGCGTAACCCTCTACCACCGAGGGGTCCTGCAGCGGCGACGGACCCGACGTGACCATGTCATTCTGCGTGCCGGCAATATCGCGGGCCAGCTTCGTCACCTGGACACGCTGGCCCGATACCAACCGCGGCGCATCGGCGGGCGGTGGGGCCGCCTGCACAGGAGCGGCGGGGGTCGCTGCGGCAGCCGGGGCCGCAGCCGGTGCGCTCGACGCGGCCGGGGCAGCGGCCGGCGCGCCCGCCTGCGCCGCGGCCAGTGCCTGTTGCAGCTCCGCCAGTTTCGCCTTCGCCTGCGCCAACAGGGGATCGGGTGATTCGGGCACGCGGGCGATAGACGATGCGTAATTATCGATGCGGTCGCGCCACTGCTTGGCCTTGAACGCATCCTGCATGTCCGCCGCGCCGGTTTCGGCAAAGTACGTGCTGGAGTTTTCCATGTTCTTCAACAGTGTCTGCAACTTGCGTTGCCAGACGGCGGGCAGCGTCGCCTCGGCCGCCTGCGCGCCCGGGACCAGCACAAGTGCGCCCCACTGCTGCGGCGAACCCTGCACGCCGAGGAGCAACAGGATCCCGGCTGCCGCCACGGCCAGCCTGCGTTGCGCGGTCCGGCCCCGCGCCCCGTGGGTCGCGAGGTTGAAAGTCGAGCTCATGAATGTCGCCTCCCTGCCAATCGGCTGCCAGCAGCCTGTACCTATACCGTACATTTCGTACTATATTTATAGAACATAAGTACAATAAGACAAGAGACGCGCAATGCACAGACTTCTCACCGCAGCCCGCGCGCTGCCTGTACTGGCCGGCCTCGCGGGCCTCTCCACCAGCGCGTTCGGCAACGACGGTCTCTCCCTCGAAGAAATCATCGTCACCGCGACACAGCGCGAGACCAGCCTGCACGACACGGCCATGGCGATCTCCGCCTACACCGGCGACCGCATGGAAGAGCTCAACATCAACAACCCGCTGATCTACGAGGCGCTGGTGCCCTCGTTGTCCTACCAGGTATTTCCGAACCGCGTGTCCATTCGCGGCGTCGGCCGCTTTTCCAATGCGCTGGGCACGAGCCCCGGCGTGGCCATCTACACCGACGGTGTCTACAGCTCCGAGGCGGCGAGCATGTTCTCGCAGCCCGCGAACACCGAGCGCACGGAAGTACTGCGCGGACCGCAGGGCACCCTGTGGGGGCGCAACACCACCGGCGGCGCGGTGAGCGTCACCACGCGCAGGCCCACCGAGGAGTTGTCCGCCGACGTGCGCGCGAAGTACGGCGAAGAGGACTTCATCCAGTACCAGGGCCGCGTGTCCGGGCCGATCACCGATGACCTGCACTACAAGGTCTATGTACTGGACACGGAGCAGGACGGCCTGCAGGAGAACATAGCGGGAGCGGATATACGCACCACCAACAATCGCTACTACGAGGCCCAGTTGGGGTGGCACGCCACCGAGCGACTGCGCGCATGGTTCAAGTACAGCCACACCGACCAGGACTACATCCCGGGGGCGGACGTGCAGGAGGACCCCTACGACTGCGTCAACGGGTGGGCGGGGCTCGGGCCCGCCGCGATGCCGGCGGAGTGCGCCGAGGGTCGGCTCGCGCCGCCGAGTGTGGACGATCCCTGGAAAGTGGCGCGCAACACGCCGGGCAATATCGAGCTCGACCTGGACACCTACACCGTGCACCTTGATTACGAGACGGACGCGGCGGTCATGTCCTACCTGTGGGGTTATATCGATTACACCTGGGACCAGACGGGCGTCGACTTCGACTCCACGCCCAATGAACTGTCCACGATCAACGACATCGGCCAGTACCAGAAGCAGCAGTCGCACGAGCTGCGGCTGAACTCAAACTGGGACAGGCGCTGGCAGTACATCGTGGGGCTGTACTACTTCGAGGACGAGAACGACCAGCCGTTCGCGGTGCGCACGGTGCCCTTCGGCAACTCGCCCGGCAATACCAACCTGAACAGGGTCACCGTGCAGGTGCTGAACCCGAACCGCGAATTCTGGGACAACCCGGACCAGATCTACTACTTCCAGCGCGGCCGCATCGACAACGAATCCTGGGCGGTGTTCGGCGAGGTGGATATGGAACTCGCGGACAAGTGGACCCTGACCCTGGGCCTGCGCTATTCGCAGGACGAATACTTCGGCGAAGAGACGCAGCTACAGTACTACGACCTGCGCAGGGAGGGCTTCGACTTCGCTTTCGATGCCAGCCAGGGCACGTTCGCCGGCGACCCGAACCGCACCACCAACACCTTCGACGCGTCCTACCACGACAGCTACGAGAACACGACCGGGCGCGCCATCATCAGCTACCGCCCCGCGCAGGGTCACCTGCTGTGGGGCACCCTCGCCAACGGCTACAAGATGGGGGGCATCCGCCTGGGGTCGCTGGAGAAGTTCTATTCCGAGGCGGCGGGCGTGCCGTCGGACGGCACCTACGACCAGGAAGACCTGGTGATGCTGGAACTCGGCTGGAAGGCGGAGTTTCTCGAGCGGCGCCTGCAGACCGAA
>JAUIEP010000059.1 GCA_030428835.1 Gammaproteobacteria bacterium | reverse complement strand
GGGCTGCAAGTTTCGCCCTCGCGTTCAGTCGACGTTCAGCGCCGGCACAGTACCTTGGGAGTCGCAATGGGCAACAACCGGAGGTAAAACCCATGAAAGCTCTGATGTCCTTAAGCCTGGCCCTTGTGCTCGCCCTAGTCGCGGCGAGCGCGTCCGCGTCAGGCAAGCACAAACACAACGACAAGTACCAGAAAGACCGGCACGTGTCGGTGCAGCACGGCTACTCGGGCGGGCACAAGTACCGCAATCAGCACCGGCGCCACCATTACTACGACCAGCGCCGCAATCACCGTTACCAGCACCACTACCGCCATCGGCACTACTACAACGGATACCGCGGCGGGTACTGGCACTATCGGCGGCCCGGCTATTACTACCCCTGGGTCGGCGCCGCCATCACCGGCACGATCCTCGGCCACAGCCTCTACCACCTGCACGGCGACAACGTGTGCTACGACGACCACGACCGCCGCGGCGACCGCTACCGCAGCTCCACAGAGGTGGTCGGGTGTCACCGTATCGAGCAGTTGCCCGATGGCAGTGAGCGCCGGGTGGATGTACCCCTGTCCCAGTGTAATTAGCTTCTAGCGGTTGACGGTCCGCTCCTTGGGGAGGCTTTGCCTCCCTTTTTTTCGCGCGCCTGCCGCGGCGTTAACGCGTTCGGGTCGCGGTGCTGAGTATCAGTGCTCATGTAGCTGGGCGCTGATCGCCATTGTTGGCAGCCACGCCCTTCGAGTACAACGAGCTGTAGCCCCGCCTTGCGGCGGGGGTGCCGCCAACGGGAGCGAACAGTGGGAGATGGTGTGATGGATAAGCGATACCGCAACAGGTGGGTTCCAGGATTGTTCGGCTGCGCCGCGCTGGCTACACTCGCGCTGGTCGCCCTGCCGGCCGGCGCCCAGGTGGCGCAGGTCGACTACCTCAAGGCCTCCAATGTCGACACAACCGAGTTCGGCGACTGGCTGGGCTACGCTGTCGCCATCTCGGGCGACACCATGGTGGTCGGCGCCAGCGGCGAGGCGAGCGGTACGGGCGCCCCCCTGGACAACTCCGCCGACAATGCCGGCGCCGCCTACGTGTATGTCAAGAACGGCGGCGACTGGCAGTTCGAGGCCTATCTCAAACCACACAACCCGGGTTCCGGCGACCAGTTCGGCTACTCCGTCGACATCTCCGGTGACACGATCGTCGTGGGCGCGCTGCAGGAGGACACGGCCGCGCAGGGTGCCTTCCACGCGGGCGGTTTTCCCAACGGCAACACAGACCACGCCTCTGGCGCCGCCTACGTCTTCGTACGTGACAACGGCGCCTGGACCCAGCAGGCCATGCTGAAAGCCACCAACTCCGACGGTGGGCATTACTTCGGCGCGGATGTCGTGATCGAGGGCGATACGATTGTCGTGGGCGCGCGCGGCGAAAGTTCCGACAGCACGGGCGTCAACGGCTCGCAGGAGAATGCCGGCGCGGGGGGTTCCGGTGCGGCGTTTGTGTTTGTGCGCAACGCCGGCATCTGGGCGCTGGAGGCCTATCTCAAGGCCTCCAATACGGAAAGCGGCGACAATTTCGGGCGCGGCCTGGCGCTGTCCGGTGATACCGTGGCCGTCGGCGCTTTCTCCGAGGACGGCGGTACCACCGGTGTCAATGGCGACCAGTCGGACAACTCGGCGGAACGAGCCGGCGCGGTGTACGTCTTCGTGCGCAACGGCACGACCTGGACGCAGCAGGCCTATATCAAGGCCTCCAACACGGATCCGGGCGACCAGTTCGGCGGTTTCCTCTCGCTGCACAACGACACCCTCGCCGTCGGCACCACCGAGGAGAAAAGCGCACTCACCGGCATCAACCCGCCCGGTGGCAACAACAGCTTCAACGACGCGGGCGCCGCCTACGTCTTCGTCCGCGATGGCACCACGTGGGCGCAGCAGGCCTACATCAAGGCCTCCAACACCCACCCCAACGATCTCTTCGGCGCGGGGGTGGCGGTTTACGGCGACCTGTTGCTGGTGGGTGCGCCGCGGGAGGACAGTTCGGCAACCGGCATCGACGGCGACCAGTCGAGCGCCGCCGCCATGGACTCCGGCGCCGCCTACCTGTTCGAGCGCAGCGCGGGGACCTGGTCCCAGGCCCATTACCTGAAAGCCTCCAATACGCTGGCGGGCGACTGGTTCGGCTACCAGGTGGCGCTCGAGGGCCTGACGATGGCGGTCGGCGCGATCTACGAGGACCGGGTGGGGCCGGGAGATTCCAGCGCGACCACCGCCGAGGATTCGGGCGCCGCGTATGTCTTCGCGCTCCCCGACACCGAGGCGCCCACCATAACGGCACCGCCCGATATCACCGAGACCGCAACGGCGCCCGCGGTGATCGATCTCGGGACGCCGACCGTGGACGACAACGCCGGCGCCGCGGGGGTTACGGTGGGCAACGACGCGCCGCCCGGCGGATTTCCCTACGGCGTGACGACGGTGACCTGGACCGCCACCGACGGCGCGGGCAACAGCGCGACCGACACGCAGAGCGTCACGGTCAACATACCGGGCTGTTGAAACGGGGCGTGTGGGGCGCGATGGGCGGGTCAGTCGTTGATCCGATCCTGGTTGCGCGCGGCGTACTGCATCAACTGGTGCGTGCCGCGAATACCGAGTTTCTGGCAGATGTGCGAGCGGTGGTTCTGCACCGTCCGGTAGCTGATGTCGAGTTCCCGGGCGATTTCCTTGCTGGTCTTGAACTGTGCGAGATGGGCGAGGATATTGCGCTCCGTGGGCGTGAGCGTGTCGATGCGCGCGGCGTCCGTGTCCAGCGGCGGCAGCTTCGGGCTGTGCATGCCCAGTGTCGGGCTGATAAAGCGGTCGCCGTTGCAGACGGCGCGCAGGCAGGTCACGAGGTCGTCGGCGGCGGCATCCTTTAACACGTAGGCCCGCGCGCCGAGGTCGAAGGCGCTTTCCAGGTAGGCGCTCTCATCGTAGCTCGTCACGATAACGGGCAGGCAGGGGAGTTGCTTCGCGGTGAGCTGGCGCAGCACCTCCAGCCCGTCCATGACCGGCATGGCGATGTCCACCAGCGCGATGTCCACGCTGTGGAACTCGATCAGGCGCAGGGCGGATTCGCCGGTTTCAGCCTCGGCGACCACACGCCAATCGGACGATTCGTCGATGATCTTGCGCAGGCCCTGCCGGAAGATCGGGTGGTCGTCCGCCACCAGCACGGATTTCTTTGCCATGGCTCTTGCGCTGCTCCCGTGTCAGCCCTGGGCTATGGGCAGCCGGATGGACACCCGGGTGCCCCGCCCGGGCGCTGACGCGACGTCCAGTTTGCCGCCCAGCAGGTTGGCCCGGCCGGCGATCTCGGCGAAACCGAGGCCGCCGTCGTTGACGGATGCCGGGTCAAAGCCCTTGCCGTCGTCCTCCACGACCGCCTGCAGCATGTCCTGCTCCCGCGTCAGGCGAAAGCGGATGGTCCTCGCGTCCGCGTATTTAAGCACATTGTTCAGGCACTCCTGAACGATCCGGTAGACGGCAATCTCGATATCATTCGGCAACTCGGCGCCCGATTCGTCGATGTCGATATCGATGTCGGTCGCGATCGAGCGGGAGGCGGCCGCCCGCTCGATCGTCGACTCCAGGGCCGTCGACAGGCCGAGCCGCGCGAGTATATGCGGGTGCAGGTCGTGCGAGATATCGCGGATCTCGTTCATCAGGGAGGTGCTGTACCGGACCTGTTCCTCGATGCGTGCGCGATACTCGGGCGAGCTGTCGCCCAGTTGCTCGGCGATGCCCTTGAGGTTGTTGATGAGCACCAGCATGGCGTGACCCACGGAATCGTGGATTTTTTCCGACAGCGCCTTCTTTTCCTGTTCCTGGGCGTTGATGAGCCCGCGGGAGAACAAGCGCTGGTACTCCAGCGAGTCCTGCTGCGCCGCCCGGCGCTCCGCCGTCAGGATATTGATGCGGTCCGACAGCGCCAGTGAGAGCAGGATGCCCTCCAGCAGGCCGCCGATCTCCATGAAGTGGCCGCTGTACAGGTTGAACGTGGTAAACGCGTACGTGTAGGACCAGTAGACCAGCATGCAGGAGATCAGCGCGAGCATGCTGATGATGAGGAAGCGCGCCTGCTGCATGCCCGCGACGTAGCAGCGGATCGATATCCCGATGAAATAGAGCGACGAGGACACCACGAGCAGGTGGAAAAACAGCGCGGTGACCGCGCGTGGCACGCCCGGCACGGCCAGCTCGAAAATAGATCCCACCCCGAGGACCGCCGCGGCGATACCCAGCAAGAGCGAGTACCGGGCCGTGCGCGGGTAGCGCTCCCTGACCCGGAGGAAGCTGTTCGCGAAAGCCACGACGAACAGGCTGCCGATGCCGGAGGCGGCGAGAATCATGTGCGCGGGCTTGCCCTGTGGCCACAGGAACTCCTCGCCGAGGCCGCTGCACAGGACCACGGAGAACGCCAGCGCGCTCAGGTAGCCGGAGTAGAACAGGTAGGAGACGTCGCGCAGGGCGAAAGCCAGGAAGCCGTTGTAGACCAGCAGCACGGCGATGCCGCCGAAGAACACGCCGTACCAGAGTCGCAGCATCATCAACCGGTTGTCCCAGTCTTCCCCGGTCCACAGGATGGCGGCGAAGTGCATGGAATGGGATGTGTCGTTGCGCATGCGGATGAGCGTGTCGATGCGGCCGCCCGGGGCTGCCGGTAACGGGAACGCCACGTTGGTATGTTTGATGCTGCGGTCGACGTAGGGGTACAGCACACCCGAGTAGTCGTGGATGATCTCGCCGTCGGGCAGGCGGAACCAGACGTCGACGTAATTGAAGAGCTGGCCGGGAATCTCGAGTACGCGCGCGTTCCCGATATCCAGCGTGGCGCGCAACCAGGCCTCCTTGCCGGGGGCATTGACGTTGCGCGGCGGCTGCAACGGCTTGAATGCGTCCGCCATCTGCCACGCGGCGTCCGGGCTGAGTTCCCCCCTGGGTGCCTGCAGTATCGAGAAGTCCGCGGTGATGATTGCGCCACCTTCGCCCTGGCCATTACCGAGGGCCGGGACGCAGCACAGGTACAGGGCGAGGGCCAGCAACAGCCGGCATGGCGGCGGAGGGGGCGGCGTCACCGGCGTGGCGCGAGAGCGTGCGAAGTCATTGCCGGAAATGTAGGTGGCCCGGCAGGAGACTGCAAGCGGGGCGTCATGTCACTGTCAAAAACGGGCGGTATGCTGGCAGCGTCGCTGCTACTATCGAGTCCCGATGAACCTGCTTTTTCTCTGCACCGGTAATTCCTGTCGCTCCCAGATGGCCGAGGGCTGGGCCCGTCACCTCGCGCCCGCGGCGCTGGGCCTCAACGTGCAGTCCGCCGGCATAGAGGCCCACGGCAAGAACCCGCGGGCGATCCGCGCGATGGCCGAGGCCGGGGTGGACATAGCGGCGCAGGAATCCACCCGACTCACCGACGAGATGCTCGCCGCCGCGGACGTGCTGGTGACGGTGTGTGGCCATGCGGATGAACACTGCCCCTTGGTGCCGCCCGGTGTTACCAAGGTACACTGGCCGCTTGCCGACCCGGCCCGCGCCGAGGGCGACGAGGAGGCCGTCAGCGCCGTTTTCCGCGCCAGCCGCGACGACATCCGCGCGCGGGTCGCGGCGTTGCTTGCGGACCTCGGCGCAGGCAGGACACCGGAGGATACAGCAGCGTGAGCGATACCCGGCAAGGCGGTATGAACCTGTTTGAGCGCTACCTCACCGTGTGGGTGGGGCTGTGCATACTCGCGGGCATTGGCCTGGGCAACCTCGCGCCGGCCGCGTTCCACGCCGTCGGCGGACTGGAGATAGCGCATATCAACCTGCCGGTAGCGGTGCTCGTGTGGCTGATGATCATACCCATGCTGCTGAAGATCGACCTCGGTGCGCTGGGCAGGGTGCGCGAGCACTGGCGCGGCGTCGGCGTCACGCTGTTTGTGAACTGGGGCGTGAAGCCCTTCTCCATGGCCATGCTGGCCTGGTTCTTCATCGGTTACCTGTTCCGGCCCCTGCTGCCGCCGGAACAGATCGACTCGTACATCGCCGGCCTGATTATCCTCGCCGCGGCGCCCTGCACCGCGATGGTGTTTGTGTGGAGCCACCTGATGCGCGGGGAACCGCACTTCACCCTGTCCCAGGTTGCCCTGAACGACGTGATCATGGTCATCGCCTTCGCGCCGATCGTGGGCCTGCTGCTCGGGCTGTCGTCCATCACCGTGCCCTGGGACACGCTGCTGCTCTCCGTGCTGCTCTACATTGTCGTGCCGCTCGCGATCGCCACGCTGTGGCGGCGCGCGCTGCTCGGGAAGGAGGGCGGTGAACGGAAGCTGCAGTCGGTTGTGGCGACCATGGGGCCGGTGTCGCTGGTCGCCCTGCTCGCCACTCTCGTGCTGTTGTTCGGATTCCAGGGCGAGCAGATCATCGCGGCGCCGCTCGTGATCCTGCTGCTGTCGGTACCGATCCTCATCCAGGTTTTTTTCAACAGCGCGCTGGCCTACCTGCTCAATCGGCAGGTGTGCTCGGCCCATTGCGTGGCGGGGCCGTCGGCGCTGATCGGCGCGAGCAACTTCTTCGAACTCGCCGTTGCAACCGCTATCGCGCTGTTCGGCTTCGAGTCGGGCGCGGCACTGGCTACCGTGGTGGGAGTCTTGATCGAGGTACCCGTGATGCTGGTGGCGGTGGGTGTGGTTAACCGCACGCGCAAGTGGTACGAAAGTCGCGACGGGGTCGTGCCCAACAGCGAGTGCTGCCCGGAGCTGGCCTGACCCGTCAGGCCTCGGCCGTGAGCCGCTGCCGCCGCTCGGCCACCAGCTTCTCCGCGAAGGCGTAAAACTCCAGTTCGAGCCTGTTGTCCTCGGCGATACGGTCCAGCAGCGACTGGCTGACCTGCGTCTTGCGGCCGACGTTCTCCCGCACATCCCCCTCGAGCATGGTCCAGCCGAAGGTGGCCGCGAGGTCGTCCAGGAAACCCGGCATATCGCTCATCAACCCGATCACGTCCAGGCTCGCGAGGTTTTCCTTGGCGCGCTCGAGTGCCGCCGGCCCCACGGGATAGGGCGCGTAGCCCCCCAGCGCGTCGCTGTCGTCCGGCACCGCGAAAATCTTCGTCTGGTGGTTGAGAATCTGCCCCTGGAAGACCGACTCGTGGGCATAGATCTCCTCTAGGGTCGCCTCGGCGAATTCCGGCCGGTGGCGCTTCTTCTGGCCCAGCACCGAAATCGTCCGCTCCAGCGGCTCCCGCAGGATGGTAAACACCCGCAGCGGCCGCTCGAAAGGCAGGCGCCGCGTGGTGGTGAAGGGCATGTGGCCGTGGAACAGCAGGTACTCCTCCAGCGCCCAGCGCGGCAGAGAAGTCAGCAGGGCGCCGGACAGGTAGCTGATGAGAAAGTCCTTCTTTGCCTCCCTGCCGCCCGACAGTGACGGATAGATGCGCTCGCGCCCGAGATTCGCTATCAGGTGTTGCCGCAGGCTGACACCCGCGGTCTTCTGGATGTGAATAAAGAAGTAGCGCTGTTCTTCCTCGCGCGCCTGGCTGTCCTGCATCGGATTTCCCGGCTTATCACTGGCGGCCCGATTATAAGACACCCGCACAGCCATTCCCTAGCACCACCCCCAGTGGTGTGACGACGGGCGCAGTTTTGGGGCTAGCTGAAGCCCCTTGATGGTGTCATTCAGGCCGGAAGCCAGGAGTAGGGGCAGGTGTCAGATACCGGGGGCGTCTGGCGACAGGACGTCGCCAGTCGAGCCTGTACAAGGATGTACGCTTTTTGGCGGTCCCCGGTATCTGACACCTGCCCATGCTCCGATTGACTGAACCGTTTTGCTGCTGACCCTTTCCACGATCAAGAAAGTTTGACAACCCCGCGCCTTTACCCAAAGAATCAAACACTACCTTGCAGGAACCCGACCGACCGCGTGAAGCTGGCATCCCGATACGTCCGCACCGTCGACGCCGTGAACTACCGGATCGGGCGCGTCATGATGTACGGCATCTTCGTGATGATAGCCATCCTGCTCTGGTCATCGATCTCCAAGACCTTCTTCGACCCCTCCCTGTGGACACTGGAGATCGCCCAGTTCGCGCTGGTCGCGTACTACATCATGGGCGGACCGTATGCCATACAGCTCGGCTCGAACGTGCGCATGGACCTGTTCTACCACGAGTGGACACCAAGGCGGAAAGCACAGGTCGACGCCGTCACCGTACTGTTCCTGCTGTTTTACCTCGGCGTGCTGGCCCACGGCGCCCTTGGGTCGCTCGCTTATTCGCTGGGGCATTACAAGGGCGAGACCTACGCGTTCCTCGCCGGCCTGCTTACCGGCGGTGAGGAGATCGGTCGGCTGGAGCGCAGCCCGACGGCGTGGCGACCGTACCTCTGGCCCGTCAAGAGCGTTCTGGTCGTCGGGCTCTTCCTCATGTTGCTGCAGGCCATCTCTGAGCTCATCAAGGACATCGCGAAAATCCGGGGGGTTGCGCTGTAGTGTCGCAGGAGATGATCGCCATCTTCATGTTCTCCAGCATGATGCTGATGCTGTTCACCGGCCAGCGGGTCTTCGGCGCCATCGGCGCGGTCGGCGCGGCGTTCGCAATCGCGCTGTGGGGCACCGGCGGTGCGGACATTCCCTTCTCCGCGACCATGAAACTGATGAAGTGGTACCCGCTGCTGACGTTGCCCATGTTCATCTTCATGGGTTACGTGCTGTCGGAGTCGAAGCTCGCGGATGACCTGTACCGCATGTTCCACGTGTGGATGGGGCCCGTGCACGGGGGCCTCGCGATCGGCACGATCGGCCTGATGGTGTTGATCTCGGCGATGAACGGGCTGTCGGTCGCCGGCATGGCGATCGGCGCGACCATTGCACTACCCGAGCTGCTCAAGCGCGGCTACGACAAACGCATGGTGACGGGCGTGATACAGGCGGGCTCGTCGCTGGGCATCCTGGTGCCGCCCTCCGTTGTGCTCGTGCTCTACGCCATGATTGCGCGGCAGCCCGTGGGGCAGCTTTGGCTCGCGGGTATTCTCCCCGGCCTCATGATGGCGGGGCTGTTCATCCTCTATATCTACCTGCGCTGCCGCCTGCAGCCCGCCCTCGCGCCCGTGCTGGCCGAACAGGAGCGCGCCGTGCCGCTGGCGGAAAAGCTGCGGCTGCTGCGCGCGGGCCTGCTGCCCTTCGGTATTTTTGGCGCGATGATGGTGCCCTTTGTGAACGGCTGGACCTCGCTGGTCGAGAGTTCCGCGATCGGCGCCGTGACCGCCTTCGTCGTGGCGCTGGTGAAGGGGCGCATGACCCGGCAGGTGTTCGAGGTATCGGTGCGCCAGACCCTCGCGATCTCCTGCATGTTCATGTGGATCATCCTCGCGGCGCTGGGTTTCGGCGCCGTGTTCGACGGGCTGGGAGCGGTCCAGGCCATCGAGAGCCTGTTTACGGAACAGCTGGGCCTCTCGCCGTGGGTGATACTGATCCTCATGCAGCTGTCGTTCATCCTCATGGGCACCTTCCTCGACGACACCGCGATGCTGGTGATCGTCGCGCCGCTGTACGTGCCGCTGGTCAAGCTGCTGGGCTTCGACCTGATCTGGTACGGCGTGCTGTACACGATTACCACCCAGATCGCCTACATGACGCCGCCGTTCGGCTACAATCTGTTCCTGATGCGCGCGATGGCGCCGCCGGACATTACCCTGAAGGACATCTATCGCTCGATACTGCCCTTCGTTTCCGTCATGGGCCTGGCCCTGGTGCTGATCATGCTCTTCCCGCAGATAGCGCTGTGGCTGCCGGAGTACGTCTACGGCCAGTAATTCGGTACGCGTGGGAAGGCACTCGCGACCCATCCATACGACAACCCCAGGAGTGACTGCATGACCACCAGAAGGAAATTTCTCCAGGGCGCCGCCGCGGCCCCCGCCCTGGGCCTCGCGGCCCCCGCCATCGCCAAGTCGAAGATCAAGTGGCGCATGCAGACCTATGCCGGCGCGGCGCTCGCCGCGCACGTGATCAAGCCCGCGATAGACAGCTTCAACCGGATCGCCGGCGACGAGATGGAGATCGAGCTGTTTTACGCCGACCAGCTCGTGCCCACCGGCGAACTGTTCCGCGCCATGCAGCGCGGCACCATCGACGCCGTGCAGTCGGACGACGACTCCATGGCGTCCCCGACCGAGGTGGCCTCGTTCGGCGGTTACTTTCCGTTCGCCAGCCGCTACTCGCTCGACGTGCCTGTTCTTTTCAACCAGTACGGCCTGAAGGAAATCTGGGAGGAGGAGTATGCGGCGGTCGGTGTGAAGCACATCTCCGCCGGCGCCTGGGACCCCTGCCACTTCGCCACCAAGGACCCGATCAACTCCCTCGCCGACCTCAAGGGCAAGCGCGTCTTCACGTTTCCCACCGCGGGTCGCTTCCTGGCCCAGTTCGGCGTGGTGCCGGTGACGCTGCCCTGGGAGGATATCGAGGTCGCGGTGCAGACGGGAGAGCTGGACGGCATTGCCTGGTCCGGCATCACCGAGGACTACACGGTGGGCTGGGCGGACGTCACCAACTACTTCCTCACCAACAATATTTCCGGCGCCTGGATCGGCTCCTTCTTCGCCAATATGGAGCGCTGGAACGAGTTGCCGGGTCACCTGCAGGAACTCATGCGCGTGTGCTTCGACCAGAGCCACTACTACCGGCAGTGGTGGTACTGGGGCGGCGAGGCCAAGCTGCGCGTGAGCGGCAGCAAGATGCAGCTCACCTCGATCCCCGACGCGGAATGGGCCCAGGTCGAGAACGCCGCGGTGCGGTTCTGGGACGAGATCGCCAAGGAGTCCAAGACCAAGGCGAAGGTCGTCGAGATTTTCCGCCGGTACAACGCGGATATGCAGAAGGCGGGGCGTCCCTACCGTTACAGTTAGGCGCAGGCCTTTTAGAACAACAAACAGGCGGATGAAGCGATGGCAGGGGTGTTGACGTTCGAGGAGCTGAAGAACCAGGTGGCCGAGGGCAGCGTGGACACGGTGCTGGTCTGCCTGGTGGATATGCAGGGCAGGCTGATGGGCAAGCGCTTCCACGCGCGCAACTTCGTCGAGCACGCCTACGCCGAAACCCACTGCTGCAATTACCTGCTCGCCACGGACCTCGAGATGGCCACGCCCGACGGCTATGCCTCCACGAGTTGGGAGCAGGGCTACGGCGATTACGTGATGCGGCCGGACCTCGCGACATTGCGGCCCGTACCCTGGCTGGAGGGCACGGTGCTGGTCCTGTGCGACGTTCTGGACCACCACACCCACGAGGAGGTGCCGATCTCCCCGCGCGCGGTGCTCAAGCGGCAGGTCGCGCGGCTCGCCGGGTTGGGCTACAGCGCGCAGATGGCCACGGAGCTGGAGTTCTTCATCTTCGAGGGGTCGCTGGACGAGTTGCGCGAGGGCGGCTATCGCGACCTCGCGCCGATCAGCGGCTACAACGAGGATTACCACATCTTCCAGACCACGAAGGAAGAGGCGATCATGCGCCCCCTGCGCAATCACCTGGTGGCCGCCGGTGTGCCGGTGGAGAACAGCAAGGGCGAGGCCGAGGCGGGGCAGGAGGAACTCAACATCCGCTACGCCGACGCGCTGTCCTGCGCGGACTACCACACCATCGCCAAGCACGCCGCCAAGGAGATCGCCTGGCAGCAGGGTCACGCCGTGACTTTCCTGCCCAAGTGGCACCGCGACAAGGTGGGCTCCGCGGCGCACATTCACCAGTCCGTCAGCGACGCACAGGACAACCCGGCCTTTTACGACAGCGGCGCCGAGTACGGCATGTCCTGCCTGATGCGCCGCTACGTGGCCGGGCTGATCAAGTACGCGCCCGACTACACATTCTTCCTGGCGCCCTACGTCAATTCGTACAAGCGCTTCGCGAAAGGCACCTTCGCCCCCACCAAGACGGCGTGGTCCGTGGACAACCGCACCGCCGGTTTCCGCCTCTGCGGCGCCGGTACCAGCGCCGTGCGCATGGAGTGCCGCATCGGCGGCGCGGACCTCAATCCGTACCTCGCGCTCGCCGCCCAGCTCGCGGCGGGCATCGCTGGGATAGAGGAGGCGCTGGAGCTCGGCCCTCCGGTGTCCGGCGACCTCTACGCGGCGAAGCGCGCGACGGAAATTCCCGCCACCCTGCGCGACGCCACGCAAACGCTGCGCAGGTCGAAGATGTTGCGGGCCGCGCTGGGCGAGGACGTGGTCGCGCACTACGTGCGCTGCGCGCAGTGGGAGCAGGAGGAGTTCGACCGCGCGGTGACGGACTGGGAAGTCGCGCGCGGCTTCGAGCGCGCCTGAGTCCGTGGAACTGGTCGCCAACTGGAGTTATCCCACCGCGGTCTGGTTCGGCGCGGGGCGGGTCAGCGAGCTGCCCGCGGCCTGCGCGGCCGCCGGTATCACGCGGCCCCTGCTCGTCACCGACCGGGTGCTCGCCGACATGGACATCACCCGGCGTGCGCTGGACAGCCTGGAGGCCGCGCAACTGGGCCGCGGCTGTTTCAGCGAGGTGGACCCGAACCCCTCCGACCACAACGTGGCCGCGGGCCTCGCGGTCTATCGCGAGGGCGGCTACGACGGCGTGATCGCTTTCGGGGGCGGCTCCAGCCTGGACCTCGGCAAGGTGCTCGCGTTCATGGCCGGGCAGACGCGCGAACTGTGGGATTTCGAGGACGTCGCCGACTACTGGCAGCGCGCTGACGCGGGCGGCATCGCGCCGGTGATCACCGTGCCCACCACCGCGGGCACGGGCTCGGAGGTCGGTCGCGCCGGCGTCATCATCAACTCCGCAACCGCGGAGAAAAAAATCATATTCCACCCGAAGATGATGGCGACGGTGGTCATCTGCGACCCTGAACTCACCGTCGGCATGCCGCCGCACATCACGGCGGGTACCGGGCTCGATGCGTTCGCGCACTGCGTGGAGGCCTACTCGAGCCCTCACTACCACCCAATGAGCCAGGGCATTGCGCTCGAGGGCATGCGCCTGGTCAAGGAGTACCTGCCCCGGGCCTACGCGGACGGCAGCGACATCGAGGCGCGTGCGCACATGATGAGCGCGGCGGCGATGGGGTCCACTGCTTTCCAGAAAGGCCTGGGCGCGATTCACGCGCTGTCCCACCCGGTGGGGGCGCTCTACCACACCCACCACGGCACCACCAACGCGGTGTGTATGCCCGCGGTCCTGCGTTTCAACCGTGACGCGATCAAGGAGCGCTTCACCGCGGTGGCGGCCTACCTGGATATCGTCGGCGGCTTCGGCGGTTTCGTCGACTACGTGGAGCGCCTGAACAAGGTATTGGGGATTCCCCGGACGCTGACGGAACTCGGTGTCGTCGACCCCGATCTCGACCGCCTGGTGCGGGACGCGCTGGCCGACCCCAGCACCGCGGGAAACCCGGTCGAGATGACCGCGGACAACACGCGCCGGCTGTTCGAGGCCTGCCTGTGACACATCTCGTGTCACCCAAACCCCCCATCGTTCACGAGGAGCTGGCACACATCGGCGCGGGCCTGCAGATGGTGGATGACCCGACCGGCTACCTCACGCGCCTGCGCGAGCAGTACGGTGACACGTTCCTCGTCGACGTGTTCGGCTACAAGCTGTTCTGCACCTTCTCGGGCCGCGGCCTCGAGTCGCTCTACAAGCTGGAGGAGGACGCGGCCAGCTTCGGCTTCGCAACCTTCGACCTGCTGGGCTTCAAGACGCCGACCGAGATCTTCATCGACACGAATCTCTCGATCTTCTACGAGATGCTGGGCATCCGAAAGCTGCCGTACTACGTCGATGTCATCCACGGCGTTCTCGACCTGGAACTGCCGCGCCTGGGCGCGCAGGGCGAGGTCGACGTGTTCGACATGGTCCGCACGTTGCAGCAGCGGGTCGGCTTCGGCCTGTGGATCGGTATCGACGCCGCCCGGGACGGTACCTGGCAACGGCTGAAGGAACAGTTCGATGTGCTGTCTCAGGAATCCGCCTTCGCGAATCCCCGCGAGACGCTGGCGACCATCGTCTCCGGCAAGGCGCGTGAGCGCGCCGCACTGCAGGCGCTGTACGACATCCTCGATGAGATCCACGCCGCCCGCGCCGGCAGCGACGCGCATGCGAACGATTCGCTGACTTTCATGCACGCGAAGTTCGCGGACTGCGACGAGGTCACGCGCCGGCGCAAGGTGGCCCACAACGTCATCAATGCGAACCAGGGGTTCCTGTCGAATCTCTACGCGGCACTCGCGTGGGTGGTGGTGCGATTGCTGCAACACGACGACGTGCTGGAGCAGGTGCGGGCAGAGGCGCGCAGGACGGCAGCGGAGTTCGGCCCGGACTTCCTGCGGCAGGTCGAGGCGCTCAACAGCATGCACTACCTGGAGCAGGTGCTGATGGAATCCGTGCGCATGGCGCAGCGTTCCATCACCCTGCGCAAGGTGCTGCGACCGGTCGAGTTCGACGACGGCGACACGGTGTACACCGTCCAGCCGGGTGCCTACATCACGACGCTGCTGTCCGTCACCAACCTGCAGACCGATGAGCTCAGGCGCTTCGACCCGGAGCACTACGAGGGCAACCGGCTGCGCCCAGGGCTGGCTGCCGCGGGCAAGGAAACCGTGAGCACCTTCGGCCACGGCACCCACGCGTGCCCGGCGCAGAAGTTGTCCCACGCCATGTGCAAGATCGTGGTCCACCGGCTATTGGACGCTTTTGATCTCGCGGCCGAATTTGCCGATCCCCGGCCTGCCGCCGGCCAGCTCGGGGGCGTCGCGAGGCCCGGCGAGGCGGCGACCGTCCGTTACCGCAGCAGGGCCGGCTGAGCTTGCAGGTCTTGGCTGGCGTCAGGCAGGCGGTGTCGCCGCGTTGTCGGGCTTCTCGGTATCGACTTGCGTGCGCGGGTCCATTTCGAATGCAACCGGCGCCGCATCGTTCGCCGCCACGCCGAACGGCGTCTGCGCGGCGACCGGTACATCGCGCGGCGCGCGCAGTTGCAGCAGGAGGTACATGCCGAACAGCGCACAGATCGCCGCGAATGCCCAGAACAATGCGGTGGCCCCCAGTTGCGTCATGAGCGGCCCGAGGAAGAGTGGCGCCACGGCGGCGCCGAGGGCATTGAGCATCAGCACCGAGGTGCCCAGCGTGACGAACTCGTGGCTCTCCGCCACGTCTGCCGCGGTGGCCAGTGCAATCGCGTACAGCGGCATGGCGCAGGCGCCGAACAGCCCCACGACCGGCAGGAACCAGGGCGTGCCCGCGGACAGCGCCACACCGACTGAGCTGAGCAGGGTGGCGACGGCGAGCAGCACCAGTACGCGCCGCCGGTCCACGCGATCCGACAGCCAACCGATGGGGTACTGCACCAGTGCGCCGCCGGCGATGGCGATACTCATGAACAACGTGATGTCGAACTGGCTCTCGGAATAGCGCCGCGCGAACACCGCGCCCAGCGACCAGAAGCTACCCGTGACCAGGCCCGACAGCAGCGCGCCGGCGAAGGCCGACCGCGAGCGCTGCAGCAGCAGCTTGAAACCCGTTTGCGTGCTCTCTACCGGCTCCGGCGCGATGCGCCGGGTCAGGCCCACCGGCAGGATCGCCAGTGCCATGCACAGGGCTGCGACGGTGAAGGGGACCGAACTGCTCACGGGGCCGACATTGATCAGGAACTGCCCGGCGGTCATCGCCGTGAGCGTGATGAACGTGTACGTCGCGAGTATGCGCCCCCGCGACTCTGGCCTCGCCTGGCTGTTCAGCCAGCTCTCTATCACCGTGTAGAGACCGGAGATGGACGCACCGGTCATGAAGCGCAGCGCCAGCCACGCCGCCCAGTGATTGGTGAGGTCCAGGCACAGGATGCCCGAGACCATGAGCGCGGAGTACACGGCGAATGCGCGGATGTGGCCGATGCGGGCCACCAGTCGCGGGTTGCCGAAGCAGCCGACGACGAAGCCGAAGAAGTACGCCGATGCGCTGATGCCGATGACCAGCTCGGACAGCCCGGCGCCCGCCGCGCGCAGGGGCAGCAGCGTGAGCTGCATGCCGTGTCCCGTCAGCAGCAGCGCCGTGGACAGCAAGAGGGAAATGACACCTGCCAGTAACTTCATGGTTCCAGGATTTTCTCATCAGGTTTTGGCGCGTGCGACGCGGTACTACCGCCGCGCGCGATACTACACTACCATTTTGTCTGCTGGAAACGACCCCTACAAGGCGTGGCGAACAAGTGGAATTCAAGGACTACTACAAGATTCTCGGGGTGGAACCCGACGCCGAGACCAAGGACATCAAGACGGCCTACCGGCGCCTGGCGCGCAAGTATCACCCGGACCTGAATCCCGGGGAGGAGGCGGAGGCCAATTTCAAGGAGGTCGCGGAGGCCTGGGAAGTGCTGCGCGACGACACGCGCCGGGCGGAGTACGATGAATTGCGCCGCTACGGCGGTCGCCGGCCGAGCGATTTCGAGCCGCCCCCGGGCTGGCAGTCCAGTGGCGGCGGCGAATACCATCACTTCAGCGGCGATTTCTCCGACTTCTTCAACTCCGTCTTCGGGTCTGGCTTCGAGCAGGCGGCGCGCGGAGCGCCCCTGCGCGGCAATGATGTCGAGATCGAGATGCCGATCTTCCTGGAAGAGACGCTGAAAGACACCGAGAAGCCCGTGGTCTACAACCTGCCCGTGGTGGAAAATGGCCAGGTGCGCCAACAGCGCAAGTCCCTGAAGGTGACCATTCCCGCCGGCGTGGTGGACGGCGAACGCATTCGCCTCAAGGGCCAGGGTGCGCCCGGACCCGGCGGCGGCCCGGCGGGCGACCTGTACCTGCACATACGGCTGGTCCCGCACCCCCTGTTCGACGTGGAGGGGCGCAATCTCGCGATTACCATACCCGTGGCGCCCTGGGAGGCGGCACTGGGCGCCAAGGTCCAGGTGCCCACGCTGGCGGGTCGCATCAATCTCACCATCGCGCCCGGCAGCCAGTCCGGCCAGCGCCTGCGGGTGCGCGGCAAGGGCCTCGTCGGGCGCGGCGGGCAGGGCGACCTGATCGCGGTGCTGAAAGTCGTCATGCCGCCGTCGCCGGACGAAGGGACGCGGGCACTGTGGCGCGAACTCGCCGAGCGGGCCGACTTCGACCCGCGCTCAGAGTGGGAGGGGGCGGCATGAAGAACAGCCTCGTACAGGTAACGGTAGCGGAGTTCTGCGAGCGCGAGGGCGTGGACTACCGGCTGGTGCTGACACTCGTGGAACTGGAGATCGCGCAGCCCATCGCGGGCGACGACGTACAGGAGTGGGTGTTCGACGCCACCGGCGCCCGCTGGCTCGAAAAGGCCCTGTGCCTCAAGCGCGACCTCGAGCTGGAGTGGGACGCGATCGGCATGCTGGTTCTGCTGATGCGCCAGCGCGAGGAACTGCAACGGGAGAACGCCGCCCTGCAACAGCGATTGCGGCGATTCCTGGCGGACTGAGTGGAGCGGTTTCGGGCATGAAGTCTGCGCACATACGCGGCACAACGCCCGATGGTCGACTGCGCGAGTGGCGTGTGTCACGTTCTGTCCGCGAATGCCCTTGCGCCCGATGAAACCCCGACAGGAAGTCACAGGTTCTCCCCCAGCAAAAGTGACAGCCAGGCCCATCCTGAAGTGGGCCGGCGGTAAAACCCAGCTTCTGCATGAGCTGGTACAGCGTGTCCCCGACAAGTACGGCACATATATCGAGCCGTTCGTCGGTGGGGGCGCACTGTTCTTCGCCTTGCGCCCCGCAAGCGGTGTGATAGCGGACTGCAATCCGGAGTTGATCAACGTCTATCGTTGCGTGGCGGATGATGTGGAAAGTGTTATCAGTCACCTGGGTGGTTTTGAAAACACCGAAGACCATTTTTACCGGGTGCGCGGCCTGGACCATTCAACACTGGCGCCTGCCTATGCCGCCGCGCGGACGATCTACCTGAATCGCACCTGTTTCAACGGCCTCTACAGGGTGAACCGGAAGGGCCAGTTCAATGTGCCGTACGGGCGCTACAGGAATCCGAACTTCTGCCCGGCCGATCAGCTGCGGGAAGCCTCGAAGTTGCTGTCCACGACGAAGATTGTCTGCGGGGACTACAAAGCGGTACTGCAACAAACCGCCGGGCGCGGCGATGTGGTGTTCCTTGACCCACCCTACCTGCCGGTGTCCAGGTACGCGGATTTCAAGCGCTACACGAAGGAACAGTTCTACGAGGAAGACCAGCGGGAGCTGGCCCGGGAGGTCGCCAGGCTACAGGCGCTGGGCTGTCATGTGATCCTGACCAACTCGAATCACCCGCTGGTCCATGAGTTGTATGGCGGTTACAGGCTAGAGGTCGTTAGTACCAGGCGCAATATCAGCGCGAAAGGCAGCAGCAGGGTGGGAGAGGATGTGATCGTCTGCGTGGAGCCACAGCCAAAGTTCTCGATCAGGCAGGTTCCGCCGCGGGTTGACGACAAGGCGCTCAATTATCCCCCGACGCGTTTCATGGGCTCGAAGGAAAAACTGCTCCCCTACATCAAGGATGTTGCCTCACAGTTCGAATTCTCCTCCGCCCTGGACCTGTTCTCCGGGACCGGCGTCGTCGGGTATCTCTTCAAGACGATGGGGAAGCAGGTCTTCGCCAACGACTACATGGCAATGAACGCGACGTTCTCCATGGCGATGATAGAAAACAACACCGAGCGGCTGGCGAGTGCAGAGATCGACGGGTTGTTCGTTGAGCGGCCCGGTGCGAACTCGTTTGTGCAGGACACGTTCAAGGGTCTCTATTTCAGTGACAGTGAAAACGCCACGATAGACCGGGTTCGCGCCAACATCTGTCGGCTCCCGAATGTGAAGAAGCGCGCTATAGCGATGTCCGCCCTCATGCGCGCATGTTTAAAAAAGCGCCCGCGCGGAATCTTTACCTATACCGGACTGCGCTACGACGACGGTCGCGCCGACTTGCGACTGTCGCTGGAGGAGCACATCAGGAACGCCGCGGAGCTGGTCAACACCGCGGTATTTGATAACGGGCGGGACAATAAATCGCGGCAGGGCGACGCGATGAGCACCCGCCTCAGGGCCGACCTCGTGTATATCGACCCGCCGTACTACAGCCCCCTGTCGGACAATGATTACGTCCGCCGTTACCATTTCGTCGAGGGCCTGGCGAGAAACTGGCGGGGCGTTGAGATCCAGGAACACACCAAGACCCGGAAGTTCAGGACTTATCCAACGCCGTTCAGCTCCAGAAGCGGCGCTATCGATGCTTTCGACAGGCTGTTCCGCAGGATGAAGGACAGCATTTTGCTGGTGTCATATTCCTCGAACTCGCAACCGACGCGCGAGGAAATCGTGGCGTTGATGTCGAAGTACAAGCGCCATGTCGAAGTGATCGATGTGGATTATCGCTACAGCTTCGCGAACCAGGCCGAGGGTGCGCGCAACGAGGTCCAGGAGTACTTGTTCGTCGGGTTTTAGCGTTCCAGACCTCGGGCGAGAAGGGCCGGAGGCGCGGCGCTATCGCATGGCGGCAGGTCCGGCTGGAAACGTTTTACCGGAAGGTGAACTGTTCACGGGATGTGTGGTGCCCAGGAGAGGATTGGGACGCACAAGCGCTTAGCGGCGCAAAACTCTTGTAACTAGTTGATAATTAAAGGATTTAATCCTTTTCTCTCGTTCAAGGAACAACCGAAGTGTACCACCCTAATGGTGCGTAAATCGAGTCAAAGACGACTCTGTTTCAGCACCCAGAACACCGCATGGCGTGGGCCAGCGCCGTAGTATTGTAGAAGCCAATTCTTCACAGGCGCTAGTGCTTACGGCAGCAAGATCCCGCCACGCTCCGATTCCTTTTTCTCGATGATCTCAGCGGGTGACTTCCACTGCTTCAGGCTCTCCAGTGGCGACTCGTGGGATATAAATTTCTCGGCTTCCTCAATGCGAGCTGTCAGAGCGGGACGCTCATTTTCTGGGAGGTTAGAGACTGCGCCGCGTAGTTCGGAGAGAAACGCATGAATGCGCTCCGCTTCAGCCCAGTCGGAAATGAGCTTATCAAGCAAGCGCATGCTTTCGCTAGTTGCTTTCGCATGAAGTTCCTCGATCCGCTCCTGTTCCCAACGCGCCTTCATCTCTTCCCACTCCTTTTTTTGCCTTTGCCGCTCTTTCTCGGCCGCGTCTATTTGGTCCAGAATTTCGGGGCAGGCGCGATGTAACGCTTTGGCGATTTGCTGCCCGATCCCTGTGATGCCTTTTTTGGGGTCTATCGGAAATCGCTTCACCCATTCTGTGCCTTGGTAGGGAGAGTACACCTGTAGATGGAATCTTCCCGTCGGAACGTCCTTGTCTGAGGTCCAGGTATGTCGTTGATACCTTTTCTGCGCCGCAGTGAGTTCACTCACAGGTATGTACTTCCCATCAATGTACTGGGTTTTGACGTTGTTGCTCACCTCGATTAGCGTTAAACCGAACGCCACGGTGCCGACGTGGACCAAGGTATTTCGTTGTGGGCACCAGTGGTTTTCGTAGCGATTGTCGTCTTTCGGTTGCTCTCGGTCATCAATCTTTGGTCTGACGAAGTAAGTATCTGGTCTTTCTAATGTCACGCGGTAGCCGCAGTCCTCGAACGCATGGAATAGCCCATTTGCAGTTTTAAGACCTGCGATCAGTGATTTCTCCGAAACGATAAGGTCTACCAGTATCTTCTTGTAGGGGCGCAAGTAGCCGTTAAACGGCTCGCGGGACTTCTCGAAATGTGCTCGCGCGCCATTGATTAATCGATGCGTTCCTGCTTTCTTCTTTGAGGACTTGGCTATCCGGGGCGCAGCAGACGGCGCTCTTGGTTTAGGCCTGGCGCGAAGTCGGCCAGTGTGGTGCCGATCCCATTCGAGCTCATCTTCAGGGCGGGCCTCTGGCAGCGGCGGTTGAGTTACCTTTTTCCCCGCTTCAACTTTTGCCCAGTAGCCCGGTGCGGGCCTCGGGACATTCATGCGTGTATAGACCCGCGCGAGATAGCTGGATGACACGCCATACTGCTTGCCAATGGATGTCATCGGCTTTGACCAGGCAAGCTCGTAGAGCGCCTCCCTTGAGAGCGGTAGCTCCTCCTGTGTTTCGTCGGTCATGGTAGTCCCTCTGGCGGCTTGCCAACGCTGATAGTTTGGTGGGCCGTAGGGCGCTACGGCGAAGGGATTATCGCTGAGAAATACTCGGAGTTATCGGGTTAGGAAGCCGCTATCTGAAAATCAGGGTGCAGGTTGCCCCAGTGCTCTTTCAATCCCGCTTTATGCTCATCGTCCATTGGCAGCTCCCCAAGGGCTTGAGGCCATTGGCTTCGAGCTCTGTCCATCGTATCCAACAAGTGCGGCTTGATGGCTCGCCAGGGAATTTTAGCTTTACCAGCCCAGTATTCGAACTGGTCCAGGGACGCCTGATACCAGTCTTTATCTTTGCCCAAGTTGAGGGCAAATTCCCGTTCGTCATCCATATAGACACGGGTTACTACGATATCGTAGGCGGGGGAGAGTGTTGGCGTAACCGTGTCGGGATAGATCACGCTCCAATTTTTCAAATGGGCGTCGCCGTTGGCGAGCAGTATATTGACGAGCAACCGCCGAGCGAATTGCTGCACATCACCCAATCCATCCTCGGCGTAGTCGTAGAGGATTCTTCCAATTTGCTGATAGTTGGCAGAGCGGTATTTCTCCTGCGGGTATTTCACCAGGATTTGGGCGAAATCCTCCATGTGTATGCGCGTACCCTCGTCACGGTCAAAGCGCCGAATAGCGAAGGCGTAGTGCTCGTCCGGTAGGTTGATGGCGGGAAGCTGCTCCAGCTTCTCCATTTCTACCAGGCGGATGTCGGGAATGTTCACGCCCGCCAATTCAGCCAGGTGCATGGCTGTGTATTCATTGAGCGGGACATGCTTGTGCGTGGTGGAGGGTGTTTTTATGATCCAGTCGCCTAATGCCCCGGTTTCGGCGATGTGGTAGCGCCCGTCATGCTCCCGCATAGAGAATTTCATCTGGACACCCGCCAGTGAAAAGCGTTTTTTTTCGTCCTGTACAAGGGATTTGACCGCACTGGCTTTGGCCGTATCGTCCAGGACGTAATCGGGAACGGCGTCAGGATCAATGGCTGTGGCGACCAGAGCGCCGGGTAAGTCCTGTCCCAGATAGGCGAAAAGCTCGAATTCGTTGTCTGTATGCGTTTTGAGCGCCTGTGCCAGGTAATCCCTCAGCGCCCCTTCGGGCAGTAGGTTGGAGAGCGCCGGGTGGAGCTTCTGCCGCTTGACCCAGGGTTTGGCCATGATTTCCTCCGCCTTGGGAAAGGCCGGATGCGTAATCAGGCTAAACGTCGGTCGGGCTTCATTTGCGGCAAACTCGGGCGCGAAGGTTAGAATAGTGCGTCCATCCCTATATCCCGCCAGGAAGCCCACCGTGGCCCCGTGGAGAGCGAGTTCGAGCACGCTAACGGTATCGCCATTAGTCATCGCTGTCCTCCAGCAGATCGCTCCAGGGGTCGTCCTCGGGGGGGCGCTTTATGACCGTACCTGTTGCGGTCACTTTGAACCCACCACCGATTTTCTTCCTGCCTGCCAGAAAATCCTCAACATCCCGCAGTTTTTCCTGCGGAATGAGCATGAGCTCCATTTTCAGCCCCTTGGCGACCAGTTCCAGCGTATCCAGGCGTGGATTGCCCTTGGACTCCAGGTACTGATATTGCTGGCGTGACATGCCCACACGTAGCTCCATGTCCTCTTGCTTGAGGCCTAGTGACTTGCGCCGTGTTTTTAGCTGTTCATGTATCTTGCTCATCTGATTCTCTCTAAAGCAATATTTCCGTTTCTCTTAGAAACTATAACAACATATTAGTTTCTTTTTGGTTAAAGGCAACAAATAAATTGTTTTTTGGGGGTAAGTGGTGTGTTTTTGGCTTAAAGCAACACATAAATTGCTTGGGTAGATGAAAAAGGAAAGGCTGGCCGAACTACTACGGTCTCAAGTTTCTTATTGTCGATTCCTCGATTTTCCCCTATTCTCTCCCTTGGTATAAGAGCGCTTAACGCCATGACTGATCAAATATTGACCTTGAAAGAGGTTGCCGCGTACCTGAAGCTCGCCGAAAAAACGGCCTACAAACTGGCCGCTGGCGGAAAACTGCCTGGATTTAAGGTTGGTGGGAGTTGGCGGTTCAAGCAAGAAGATATTGAGCGCTGGATAGAAGAAAAGAAAAACGAAGGGAAGGAGTAACTGCCCGATGGCGCAGCTAGAGAATATCGAGGCTATCGAGAGACGCCTCTGGGGAAGTGCGGACAACCTTAGAGCTAACAGTAACTACGCAAGTAACGAGTATTTCATGCCCGTTATGGGCCTGATCTTTCTGCGCCACGCCTACAGCCGTTACCTGGCGGTCAAGCCTGAGATCGAGGCTAATCTGCCCAGCCGGGGTGGCAAGACCCGCCCACTAACCAAAGAGGACTTCTCCAGTAAAGGCGCGATCTTCCTGAAGTCAGAGGCGCAATTCGAGTATTTGGTGAACCTCTCGGATGCCGAAGACCGTGCCCAGGCCATCATCGATGCCATGGACGCCATCGAAGAGGACTACGAGACCCTGAAAGGGGTTCTGCCCAAGAGCGAGTACCAGGAACTCGACAATGATGTTCTCGGTAATCTTCTGCGTACCTTCAATGACCCCGCGCTGAAAAAAGCGACTGGGGACATTTTCGGTCGCATCTACGAGTACTTTCTAACTCAGTTCGCGAACCAGAGCGCTCACGATGGCGGTGAATTCTTCACGCCCGTTTCTCTGGTGCAAATGATCGTCAATGTCATCGAGCCGGATCACGGTGATGTTATCGACCCTGCTTGTGGGTCAGGTGGCATGTTTGTCCAAAGCGCCCACTTCATCGAACGGATGCACAAGAACCCGCAGGAAGTGGCGACCTTCTATGGGGCGGAGAAAAACCCGACGACGATCCGCCTTGCCAAGATGAACCTGGCGGTTCATGGCCTTGAAGGAAAAATCCAGAAAGCCATTTCCTACTATGAAGACCCGCATGACTTCCTCGGCAAGGCTGATTTCGTCATGGCTAATCCTCCCTTTAACGTTGATGACGTGGATGCGGAGAAGATCAAGAATGATCCTCGCTTGCCCTTTGGCCTGCCAGGGGTGAACAAAAAAGGCGCGGTGTCCAACGGAAACTACCTCTGGATTTCATACTTCTACTCCTACCTCAATGACAAAGGCCGCGCAGGTTTTGTCATGTCATCCCAGGCGTCGAGTGCAGGAGGGCAGGAAGCCGAAGTCAGAAGAAAGCTCGTCGAGTCAGGCCATGTTGGAGCCATGGTCGCGATCCGCTCCAATTTCTTCTATACACGTTCCGTACCCTGTGAGCTCTGGTTCTTAAACAAAAACAAGCCAACGAAGATGAAAGACAAGGTGCTGATGCTCGATGCGCGTAACGTCTTTCGTAAGGTTACGCGAAAAATCTATGACTTCTCTCCCGAACAACTGACGAATTTGACTTCTATCGTCTGGCTTTATCGCGGGGAGCAAGAGCGCTTCGTTGAGCTGGTTGAAAGCTATCTACAGCGCACCATCGATGAGGCAGAGGCTTCGAAACCGTTGATGGATGAGTTTGTCTCGGGCGCTAACGATCTAATTGAAAGACTGAGCGAGATTGACGAGGACACAAAAGCAGCCATTCAAACGCTAAGCTGCGATATTGAAGTTTTTGAGCAGGCAATAAAAACTCAAAGTAAAGAGTGGAGTAAGGCCAAGAAAGATAATGCTGGCCTTCTGAAATCATCAGAGAAAATCGAGCCCCTGTCCGAGACAAGTCGCGACCTAATTAAGCAAATCGACCAGCTCTATAAGTTTAGTGAAAAACAAGCAAAGGAGTCAGGTGGTAAGGGGCTGAACAAACCAATCAAAGAACTCGACGAACAACGCAAGGCAGTCGTTGAGCAACTAAAGCATATTCGATATTTCCACAAACAAGCGCGATGGTTACAAGACCGTTTCCCTGATGCAGAGCTGACAGACGTTGAAGCTCTGGTCAAGCTTGTCGGTCGGGAAGAAATTGAAGCCAATGACTGGAGCCTAACGCCAGGACGTTATGTGGGTGTCGCGCCGGAGGAAGAAGACGAAGATTTTGATTTCGAGGAGGTGCTTCGAGACATTCATATAGAGCTACAAGGTCTGAATGAGGATGCCGCCATACTCGCCACCCGAATCCAAAAGAACTTTGAGGAGTTGGGTATATGATCGCGGCTTGGCCAAAAGTTACATTCGACGAAGCCCCGCTAGAAATTATTGATGGGGATAGAGGAAAAAACTATCCCAAACAGGATGAGTTTTTTGAGAATGGACATTGCCTATTTTTGAACACTGGTAATGTCACTAAGTCAGGATTTGAGTTTGATAATTGCCAATTCATTACCGAACAGAAAGACGGGCTACTTCGCAAAGGAAAATTGTCTCGTGAAGACGTAATAATGACCACGCGTGGCACTATCGGTAATGCAGCTTATTTCAATCGTCATGTGCCATACGACAACATTCGAATTAACTCAGGGATGGTTATTTTTAGAACTAATAGTGAAAAGCTGCTTCCTTCCTTCTTATATCAGTATATTAGGTCAGAGCAATTTAATAAGCAGGTAAATTCTCTTCGGAGTGGCGCGGCACAGCCTCAGCTTCCTATTCGGGACATCAAAGTCATTGAACTTCCTCTCCCGTCAATTTCACAGCAAAGATCAATATCTAACTTAATCTCTAAATACGACGACCTCATTGAAAACAATAAACGCCGGATTGAGTTGCTAGAGGAATCAGCACGGCAGCTCTACAAAGAGTGGTTCGTGCGTTTCCGCTTCCCTGGTCACGAGCATGTTGAGATTATTGATGGCGCACCGGAGGGTTGGAGTAAAGCTACATACGGTGAGGCGGCAGAAACGGTAGGTGGTGGAACTCCCTCCACAAAAATTCCTGAGTATTGGGAGGACGGTACTGTAACTTGGTTTGTCCCTAAGGACTTAACGCAGAATATTAGCCTGGTACTACTTGATTCAGAAAAAAAGATAACTGAACTTGGTCTTCAGAAGAGTTCCGCCAAAATACTACCTCCGAATACAATTATGATGAGCAGTCGGGCATCTATTGGGTATTTTGGGCTATATGACGGGGCGGCATCCACTAATCAAGGGTTCATATCCGTTATCCCCAAACAAAGTAATACTCAAATGTACCTTCTGCATAATTTGATAAGTCGCAAAGAAGAGATTATTGGATTAGCAGGGGGCACTACCTACAAAGAGATTAACAAATCTACATTTAGGGCGATTGAGCTCTATGTTCCGACTGAAAAGCTGCTTAATGAATTCCAAGAATACGTAACGGATATAGTTTCCCAAGTTAGGCTGTTGATGAAGCAAATACAACAGCTTAGTCGGGCTCGCGATATTCTCCTGCCAAAACTTATGAGTGGGGAACTCGCAGTATGATGGCTCTTCTCAATGAAGATACGCTTGTTCAAGCCACGACTGCTGACTACCTCGAAGAGCAGCTTGGCTGGGAAAATGTATTTGCTTATAACAATGAGACCTACGGCAAAGAGGGAACACTATGACCGTACCCCCAGATTCGAGCATGCCTGAATGTGGGAGATTGAACATATCATGCCGCCTCCTTGGCGAATACCGCGGGCGGTTTTTTGCCTAGTGAGCGATGCGGCCTGACATGGTTGTAGTG
>JAUIEP010000058.1 GCA_030428835.1 Gammaproteobacteria bacterium | reverse complement strand
GCAGCTTCATGTACCTCGGGGATGCGCGCAACGCGCGCCTCTCGGTCGTGTATGAGTTCTGAGGCGGTTGCGCTGTCGGGAGTGCCGTTGTGGTTGTCGTAACACAACTCCTGTCGAGCGAGCAGGTGCGCGGCTTCCGGGAGTCCCTGGGCGCCGCGCCCTGGCTCGACGGCGCCGCGACCGCCGCGGGCATGGCGTCGGATGTGAAGCACAATGCGCAGGCCGATGCCGGTCACCCGATCGTACAGGAGCTCACCAACGCGCTGCTCGCGCGGCTGGGTGAGGACCCGACCTTCACCTCGGCGGCGCTGCCGCACCGCATCTTCCCGCCCTGTTTCAATCGCTACGCCCGGGGTGAGACCTACGGCAATCACGTGGATGCCGCGATCATGCGCATACCCGCCACGCCCGAAGTGCTGCGCAGCGACGTGTCCAGCACGGTGTTCCTGAGTGAACCCGACGACTATGAAGGCGGGGAGCTGGTGATCACCACCGAGTTCGGCGAGCAGTCCGTCAAGCTGCCGGCGGGCAGCGCGGTGATCTACCCCTCGGCGAGCCTGCACCGGGTGACGCCGGTGACCGCGGGCACGCGCTACGCCGCGATCACCTGGATCCAGAGCCTGGTGGCGTCCGCCGAACTGCGCGGCACGCTGTTCCGGCTGGACCAGGCCATCCAGTCACTGGTCGACACCGGTAACGCCGATCGCGCGCAACTGGACAACCTGCACAACGTCTACCACAACCTGGTCCGCGCGAACGCACAACTCTAGGGGCTGCCGCCACGGACGTCCGCAGCGCTTGCGGCCTGGAATTTTCAGCACATCCCCGGATTACCCCTATACTAGACGGATGACCCTGTATCTATCCGCAGAATAGGGATGTTTGTCATGTTGAAGAAGCTTGCTTTGTTGTTGTCCATGGCCTGCCTGGCCTCCTGTCGTATCTACGTGGTGACGCTGCAAGGTGGCGAGGTGCACACATCGTCATCAGGCAGCTGTCCTGAACTGTCCGTCTGCACCCATCACGTGGCAGATACCACCTACACCGAGACCTTCACCGCGGTACCCTACACGAATCTGGAGTTCGTCAAGTGGCGCGGTGGCGACAAATATCTCTGCGCGAACTCCACCAATCCGGTCTGCGTGGTTTCGACTGCGTTGCTGGCCGGGTTTGAGAACGGGCAGTCTCTCATCGACTCAGGCGGTGACTACCTGTTGAGTCCCATCTTCCAATCCACGCCCGTCACAGACACCATCCTGTTTGGTGACAAGGAATGGGCCCAGGTCAATCTTTTCAGGAACACGTCGTTCGCGGAAATTGACGCGGTGTGTCCCGCTGCCACCGGGCTTTGCCTGTCCGACGGCCACCTCAATGGCTACAACATGTCGGGTTGGATATGGGCGAGCGAGAAGGACATCAACGAATTGTTCAATACCTTCATCGGCTCGAATCAGTTGGGCCCCGGTGCCTCTACCTACACCGAAGCGAACTCGAGCTGGGCGCCAAAGTTTTTCGACGAGGGCTTCCAGCCTACAACCGACATAAGCTCCTCACGGGAGATCGCCGGGCGTATTCGACTCACCGCCGGTGCGCAGCTGGGTTCCGAGGCGGGGGTGCTGAGCGACCAGGCCGACAAGCTTGATGCGGACCTGGCGACCACGAAATCCTTCCTGGACGGTTCCTCCGGCGTGGGTTACGCCGGGGCGTGGTTTTATCGCCCCCGCTAATCCCGCGCGCTACGGCGCTGATGCGTTGAACTGTTGCCGGGTGTAGCTCCGCCGCCAGCGCAGGAACCCCACCACCGACAACACGCTGTACACGGCGATGAGCAGTGCGTAGATATCCAGGTTGCGGTCGTGGTACAGCCAGATCGAGGCGAGGTTCAGCACCAGCCAGAACAGCCAGGCCTCCAGCACCTTCTGGATCTCCATGTAGGTCGCAAGGAAGCTGAATACCGTCGTGAAGGCATCGAACAGCGGGCGCTCGGCGTCGGTCAGGTAGGCCATCGTGAAGCCGAGGCCGAGCGCGAGCAGGGCGGTGACGGGCACGACCCGCAGGTGCCGGGCCAGCGGCCAGGTGATCACCGGGTTGTCGTCCTGCGCTGCCTGGCGGTGCCAGCGCAGCCAGCCCCACACGCCCATCACCGCGTAGAAGAAGTACAGGACCGTCTCCGAGTACAGCCTCGCGTCGAGGAACAGGTAGACGCTGAGCAGGCTGCCCACGATGCCGAACGACCAGCAGATGACCTGCTCGCGAATGAGGAACACCAGGAACGCGAGGTTGGCCAGCGTGGCCAGTACCTCGACGACCTGCGCAACGGTGAAACCTGCCATCAGCGTCCCGTTCCGGGCGCCCTAGAACGCGTAACTGACATCCACGCCCCAGGTGCGCGGTTCGCCGAGCTGTTCATAGGTACGGTTGGCCCAGGCGCCGAAGTCGTCGCGCGGGTCCACCGCGAAGTACAGGCCGTGCACCGCGTAGTCCTCGTCCGTCAGGTTGCGACCCCACAGTGTGACGGCGAGCGCATCCCGCGCCCAGGTCAGGCTGCCGTTCACGAGGTCGTAGCCGTCGAGTTCACCGTCGTGGTAATAGCCAAAGAACGTATCGTCCTGCCCTTCCAGTTCAAGGCGGCCCGACAGGTGCTCGATCAGGGCAAAGCGTGCGCCCACGTGATACTGGTAGGCGGGTGACTTGGCCTGGTCGCGGTTGGTCCTGGTGACAAACTCGTTCAGGTCCAGGTCGAATGTCTCGATACGCTCGACTTCAGTTTCCAGCCAGCCGAGGTTGGCGAACAGTTCCAGGTGCGCGTTGACGACCAGCGACGACTCCAGCTCCACGCCGTAGCTCTGCGCGTCGCCGGTGCTGTCGAGGAAGCCCACCCACAGGCCGCTGTCCGCATCCCACATCCAGTTCTCGAGCTGGGCGTTGGCGCGGTCGGTGTGGAACAGGGCGATGCTGAGGTTTGCCCTGCCGTCGAGCTGCCGCGTGCGCAGGCCGATCTCCTTGCTGGTCAGCTCCTCGGCGTCGAAGTTCAGCTTGCCGCGTATGAACTCCTGGAACTGTGGCGACATGAAAGGCTCGGTCGCGCTGGCGGTGGTGTTCACGCCGCCGGGCTTGTTGCCACGCGCCACCGTGGCGTACACGGAGCTGTACTGGCCGATGCTGTAGCGTAGGCTCAGCTCGGCGTTGAACAGGTCGTCGCTGTTGTCGCTGGCGAAGCCGTTGCTGTCGGTGTAGTCGTCCTCGAAGCGCTCCGCGCGGGCGCCGACCAGTACACTCAGGTTGTCGCTCAGGGCGTACTCGAACTCGCCGTACAGCGCGAGCCGCTGCGTCTCGTAGTCGCTGGTCAGCGCGTAGTCGCCGTACCAGATGCTCGGGTAGGCGTAGTCGAGGTCCTCCTCGCCGTCGTTGGCGTAGACCCCGACCACGTAGCGACTGTCCCCGGCGTCCAGCTCACCGCCGCCCAGCAGGCGCAGGTCGAAGATGGTGCGCTGCCGGTCGCGCTCGAACATTTCACTGGCCGTGTCGTTACCGCCGGAACAGGGCGTCTCTGCGCAGAGGCGGTCCGAGACCCAGTCCGCGTCGTAGCCCTGCGCGAGGTCGCTGTCGATGCGCGAGAGGCTGGCCGACAGCCGCAGGTCGGCGCCCAGTTCCCAGTTGCCGGCCAGCGTCGCGGCGAGAGTCTCCTGGTCGTCCTCACCGGGCTGGTCGGTCTGCGTGTGGCGGTTGTTGTCCAGTGACCACGCGTCGTAGCCGTTGTCGGCGTCGAAGTACAACGCGCTGAACTCGTAGCTCGCGCTGTCGACCGGTTCGTACACGAGGCGAGCGCGGGCGGTGAACTCGTCCAGTTCATTCACGTCGTCCCGCCGCAGGCGGTCGTTCCGCGTGTAGCCGTCGCTCGCGTTCTGCTGCACTGCCAGGCGGCCGCGCAGCGCTTCGCCCAGCGGTCCACTGAGCACGAGGCCCGCGTGGTAGCTGTCGTAGTCGCCCACGCCGCCGCTGATCTCGCCCTCGAACTCGTCGCCCGGGCGGTTGCTGCGAATCTGCACCATGCCGGCGTGCGCGCTGGAACCGAAGCGCGTGCCCTGCGGCCCGCGCAGGACCTCGACCTGCGCCACGTCGACCAGCATGCCGGCGTTGGCGCTGTCACCCAACTCCAGGCTGTCGAGCATGAGGCCCACGGAGGGGTAGAACTTCGGGTCGTAGTACTGCTCGAGGTCGCCGATGCCGCGCACCTGGATGAAGCGGCTGCGCGAACTGCCCGCCGCGAACGTCACGTTGGGCGCGGCGTTCAGGATGTCCTGCAGGTGCCGCGCCGCGCGCTCCTCGATGAGGGCCTCGCCGAGCACCGTGACGCTACCCGCGACGTCGGTGAGCGCGGTGGGGCGATACGTCGCCGTGACGACGGTCTCCTCGAGCCTGCCGCCGCTGTCCGCAGCGAGCGCCGGCAGGCAGGGCAGGGCGGCGGCCGCGAGGGCGACCGGCATGAACTTGTAGCGTGATGTAACAGACACAATGAGCCTCCAAAGACAACTAGAGACCCGGTGATCGACGTTAAGATGGCAGGCGACAACCTATTCCTACGCCGGCATTAACCGGATCAGGTTCAAGGGTTCGTCCGCGTGGACATCTCAGGCCTGGGGCCACCCCTTAGGATGAAGAGTGAGTATAACGGTATTGGAGGCAGTTTACTGCATTCTCGCTGGCCCGGGTGGGCCCCGGGGAAATCAGTAAACTGCCCCAAAAACACGCGCGGTTCAGGCGCTCCTGGATTTCGGCTTGCTTTTGGCCCCGGGTTTGCGTTTGGCGGCGGGGCGTTTCTTTGCTGCCTTTTTCTTCACTTTCTTGGCCGGCTTCTTTCCCGCCTTGCCCATGGCTTTCCCCGGGGCTTCCCCGGACGCCTTCTTCGACGGGCGCTTGCCGGCGGTGTTGGCGGCGGCCGCGGCCTGCAGCACCGGCCTGGCCTCGTCGTAGGCATTGTGGATGAACTGCCACAGCACCTCCGGATCCGGCACCATCTCGCGGCAGGCGTTCACGCCCATCACGAAGCGGCCCCGCGACGACGCGAGGGTGACCACCAGGCCGATATTGGGCATCAGCGGGTCCAGCCCCATGCCCCACTTGTATTCGGCGCCACACAGGTAGACGGGGTCCGCGGGTCCCGGCAGGTTGCTGAAGGAGAAGTTGTGACCGGCGGGGAGCAGGCTGCTGAGCGCCTGGAACCGGGCCGCGTTCTCCGCCACGGAGAATACCGCCCGGGACACCTGCGGCCCCAGCGCGTCCGCCATGTCGGCGTACAGCGAGTCGCCCATGATCTCCAGGCGCCGCTTTGCCGCCGAACTGGAGGCGTACACCTCCTGCAGCCGCTCCAGCGGGTCGGCGATGTGGGAGCCGCTGGAGGCGGTGATCGTGGACACCCGGTTGCCCACTTCATCCGGCAGGGCGTCGGGGCGCACGCTCACGGGCACCCGGGCCACCAGCGGCTCGGCCAGTTCCACGCCGCGATGCGCCATGTAGCGCCGCAGCGCCCCGCCCATCACGCTCACCGCGAGGTCGCTCACGGTCGCGCCGGGCACTGCGTGGCGCAGGTGCCGGAACTCCTCGAAGTCGAAGCTTGCCGCCGAGACCACGCGGTGCGGGCTCACCTCGCCGTTGAAGATGCTCTTCGGCGGCTCGGGGCGCTTGCCGACCTCGCCGGCCTTGCTGAGGCGGCGCAGGCCGCGCAGGGAGCGCGCTACCGTCCGGGTGAACTTGCCGGGCCGGCCCAGGGCGCGCTGGTAGGACTTGAGCAGGAGCGGCATCTTGTTCGGCCGGTTCTCGCGCACCAGCGGCTCGTTGTGCCGCGTGCGGTGCGAGGGTGCCGTCGGTTTGTCCGTATGCAACGCGGTGAGCAGCTTGCGCACCGCGTCGCCGTCCATCGCCGCGTGGTGCAGCTTCTGCATGACGGCGAACGAACCCTTCGGGATGCCTTCCAGCGCGTTGAGCCCCTCCAGGACATACACCTCCCACAGCGGCCGCTGCAGGTCGAGGACGCGGGAATTCATGCGCGCCACCTGGATGAAGAACTGGCGCCAGTCGCCCGGTTGCGGCAGGGCCATGTGGCGCACGTGGAACTCGATATCGAAGTCCGGATCCTCGATCCAGTAGGGGAAATCGAGATTGCCCGGCACCTGCACCAGGCGCCTGCGCAGCAGCGGCACCTCGTAAATGGCGCGCTCGTAGCACTCCATGATGTCCCTGAAACGCAGGGTGCCGTGCGGCGCGGTGGACGGGTCGTAGATGCCCACCGTCGTGACATGCATGGGCAGGCCGGGGGACTCCGCCTGGATAAACGAGGCGTCGACGCTTGAGAGTTGTTGCATGTTTGTTACTCGGTCGTTGGTTACAGCGTGTGACAATAAGTATGCGGCAAGGTTGCGGATTCGCCAACGACGGCCCTACCCAACCGGGGTCCCGTCGGTGGGCAAGGACAGGGGTAGGCCGTATAATCGCCGCTTTTCACGATAACGGCTCCCGCGCATGACTGTTCGCACCCGCGTCGCCCCGTCGCCCACCGGCGACCCCCATGTGGGTACGGCGTACATCGCACTGTTCAATCTCTGCTTCGCGCGCGCCCACGGCGGGCAGTTCCTGCTGCGCATCGAGGACACCGACACGGCGCGCAGCACGGCCGCGTCCGAACAGGCGATCCTCGATTCGCTGCGCTGGCTGGGCCTGGAATGGGACGAGGGGCCCGACGTGGGCGGCGACTGCGGCCCCTACCGCCAGAGCGAGCGCATGGCGCTCTACGGCCAGTACGCGCAACAGCTCGTGGACGCCGGCAAGGCGTTTGTCTGCTACCGCACCCCCGAGGAACTGGAGCAACTGCGCGAGGCGCGCCGCGCGGCGGGCAACAGCACCGCGCTGAAGCCGTCGGACCTGATGCTGGACGACGCCGAGGCCGCGCGCCGCCAGGCCGCCGGCGACCCCCACGTCATCCGCATGATCGTGCCCGAGGACGACGGCGCCTGCGTCGTGCAGGACATGCTGCGCGGGGCGATAGAGCTGGACTGGGGCATGGTGGACGCGCAGATCCTGCTCAAGTCCGACGGCATGCCCACCTATCACCTGGCCAACGTGGTGGACGACCACCTCATGGGCATCACCCACGTGCTGCGCGGCGAGGAGTGGATCAACTCGGCGCCGAAGCACAAGCTGCTCTACGAGTACTTCGGCTGGGAGATGCCGCAGCTCTGCCACCTGCCGCTACTGCGCAATCCCGACAAGTCCAAGCTCAGCAAGCGCAAGAACCCGACCAGCATCCTGTACTACCAGCGCATGGGATTCCTGCCCGAGGCGCTGCTGAACTACCTCGGCCGCATGGGCTGGTCCATGCCCGACGAGCGCGAGAAGTTCGCGCTGGATGAGATGATCGCGGCCTTCGACATCCAGCGCGTGTCGCTGGGCGGCCCGGTGTTCGACCCCGAGAAGCTGAGCTGGCTCAACGGCCTGTGGATTCGCGAGGACCTCAGCGAGGAACAGCTCGCGGACCGGCTTATCGAGTGGGCGTTCAACGCCGACAACCTGCGCCGGGTCCTGCCGCACGCACAGAAACGCATGGAGACCCTGAGCGACTTCGCGCCGCTGGCGGCCTTCCTCGTGTCCGGCACGCTGCCGCTGGGCGTGGCCGACTTCGAGGGTCTGGGCAGCGACCACGATGACATCGTGAAATGGCTGCAGTTCGCCCTGTGGCGGCTGGAGGCGCGCAGCGACTGGCACCGCGACGGCCTGTGGGATGACATGAAAGGCCTTGCCGACGCCCTGGGCGTCAAGGTCAAGGACTTCCTCGCCCCGCTGTTTATCGCCATAGCCGGCACCAGCGCTTCGTTTTCAGTGGTAGACTCGATGGAGTTGCTGGGCCCGGACATGAGCCGCGCCCGTGTGCGCCATGCCCTCGACGCGCTCGGCGGCGTGTCCAAGAAAGCGTTGAAGCGGCTGGAGAAAGATTACCAGTCCCTGTAGGAGGAACCCGATGGCCACGCATATCGCCACGTCCATGGTCTCGACCATGCTGCGCGCCAGCAACGGCATCCAGGTCGACGCGGCGCCGGTCAAGCCGGCGCGGATGCTCCGGCTCTACGACATCGAGAACTGCCCCTACTGCCGGCTGGTGCGCGAGACGCTGACCGAGCTGGACCTCGACGCCGAGATCTATCCCTGCCCGAAGGAGGGCGAGCGCTTCCGCCCGGAGGTGGTGGAGCGCGGCGGCAAGGCACAGTTCCCCTATCTGGTGGACCCGAACACCGGCGTCGAGATGTACGAGTCCCTCGACATCGTCGCCTACCTCTACGAGACGTACGCCCAGCGCGACCTGCCGCTGAAGTGGAAGGCGGGTCGGCTGCAGACGCTCGGCTCCATGCTGGCCAGCGGCGTGCGCATGAACGAGCGCATGGCCGCGCTGCCGAGCCGGCAGCCCGAGTACATGCTGGAGCTGTACAGCTTCGAGAGCAGCCCCTACGCGCGCGTGGTGCGCGAGCAGTTGTGCAACATGGAGCTGCCCTACGTGCTGCGCAACTGCGGCCGCACACAGTTGCGCGAGTGGCTGCTGCCGAACCTGCGCGAGAGCCTCAACGCGGAGCCCGAGCCCGAGGCCGGGCAGGAGAACCGCCGCTGGTTGTTCGAGCGCGAGGGCAGGGTGGCGATTCCCTACCTGTACGACCCGAACAGCGAACAGGGCATGTTCGAGTCCGACGCGATTGTCGACTACCTCGAGGCGACCTACGCCGCCTGAGCGCTAGTGCTGGTGCCCGCCCGGCCCGTGCGCGTGCCCGTGGGCGACTTCCTCCGCGCTGGCCTCGCGTACCTCCACAACCTCTATATCAAACGTCAGCGTGCGCCCCGCCATGGGGTGGTTGGTGTCGATGTCGGCGCTGTGCCTGCCCGCCTTGATCACGGTGACCGGCACCGCGCCGTTGCGTGTGTTCAGGTGCACCGCCATGCCCGGCTTCAGCTTGCCGCGGTACATCAGGTGCTTCACCGGCACGCGTTGCTCCCTGTCCGGCTTGCGCTCGCCGTAGCCGTCCTGCGGCGCCACCGTCGCACTGAATACGTCCCCCGCGGACTTGCCCGCGAGCGCGCCTTCCAGCCCCTTGATGATGTTGTCGGCGCCGTGGAGGTAGGTGGTCGGTTCGCCACCGCGCGAGGTCTCCAGTTCTTCACCGGTTTCGTCGCGCAGCGTGTAGTGAAACTGCACCACGGTGTTGTCAGCGATCTGCACTGTAAAGCTCCTGCATTTGCCCAAGCAGCGCATGGTAAGCGCTCGCGGGCGCACCCGCCACTGTGATTTGGCGGGCGAGGTTCAACGATGCGCACCGCCCCGATTGCCGCTGTCCGGCCCTTGGGCGACCATAGCGGACGCCTGTCAAAGAGAAGAGGAAGCACGATGTCGGGTAGCGACGACGCCGACCTGCGGGACGCGGTCAACCGCGACGTGGCGCAGTTGATCCACGATATGCGCTGCAGCCACGCGCCCCCCGAGATCCTGGCCGAGGCCACCGGTCACATCAGGCAGGCGCTGGACGCACTGAAGCCCTGGCTGAAGGAAGGGGAGGGCTGGTCGACCATTTCGATCGCCGAGGACAGCTCCGGCATGGAGTGGGAGGACGACGACATCACGCGCGTCATGCCCTACAGCCCGGTCAGCGGTTCGCGCAACCCGATCGCGCCGCCCCTGAAGTTGTGGCGCTCGGGCGAGCGCGAGGTGCGCGGCGAGGTCACGTTCACGCCCACCTACGCCGGCCCGCCCAACAGCGTGCACGGCGGCATCATCGCCGCGGTGTTCGACGAGATCCTGGCCATGGCCAACGTGATCTCCGGCAACGCGAGTTTCACCGGCACGCTCACCGTCCGCTACCACCGCACGACCCCGCTGGGGCGGCCCATCGAGCTGTGGGCCGAAAACGTGCGCAGCGACGGGCGCAAACAGGTCAGCAAGGGCGAGATGCGCGTGGACGGCAAGGTGACCGCGAGCGCCGAGGGCCTGTTTATCTCGGCGACCGCGCCGAAGGACGTCGGCCTGGAGGAGAGCTAGGGCGTTTTCCGCAGTGCGACGAACGCGAGGACGGCGGTGGCGAACTCGTAGCCCATCGCGCCCCACGTGTAGAGCGTCAATTCGTTGCCGCCCGCCACGCTGCCGTAGAGCCGGGCGGTTGCCAGCAGCCCCACCACGAGGACCAGGCTGGTGAGCACGGCGCGGTAGAGGTCCGGGCGCAGCGCACCCAGCAGGCACCAGATGCCGAACCCCGTCTGCAGCCCGCCGTACATCGCCGCTATCTCGGCAAAGCCGTCCCCGTTCTGGATGGCGAGCCCGGCACTACCGGCCGGCAGGGCTGGGTCCAGCCAACACGCGACGCCATAGCCGACGAACAAGATGGCGGAAACCCAAAGAACAAATTTTCCGAGCATGCCAGGTGTCTCCCCGTGGAGTGACTTATTTGCTGGTGCTAAGGTTAACCCACGACCGCCATTAATCGGTAGGGTGACATAGCAACTGATGCGCCGCTCTATCATCGTTTCCGCGCAGGCGGTGGTCCGGCACACAGGAACCCAGTGTCACCGCATAAAGCAAAAACGCCAACTTCTATCACCAGGCCCCCTATGACCCACCAACCCTACCTGACCTTCGTCGAACAAACCCTCCACTACTTCGACCGCCCCCACGAAGCCGCGCCAACCCACCCCATCAAAACCCCCGCCGCCTGGCGCGGCGCCGACCTGCCATCCCTGGAACAACTCGCCCACCGCCTCACCCCCGCAGAGGTCAACGAAATCGAGTCAGCCCTGCAACACGCGCTATCCCTTAACAAGCCCATCCGCGACCTGCTCGCCACAGACTTCCCGCTACCGGGACTTCAGGACAACTTCGCAACCTGGCGCGCAACCCTGTCCACGGGCCGCGGCTTCGTCGTCCTGCGCGGCGTGCCGGTGGAACGCTGGACCCCGGCACAGAGCGAATGCTTCTTCTGGTGCTTCGGCCTGCACCTGGGCCGCCCCGGCGAACAGAACCCGGACGGCGACCTGCTCGGCCATGTCATCGACCTGCGCGAACAGGTGGCGACCGAAACCACCCGCCTGTACAAGACCGCGGCCAACATCGACTACCACTGCGACGCCGCCGACGTGGTGGGGCTGCTGTGCCTGAAGCGCGCCAAAAGTGGCGGGCATAGCCGTATCGCCAGCTCCGTGGCCGTGTTCAACGAGTTGCTGCAACGCCGCCCGGACCTCGCCCCGCGCCTGTTCGAGCCCGTGCACCTCGACGTGCGCGACAAGGAAGTGAACGCGGCGGGCGGCTCGCTGCCGATACCGCCGTGCCGCTTTGCGGGCGGCCAGCTGCGCACCTTCTACCACGCCGACTACTTCCGCTCCGCCAGCCGCCACGACGCGGTGCCGGAACTGACGGCGCAAGAGCTGGACCTGCTGGACACCTACGAGGCCATCGCGCTGGAGGAGGGCATGTACCTGGACATGGACCTCGAGCCGGGCGACATCCAGCTCCTGTCCAACCACACCAACCTACACGCGCGCACCGCGTACGAGGACGTTGAGGACCCCGCCGAGCGCCGCCACCTGCTGCGCCTGTGGCTGTCGCTATAGGCAGGGTCCGCCTTGACAGGGGCGGGGAGGCTCTCTAGAATTCGCCCCTCTTCAATTCGTTGCTTTTGAGGGCCGTAAAAAGCCTTCCCGATCAACGGCTTACAAAGCGAATTTGGGGCTATAGCTCAGCTGGGAGAGCGCAACACTGGCAGTGTTGAGGTCAGCGGTTCGATCCCGCTTAGCTCCACCAAAAATCTATATAAATCAAGCGGTTGGCGCTCATCGCCAGCCGCTTTTTTTATGGGTTTTTGTCCGGGTTTTTGTCCCGCGTTGTCCCGATGTGTTCTATATGTCGCTTTTTCCTTAATTTTCAGAAGCTTGGATAATGCTTCGCCGGAGAGCGCAACACCATCGGTGTTGCGTTTTAAGTGGGCTAAGTCATTGATTTTATGTCCATGCCTAATTGTAGTGCTTGGAGCGTCCTTACCATTTGGAGAAAGCTACGGCTGAGTTTAGTTACGATCTGTCGCGGACTAAGAGGATCTTTGAAACCAGGAGGAAGCTAACAGCAAACAAAAAGCTGAATAGTGGGTGGGTGCTGATTGGTGTGGTTTTGCTAGAGAAAGGGTTTGTCTATTCATTGGCGCTGCCGGAACGGTCTCTGTTGCCAAGAGACTATAGGCCAAATGATGAGAGGCTTATCCTGTGAAGCTACTGGTGCGCAGCCTAGTTCGGACTCCTGGGTTTCTTCCTTAAAAGTTTCTCGACCTTCTGTTCGAACGTCCATGCGGCCATCTTTCTTTGGGATTCTTCCATTGCTGTAATGTGAACCCAGTAATCTCTAGGATGAGTTTTAGTTGGTGATTTGATTACGTCCTCGAAGATGTTCACCAGTTTTTCTAAGGCATCTCTATTTCTCGTCAAAACTACTACATCTATAGACTCTATCTCTTCAGTCAGCTCCTGATTTATTTTGTCACCGGCACTATTTAATGCCACTCTCCATTGACCATGCGCCAAGCGATTTCTTAGTACGCTTGGGTCCTTAATGAACTCCTCAATCAAGCGATTGAGATTTTGAATGGCATTAGGGACGTGTCCACTATTTTGTCCATCAACTTGCATGAAAGCCAATTGGGCGCACTTTTTCCACCCATCAACGATGCTTCTATTTTTTTCAGCTTGGATTTGATGTATTTGATCCTGAGTGAATCCACCGGGTGTTGACACGGTTTTTTGGAAAACTGATTCAGCATACGCGCAGTAAACCAAGGCAAGGAGCCGTGTTTGAATTGATACTGCTTCGAAGTCACCCGCAAGGACACCTGCGTTTACGGCGCGATTTATATGCCTCCAGGCGCGTTTAAGCTCTCTCACATTGTCGCAGTGAGCATGAAAGAGGGGGTGGAGATCTTGATGCTGCATAAGCAAGAGATTAGAGGTGGGTAAAGAGCACTGCACGAATGCTCTTTACCCACCCGGAATCGAACCGGGATTTCAGCTCAGTGAGCTGCGTCTTATCCATATTAGACGATAGGTCTGGCGGGAAGGTTATAGAATTGAAAAATGAAGTCAACCCTCGTCGTCTTCCTGCCGCATATCCTCTAGTTGCCTAACCTCACTTTCAAGTTGCCTGACCTCCGAAAATAGATTTCTAAGCTCCGCCCTTTGTTGCACATTTTCATCGCCGGCTTCGGCATCTTCGTTTTCGTCGGGGACTACAAAGTCAATCTCGCCGCCTTTATCCAGGAAAGCAGCAAGTAACTTTATTGCGTTGGAAAGTTCGTTTAATTTATCGCCTTCGCCGTTTGGATCGATTTCAAGCCTCTGAGCACAAGTATCTGTTATTTCCTGGATTCCATTTTGCTTGGCCTCGTCGGCTTTAGCGACAAGAGCTTCAGCTTGGTCATTTGCTATGCGGAGTGCTCTTACCTCCTCTGCCGTTTTCCTGATCTGGTGAACCTTTTCTACAAGTTTCAGGACGTCCATTACCAACATGCTGATGGTTTTCGCTACCGGATAAATAGCGGCTAATGTGAGGATTATCGAACCCTTACTTGCCCCGATAATTGAGACTTCCTCCGGCGCATGACCGTGAGCATAGGATACCCCTCGGCCTATGTCGTACCAGGTTTTCCCCCAGTCTTTAAACTCTGTGACATTGGAAAGCTGGGCTTCGCGGGTGAAGTGAATTCGCATGATGGCCTGATCATGAAATTCTTGAATCGCTGGGGCGGCAATAACCGTATCAAGCTTCGATCTGAGGTCGGTTGACCACTGCAGAACCTCTTCAAGCTTGGCGGCTGCGGCGCCAATATTATTAGCTGCGGTGACCTTGTCGAGGGCGTTTCTGAATAAGTTTTCCTCAATAAAATCGATACCCCGTTTGCCAAGGTATTTTGCAATGTCGAGCGTTTCTAATATCTCTAATTGACCGATCGAAAGTTGATCAGTTTGGACATTTGAAAGCGCCTCGATCAGGCTATCCTTCTGTTCTTCAAATGCCTGTTGTTGCTGATTCTTCGCGTTGTGATCAAGAACTTTGTGTAAGGTGCGGTATTTTTGGATTATTTCTAGGTCATTTATTTGAAGTCCAATCCAGGACATCAAGTCAAACAGCTCTTCGACTTGCATATGCACATCCCTCTGCGTTCTTGTTGGTTTGGGTCTTATTCGGCCCAGTGTCTCTTATCGCAACTACCTAATATGGGGTTAAATCCGTACATTTCAAGTGGTGTCCGAAAAACCCCAAAAAACCCCAAAAAAGGGCAATTTTCGGGATCGCGTTTTCTTTCGTAAGCCATTGAAATATAATATAAAAATACCGTGTCCGCGCAATACTGGCAGTGTTGAGGTCAGCGGTTCGATCCCTCTTAGCTCCACCAAACATCAAGGGTGATGTCTTATGGCATTACCCTTTTTTTCGGCCGCGAACCGTTGACCTACGGTCGCGACGGGAGGCCGCCCCGTTCGATGTCGTGCGCGACCCCGGCCGTTAGCTCCACCAAACATCAAGGGTAATGTCTTATGGCATTACCCTTTTTTGTTTTTCACTGCGCAGTTAATACCCTGAACGGACGGCGTCAAAAAATCTTACACTTCATCTCCGATTTCAATTTCAAATGGCCACGGTCCCGCGCCGTCATTGACATGGCCTGACGCTTGCGACTTGATTGCAAGTGGCAGTATCCCGGAGGCGTTGGCATGTCAAAAACCATACGTATCGTTTTGCTTGCGTTGGCTTTTAGTCTAGGGGCGAGTACTGCCAGTGCCGCATTGCTGCCCCCGGTTTACGCGGATGGCAAGTCCTGGCTGCAGCCCGTTCATTTCATCGACTACAGTTGGAGTGACATCGCAGCGGTCTGCGACCCGGTTGCGGGCGTCTGCAGCGGCTCGCTCGGTAGCAACGACCTGACGGGCGTCAAATGGGCTTCACTGCTGGACGTGAGTAGCCTTTATTCGGCGACACTCGGTATCTACTGGCCGGGCGGAATCACCAGCGTGTCCTACTTCGGAGAGCCGGTCATCCCGGAGTTCAACGAATTCTTCGACGTATTCGGATTCGTGCCGATTTTCGAACTGGATATATCGCTCGGACTCTTGAGACAGATACCTGCCCGCGTCGCGGATTCGCCGGACTATCATGCCACCCTTCAGGCGACCGACTATTTCTCCGAGAATATCAATATCGCCGCCAACAACGGCGATTCCCAAAGCACCAACAGGCCGCATCATGTAGGGGCCTGGATGTACCGCGAGGCGCCGTTGCCGGCAACGCTCGCGCTGCTGGCTTTGGGGTTGGCCCTTCTGGGCCTGACAAGAAGTTATACGGGAAGAAAGGGGTGCAACTGGTAAGAATTGCCATGAGCACCCGGTCGTTCCTACCTACCATGCGCCGTTGGCTCAGCTCCCTCGATACGGCCTGATCACATTCTCCGCATACCACTCAATCATCCCGATCTTCTCCTCCAGCGTCTGCGTATCGGGCGTGCCGTCATAGGGATTGCGGAACGCGATAATCACCTCGGTGACGCCCACGTCAGCGAGGCTGTCGAGTCCCTGCGCCGAGTAGGCGGCCTCGGTCATCGCGTGGTACTGGAACTCGCCGTCGTCGCGGTTGAACTCTTTCCGGAATTCCTCGATCTGCGTGATCATGCTGTTGAGCTCGTCGATCGATGACCCTGCCGAGACCCAGCCGTCGCCCAGGCGGGCGGCGCGGCGCAGCGCCGGCTTGGCGTGGCCGCCGACCAAGAGCGGCACGTGGTGCTCCGGCACCGGGCAAAGCTTGATGGGCGGGATGTTGAAGATCTCGCCCTCGTAACCGAAATAGTCGCCGCTCATGAGCCCGTTCAGGATCTCCATCATCTCGTCCATGCGCTTGCCGCGCTTCTCCCAGGGGATCTGGCACACCTCGAAGTCCTCGGGCCAGGGGCTGATGCCCACGCCGAAGGCGAAGCGGTCGCCCAGGATGACGGCCAGGGTGGCAAGCTGCTTGGCCACGATCACCGGCTGGCGGATGGCCAGCTTGACCACGCTGGTGGTGAAGTGCAGCTTCGGCGTGTGCGCGGCGAGGTAGGGAATGGCCACGAAGGGCTCCAGGAAGGGCACGCCGTCCAGGAAGTCGCGGGTGCCGTCGTCGTTGTAGGGGTATACGTCCGAGCCCTCCTTCGGGTAGCAGATGCTGTCCGGGAAGGTGAAGCCGTCGAAGCCGGCGTCTTCCGCCGCTTTGGCGAGGGGCAGGTACTGCTCGGGGGCGCACATGGTGGCGTGGTAGGTGAATTTCACGGGAGTCTCCTTTAATGACTACCCGCTGATACGCGCGCCGGCGCGATTTGGTTTGCTTGTTTCAGTGCAGGCGGCGGCCTGCGAGTCGCGGTTCAGGGAAGCTGGCTGCAGACAGATTGCAGTCGCTCCACGTCCGCTTCCAGCATGCCGGCATTCCGCGCCATCTCCATGGCGCGCCGGGACACCTGCCTGGCCGCCTCGCCGAACAGGATCGGGTTGCTCTGGCTCAGCGCCAGCAGGACTTTCTGCAACCGCAGCTGAACTTCAAACAAGGGCGCGCCATCGCGGGCCACGGGGTCGAAGACATCTTCAAACAGGTCCTCGACGCTAATCGACCGGGCACTGATGGCGGGATACGGGGTGTCCTCCGCCGAGTCCTGGTACACGAACTGCCCGTAGTCGAGCAGAAGGCGCAGGGCGCGGTTCAGGACATCGATCGCCGTGCCGGGGTCATTGACGGCGGGAGACAGGGCGCGCGAGGCAATTTCCGAGAGCACCGAGAGTCCGAAGCGCGGGTCCTGCTCGAAGGAGCGTTCCATGCCGATGGTGAAACAGTCCTGGAACCCGTCTGCCAGTGCCTGGTTTTCCGCGCCGGTATACCAGCCGAGCGGGCGTGTCGTGTGCACCAGTGTGCCGGGCAGGGCGGTGATGGCAATGTGGCAGCCGTGCTGCGCCGCGCATTGCGCCAGCGCGGCCACATCGATGTGCTGCACGTAACCCGGTGAGCCGGCGAATACCGTATTGGCGTTTTCCGGCGGGCTGTCATCCTGCAGGACCTGCCCCCCGAGGTTCGGGTGCGCGCAGTGTTGCAGCAGCGCGTCCTTGACCCTTGCTTCCACCTGGGCGGTGGTCCTGCCGACGCGGCCGAGTCCGGACAGGTGCTCGATCCAGCGCAACAGGGTGGCGAAGATGGAGGCAATGACACCGATGGTGGCAACGAAGAGCACGAAGCGGCCGACCTCGTTATACAGCCCGGTGCTCAGGGCGATGATGCCGACCAGGCTGAACAGGAATGAACCGAGAAAGGTCGCCAGCGCATTCTGCGTGGTGGGGTCTTCCTTGATCAGTTGTGTCGCCCGGGGTGTCACGCCCGTGCTCGCGGCGTTGTAGGCGGACACCATGACGCTCAGCGAGAAAATGGTCACCGTCAACATGCTGGTTGCGAGAATGTTGAGGATGTTTTCCACCGCGGAACTGCCGATGATGAAGGGGAGTGGTTCGGTGATCAGTGACTGCACGGGTAGCGCCAGCAACGCCGAGAGAATGCCCAGCAGGCCCACGGAAGCGGCGCGGAGCCAGAGCGTCCTGTGCAACTGCTTGACTATCCACTGCCACCTGGTGAGCATAGTTTTTTATCTTTCGCTGATGCCGTGCACTATCGCGGCATGGGTGCTGGTCGTGGCCGCGTATACGCTTATGTATATTAGCAGGCCTGGAAACGGGGGAGGTGAACAGGGCGGCAACAGCGCTTTGCTCTTACTGCCCTGGCGGGGTTTATGGTGTCCCGGTTGCTTGCGCGGCTACCCGGCAGAGACAAAGTGCGCGACATGCTTCGCGTCGTCACGCACCGTGTTGTCAGTGGCCTTTGTGCGGTCAGTCCTCCGCCTGTTTCGCGGCGTAGGCCTTGTAATCCTCGCGCTGCAGCATTTCCCTGACCTGTTCGTTGTGCGCCGCACCCACCTTCTGGGCTGAATCCGACGCAGAGTTGAACTCGTCGAGGTACCACTGGCTGCGCTCGGGCGCCATCTCGCCCTCTGCCATCTCGGCTTTTTCCTGGGCGGTCAGGCAGTCCTGGAATGTCTGCACAGCGGCGACGTAAGCGCCGATTTCGCCGTGCCGCGTCATGAACTCCTCGATGTCGCTCGTTGCGCCGTCCAAGACTTCGGGGGCGGTGGGTTTCTCGCAGTCGGCCAACGCCGAAACGGAGAGCGACAGGCACAGGGCGGCAAACAGCATCTTCTGGGGCATTATTCTATTCCTCTGGTAGAAAGCGACGCAGGCGACAATATAGCCTGCGGCGGGCGCACAGTATAGCCGCCGTGCCGCGATGGTACACGGTGGCGCCGGTTTTCCCCGCTGCCGTGTCCGTGGGAGCGCTCAGGCCCGCGCGCCGGATTGCGCCCTGCGTCGCAGCGCCTCGGCCGCTGCGCCGGGCAGATCAGGATACGCGGCCGTGAACGCCCGCAGGAAGTCCGTGAACGGCTGTTCCAGTCCCTCGCCGGGCTGAAAATCCCGCGCCCACTGGGCAACCAGGCCGAGTATCGCCGCGGCGTCTTCCTGCCCGGCGGCACCCGGAAGTTCGTCGTATCGGTCACAGATCAACCCGGGCTGCGGGCTGAAGCGCTCATTGATCCACGCGATGCTCTCGGCGCACACCTCGCGGGTGCGTTGCAGCAGGGCGGGGTCGTAGTGCACGGAGGTCGCCTTCTGCGGGTCGGCGTCGATCAGCCGGCGCGCAATTGCCGCGGAAAATCTGCCGCCGTGCATGGCGTTCAGCCGGCGTTGCACCTCCAGCTCGCCGTGGCTGAGGCTCCGGTTCACGCGCCGGTCGAGGCGCTGCATGGCGCCGGTGTCGATGCCGGTCAGGTGCGCGAATGCCTGGTAGATGTCCGCGTCCGGCGCATCGTAGTTCAGCACGGTCATGTGGGCGCCGAATTCGTCATGGTATTTGCGCAGCCAGGCCAGCGTGGTGAGCATGCTGCGGGCGATGTCGGCCTCGGAAAACGGCTCCGTGTAGCCCAGGTTCTTGACGCTCTGGCCGTAGGTTGAGTACGCGCGTTCATAGACGCTGCGCACATAGGCCACGATGTGTGGCTCGATGTCCAGGCGCGTGAACAGGCCGTGCAGTTCGCGCAGCTTGGGCGGCCGCACATCCTTGAGCAGTTCGCTGCTGATGATGGCGGTGTCACCCGCGTCCGCGGGGAAGTAAACCTCGTGCAGCAGTCGCTCCACCGCGTCGAAGTGCCCACCGCGCAGCGCCTCGACCAATGGGCTGCCATTGCCGGAAGACGGCTTGCCCGCGCGCGCCTCGGCGGACAGGTCGGCATACCAGATACCCTGGCGCGCGAGTTCGCCCGCGTTGACGGACAGCCAGGTCTGCAGGGCCGAGGAGCCGGTCTTGCCCAGCCCGATGTGGAGGTACAACCGTCGCACGCGTTCGCCTATGGGGTTACTCGCCGTATCTTAGCGATTGCCGGTGGGATTGGAAGGCGCGTTCGGCGTGGCTGTGCGCCGTGCAGCACGATTGATGTTTACGCCTGTCATACCTAGCATAGGCCGCGGAGGGCAGGCCCATGTCAAAAGAACAACTGATCGAGATCACGCGGGACAACCTCGAGCACGCCGCGGCCGGCAGCATCCGCCAGGCCGAGTCCATCGCGCAGGTGCCCGTGGCGAACTACATCGACCGCGAGCGCTGGCAGCGCGAGTGCGACAGCGTCTTCCGCCGCCTGCCGCTGGTGCTCGCCACGACCTGTGAGCTGCCGGAAGCCGGCGATTACAAGGCGCTGTCGGTCATGGACCTGCCCGTGCTCATCACGCGCGGTGCGGACGGCACCATGCGCGCGTTCGAGAACAGTTGCGCGCACCGCGGCTCGCAGGTGATGGCCGACGGGCGCGGCAACGCGAAGCGCTTCGTCTGTCCCTACCACGCCTGGAGCTACGACAGCACCGGTGCGCTGAAGCACGTGCTGCACGAGTCGGAGTTCGGCGAGGTCGACCGCGCCTGCCACCGGCTCACGGAATTGCCGTGCCTGGAACGCGCGGGCCTCATCTGGGTAACGCTGGACAGTCAATCCACGCTGGATATCGGCGCGTTCCTGTGCAACTACGACGAGGTGCTCGGGCACTTCAACTTCGCCGACTGGCACTTCTTCGCCGATCGCACCCTGCGCGGGCCGAACTGGAAGATCGCCTACGACGGTTACCTCGACTTTTACCACCTGCCCATCCTGCACCGCGAGACTTTCGGCTCGGACATTTCCGGCCAGGCCATGTACTACCAGTGGGGCCCGCACCAGCGGGTGACGTCGCCGCCCACGATCGCGGCGCTGCTCGACGGGGTGGCGCAGGACCAGTGGAGCCGGGAGGCGCTCCTGTCCGGCGTGTGGACGATTTTTCCCCATGTCAGCATCGCCTCCTTCGTCGGCGTGGGTGCCGTGGAGGAGGACGCGTACCAGGGCATCATGCTGTCGCAGCTTTTTCCCGGCAGCGAACCGGGGGAGTCGTTCACGGTGCAGAACTTCCTCGTGGACCGGGAACTCACGGAGGTGCAACGCGAGGCCGCCACGGCCCAGTTTTCCTTTCTCGAGCACGTGGTGCGCGACGAGGACTACGCCACCGGGCTGCGGCAGCAGAAAGCGCTGGAGGCGGGCAGCCGCGAGTTCGTGCTGTTCGGTCGCAACGAGGAGGGCGGCCAGCTCTTCCACCAGTGGGTGGAGAAGCTGCTCGCAACGAGCGACGAGGACCTGCCGACGCTGTTCGGCGCGCGGTAGCTCAGCCCGACAGGAGGAAGGTGATGGCGTCGGCGAGCGCCTCGCGCTCGCGCGCCTTGGCCTTGTTGCTGCGGCTCGCCGGGTTGATCTCGTCCGCCATGCCGCGCAGGGCGGCGAACATCAGGTGACGCGCGATCTCGCTGCGCGCCGGGTCGGGCTGGTCGTCCTCGAATAACCGATCCCACAGGCTGCTCGTCGTGCGCGTCCAGTTGGCGAGCTGTTTCTCCCCGTTCAGCTTCGAGCTGTCATCCTTGCCCGCGTTGCGCAGGATCGCCACGCTCACGCGATACTCCCGCTTGCTGACCAGCGACCACACCAGCTCGATGAGCTGCCCGGTGCGCTCGCGCAACGTGTCGCCGCGCAGGTCGGTGGCGCGCAGGGTGGAGGAGAAGTCCTCGAAGATGTCGTCCAGCACGGCCTGCAGCAGGCCGTCCTTGTCGCCGAAGTGGTATTGCAGCACACCCCAGCTCACGCCGGCGGCTTCGGCGATGCGGTTGGTGTGGGCGGCGTTGAAGCCGTGTTCGTAGATACACGCGATCGCCGCCTCGATGACGCGGCGCCGTGTTATCTCGCGCTTGCTGGGTTTGGCGCCCGCGGTCATGGTGTGGGGTCCGGCAACATAGCCAAAACTATAAATAATTCAGCCGCGGACGGGAAGGGCCGCATGGCGCAGGAGCCGGTCCCGGTGGCCGGCGTTCAGCGCCGGACTTCGAAGCCGGATGTCTTCAGGTCCCAGGTGCTCTCGCTCACGCCGGCCTCGCGCAGCTTGTACTTCTGCACCTTGTTGGTCGGCGTGTAGGGCAGCGAGTCCACCATGTCGAGGTAGCGCGGCACGAAGTAGTAGGGGGCGTTGTCGTTGATGAAGCGGCACAGCTCCTCCGGGGACAGCTCGCTGCCGGGGGTGCGCACCACGTTGAGCTTCAGCTCGTCCTCGCTTTCGAGCGCCGCGCTGGGAATACCGAAGGCGGCCACCTGCTGCACCTCGGGGTGGCGCAGTACCACGCTCTCGACTTCCAGCGTGGAGATGTTGCGGCCCGCGAAGCGCACGGCGTCCTTCTTGCGGTCGACGAAGAAGAACGCGCCGTTATCCGGGTCCTTGCGCGCCATGTCGCCGGTGAGGAACCAGTCGCCGCGAAAGGCGGCGGCGGTCGCCTCGGGGTTGTCGAAGTAGCCGTTGAAGAGCACGTTCTCGGCGAGCGGCTTCACGCAGATCTCGCCGGGTTCGCCGTCGGGCACCTCGTTGCCGTCGTCGTCGAACAGGCGCACCTCCACGTCCGGCGGCGCCCAGCCCAGGGCGTACATGGGCGCCTGCACGTCGGAGTGCTCGTGGTTCAGGCTCAGCAGGCACTCGCTCATGCCCAGCCCCGAGCGCACCAGCTTCACGTTGAAGCGTTGCTCGAAGGCCTCCCACATAGCCGGCGGCATGGGCACGATCAGCGCCTCGCGCAGCGGGTTATCGGCGTCGTCCGGCTTCTCCGGCTGGCTCATGAGGAACACGCCCATGGAGCCCACGGCGAAGGTCTGCGTGGCGTTGAAGTGCTTGATGCGGTCCATGAACGCGCTCACGGAGAACTTCTTCTCGATGACCACGCCCACGCCGGCGAGCAGGGCGCGGGCGACGCACGTGATCCAGGCGCCGGCGTTATACAGCGGCATGGCGCAGTAGATGATGTCGCCCGGTTCGGCGGTGTACTGCAACTGTGTGCCCAGCACGTTGGAGCGGATCCAGTTGTTGTGCGCGACCATGACGCCCTTGGACTTGCCGGTCGTGCCCGAGGTCCAGAGGATGGCGCAGGTGTCGCCCCAGTCCAGCTTAGAGTAGTCGGCGGTGTAGGGTTCGTGCTCGAGCAGCGATGCGTAGCTCACGAGGCCGTTGGCCGCCGCGACATCGTCTTCCAGCGCGATGCCGTGCTTCAGCGGCAACTGGTCGCTTATGGCGGCCACGGTGTCCCAGTGTTCGGCGTCGGTCACGAGGATGTCGGCGCGGCTGCGCTGCAGGGCATCCAGCAGCCACTCGCCCTTGTAATCGGTGCAGATGGGCACCCAGATCGCGCCGAGCTTGTTCAGCGCGAGGCAGATCAGGACCATCTCGGGCACGTTACTCGTGAACAACGTGACGCGATCGCCCTTGCCGACACCCAGCGCCTTGAAACCCGCCGCCAGCCGGTCGCAGGTGGCGTTGGCCTCGGCGTAGGTGATGCGCTGGTTGTCGGTGATCAGGTATTCGGTCGCGCCGTTCTGCGCTGCCTGGAGTTCCAGGATCCTGCCCAGGTGGCGGTCGGCGGGATCGCTCAGGTCGAGTATGTTCATGCTTTGCTTGTCGTTTGTTTTTTACGTGGCCGCGGGGAAGTAGCGTTTTACTGGTTCAGGAAGCGCTTGGCAAATGCTTCGAGCCGGCGCTTCTTGTCGTCGATCGAGGACAGGGCGGTGCGACCGTCCTCGGCGAGGAAGTTGGTGCCGTTGACCATGGTGACGCCGGCCTCGGCCAGGCGCTCGTGGGTGCCGTCGTCCGGGTTGATGACGCCGGTCCAGATGTCGAAGGGGCGCTCGGCGTCGCCCAGCTCGCGCCGCGTGGCGTTGATGGCGTCCAGCAGCGGGTAGATGTCCTGCTCGGTGTGGGAGGTGGCCATCCAGCCGTCCTGGCCCGCCGCGCGGCGCAGCGCGGCCGGGGCGTAGCCGCCGACCATGATGGGCACCGGCCTGTGCGTGCCCGGGCTCATCTGTACCTCGGGGATGTCGTAGAACTCGCCGTGGAACTCGGTCATCTGCCCGCTCAGCAGCGCCGGGAGTATCCGCAGCATCTCGTCGGTGCGCCGGCCCCGCGTGTGGAAGTCCTGGCCCACCATGTCGAACTCCGCCTTCTGCCAGCCCACACCCACGCCCAGGGTCACCCGGTCGCCGGACAGGTAGGCCGCGGTCGACAGCGACTTGGCGGCGTTCAGCGGGTCGCGCAGCGGCAGGATGTAGATGGTGGAGAGGAAGTGCAGCGTCGTGGTGGCCTGGGCGAGGGCCGCGCTCAGCACCCAGGGGTCGGGCCAGTGGGTCTGCGGGTTCCAGAAGATATTGCCCGAGTCCTGGTACAGGTATTCATCCACCTGCTCCCGCGTGGTGACGAGGTGGTCACCGTAGGACACGCCGTGGAAACCGAGGTCCTCGCAGAAGCGCGCCAGTTCCACCATCTGGTCCATCTCCACGAATGCGAGGGATTGCCAGAATTTCATCGGTCGGTCTCCAGTCCATACCCGGACTGGCATTCTGCCAGAAACTTTTTATAGTTGAAACTATAAAAATCCTGCGCTATCTTTGGCGGTGCGCGAAGCAACAGCCTTGTGGTGAGCCTGGAGGAGGGCAGCGATGGCACAGTACAGCCGGGAAGAAATGGAAGAGATGATGCGCCGCTGGATAGCGGTCAACGACAAGGCCGAGCAGGAGGGCAACTGGCGCCACCTGGCGGATTTTTACACCGAGGACGTCACCTACGGCTGGGACACTCCCAACGGCAAGTACGAGTTCAACGACCGGGAGACGGTGCGCGAGACCTGCGTGGGCGCCGCCATGGACCCCTATAAGGGCTGGACCTACCCCTACGACAAGATCGTCATCGACGAGACCCGCGGCGAGGCGTTCTGCACCTGGTGGCAGGTGCCGCCGGGCGCGCCGAAACGCGAGGACGGCTCCGAGATGAAGGTCATCGGCGCCTCCTGGTTCAAGTACGGCGGCGACTACATGTGGTCCGAACAACTCGACATGTACGATTACACGAACATCACGAACCTGATCAAGGAATGCGTCGAGAAGGGCATCCTCGCCGAGATGCCGAAGATGTCCTCCGAACAGGTGAAGGAGAGCTGACATGAGCGAAGCAGCGGCAACCGGGCTGAAGCTGCCCCCGAAAGTCAGCGGCGAGAAGCCCGGGGTCGGCCACATGGAGGCGTTCAGCGTCAACTTCGCGCGCTTCCTGATGGACTGCGAGGCCGAGTGCGGTGAACTCGCCGAGTACAACATGGCCGGCCAGCAGACGGTCCTGATGAGCGGGCCCGAGGCGCAGGAGGCCTTCCTCAAGGGCCTGGACAAGAAGCTGAGCCGCGCCGCGGCGTACCAGGCCACCGTGCCCGTGTTCGGCGAGGGGGTGATCTTCGACGCCCCGCCGGAGCGCATGAAGACGCAGCTCAAGATCCAGGTGGACGCGCTGCGCTACCAGAACATGAAGAACTACGCGGCGATCATCGCCAAAGAGGTGGACGACTGGGTCGCCCAGTGGGGCGACGAGGGCGAGATGGACTTCCTCGACGAGTTTATCCAGCTCACGCTGCACACCGCCTGCCACTGCCTGCTGGGCGCGGACTTCCGCTACAAGATGACCGACGAGTTCAAGCGCCTCTACCACGACCTCGAGAAGGGCCTGCAGGCCATCGCCTTTGTTGACCCCTACCTGCAGCAACCGGTCTTCGAGGCGCGCGACAAGGCGCGGCGGCGGCTGCAGGAGTTGATCAGCGGCATCATCGCCGAGCGGCGGGCGAACGCGGACAAGGCCTACGGCGACGCGCTGGAGACGTTCATGTCCGGCACTTACGCCGACGGCTCGCACCTGACCGACAACGAGATCACGGGCCTGGTGATCGCCACCATGTTCGCCGGCCACCACACCAGCTCGGGCACCGCGGCGTGGACCGCCGTGGAGCTCGCGCGGCAGCCTGAATACACCGCCGAGGTGCTGGCGGAACTGCAGGCGCTGTTCGGCGACGGCCAGGAACTGACCTTCGAGTCGCTGCGCGAGGTGCCGAAGCTCGAAGCGTTCATCGAAGAGGTGCTGCGACTGCACCCGCCGCTCGTGCTGCTGATGCGCCGCGTGATCGAGGACATCGACTACAAGGGCACCCTGATCGAGGCGGGCAAGACCGTGGCCATCTCCACCTACGGCTCGCATCGCAACCCGGTGTATTTCCCCGACCCGGAGCGCTTCGATGCGCACCGCGAGAAGGCCGACACGAAGGAAAAAATGTGGGCGTACATCCCCTTCGGCGGCGGCCCGCACAAGTGCGCCGGCAACGCCTTCGCCCTGATGCAGCTCAAGTCGATCTTCGCGGCGCTGCTGCCGAAATACGAGTTCTTCCTGGTGGACGCGCCGGACAGCTACGTGGATGACCTGTCCGCGATGGTGCTGAAGCCGAGTTCACCCTGTCGGCTGCGCTACCGCAGGCGCAGGTAGGAGCACACGATGGCAATGAAGGTCACCGTTGATATCGACCTGTGCCAGGGGCACAGCGTCTGTCTCGGGGAGTGCCCGGAGGTGTTCGACGTGGTCGACTCCGACGAGGGCTATCCCCAGGTCGTGGTGCTGCTGGAGCACCCCGGCGAGGAACTGCGCGAGAAGGTCGAGAAGGCCGCGCAGTACTGCCCCAACCACGTCATCACCATCGAGGAAGACTGAGCTTTCCCGTGAAGATCCTGGTCACCGGCGGCACCGGTCTCGTCGGTTCCCACACCGCCCGCGCGCTGGTGCGCGCCGGGCATGCCGTGCGCCTGCTGGTGCGCGATCCCGACAAGGCCACGCGATTCTACGCCGGGCTGGATACCGGCGTTCCGGAACTGGTGCAGGGTGATGTCACGGATGCGGACGCCGTGCGCGCCGCCGTGGCGGGCTGCGACGGCGTGGTGCACGCCGCGGCCGGTACGCCGATCGGCATCGAGTCGGTGGCGCAGTTGTTCGCCGTCAATGTCGGCGGCGTGAAAAACGTGGTCGGTGCGGCACTCGACGCCGGCATCGAGCGTATTGTCTGCATCTCCAGCATCACGGCGATCTTCGATACCGACGGCAGCAAGGTGACCGCCGACGCGCCGCCACGACCCTCGAAGATGCCCTACGGCCAGAGCAAGGTGGAGGC
>JAUIEP010000264.1 GCA_030428835.1 Gammaproteobacteria bacterium | reverse complement strand
CCAGACCACCTGGGCGAGGGCCAGGCGCGCCTTCTCGCCGCCGGAGAAGGGGGCGATGGCGGTGGTGGCGAAGTCGCCGCGGAAGTTGAAGCCGCCGAGGAAGTTGAGGATGTCCTGCTCGCGGGCATCGGGCGAGAGACGCTGCAGGTGTTGCAGCGGGCTGGCGTCCAGGTCCAGCGCTTCGAGCTGCTGCTGGTCGAAATAGCCGATGTGCAGGTGCTCGCCCTCGCCGCGTTCGCCGGACAGCAGCGGGAGTTCCCCCACCAGGGTTTTCAGCAGCGTGGACTTGCCCGCGCCGTTGCGGCCGAGCAGGGCGTAGCGGCTGCCGGGGCGCAGTTGCAGGTTCACCTGTCGCAGTACCGGCGTCGCGCCGTAGCCGAGCGTGGCGTTGTCCAGGCGCAGCAGCGGGTCGCTGCTCCTGCCGGGCGCCTCGAAATGAAACTCGAAGGGTGAGTCGACGTGGGCGGGCGCCACCTGTTCCATGCGCTCCAGTTCCTTGAGGCGGCTCTGGGCCTGTTTCGCCTTGGTGGCCTTGTAGCGGAAGCGGCGCACGAAGTCGTCGATTTCCGCGACGCGGCGCTGCTGCTTCTCGAAGGTTGCCTGCTGGTTGGCCATGCGTTCCGCGCGCAGCCGCTCGAAGTCGGAGTAGTTGCCCTTGTATGGGTTCAGGCGGCGCTGCTCGATGTGCAGGATGCGCTGGCAGGTGGCGTCGATGAAATCCCGGTCGTGGCTGACCATTACGAGGGTGCCCGGGTAGCGCGCCAGCCACTGTTGCAGCCACAGCGTGGCGTCGAGATCGAGGTGGTTGGTCGGCTCGTCCAGCAGCAGCAGGTCGGAAGGGGTCATCAGCGCCCGCGCCAGGTTCAGGCGAATGCGCCAGCCGCCGGAGAAATCGCTGACGCTGCGCGCGGCATCGCCCTGGGCGAAGCCGAGGCCCGTCAGGAGTTGCTGCGCGCGGCGCTCCGCGCTGTAGCCGTCGATGGTCTCGAGCTCGGTGTGCAGCGGCGCCGCGCCGTCGAAGTCGCCGCGCGCCTCGTGCTCCCTGATGCCGTCCAGCAACCGCGCGAGCTGCGCGTCGCCGCGCCAGACGAACTCGGCGGCGGGGAGGTCGGTGGTCGGCACTTCCTGCGCCATGTGCGACAGGCGCAGCGTGGCGAGCCCCTCTATGTCGCCGCGATCGGCCTCCAGGGTGCCCAGCAACAGGCTGAACAGGCTGGACTTGCCGCTGCCGTTGGCGCCGATCAGCGCCAGGTGCTGGCCCGGCTGGATGGTGACGTCGGCGCCCTCGAACAGCAACTTGTTGCCGCGCCGCAGTGTGATGTCGCGCAGGATGATCATGAGGCCGCGCATTCTACCCGCTCGCCCCCATTGCGGACCAGCGCGCGTGCCGTAAGATCGACCGCATGGACAACCCCCTGTGGCAGTACTCCCTGGACGTGTACGCGCGTGATGGCGTGGAGGCACTGCTGTTGCGCCTGCAGGAGGACTGCGGACTGGATGTGAACCTACTGCTGTACGCGGCGTGGCTGGGTACGCGCCGGGTCGCGCTCACCCCCGCGCACCGCGACGACGTGCTGGCCGCCACCTGTGAGTGGCGCGCGGAGGTTGTCGTCCCGCTGCGTGAGCTGCGGCGGCGGTTGCGGGATATCGCGGCCGCCGGCGGCGTGCGCGAGCGCATCAAGGCGCTGGAGCTGGAAGCCGAGGCGGAGCAGCAGCGCGTGATCCACGCGTGTTACAGCGCGGCGGGACTGGCGCCCGGCGGCGGCAACGTGCCCGACAACCTGCGGCAGGTCGCCTGTATGAGCCGGGCCGGCGAGGAACGCTGGCTGCCCCTGCTCGAGGCGCTCGCGCCGCTGCTCGCCGCCTGACCGGGGGGTGGCGCACTTCCGGAGCCGGTAGTACCATGGCGCCCACTGCGAAGCGCGCTTTCCCCGGAAACTCCTCCCGGTAGCCGGTCTCGACGGACCGGCGACCCCCGTAACGCCCGTGTAAATCGACGCGTGACCCCGGGGAAGGCCTGAATGAAAACCACAACCATGGAAGTCACTATGAAGAAGCTTATCCTCCCGCTGGTACTGCTCAGCGCAGCACTGCTGCAGGCCTGTTCCCAGCCCTCCGGCGAGGCGCCGGGCGCCGCATCCGCCTCCGCGGCCAAGCCCGAGTCGGCCCTCGCCAACACGGAAGAGCGCCTGAGTTACGGCATCGCCTACAACCTGGGCCAGGGCATGGCCACCGAGAATTTCCCGGTCGACGTCGACGCCTTCATGGTTGGCCTGGCCGACGCCCTGGAGGGCAAGGAAGCACGGCTGACCCGCGAGGAACTGACCGCCGAGATGCAGAGCTACCAGGCGCAGGTCGTGGCGCAGAAGCAGACCGCGGAAACAGCCTACCTGGCCGAACAGGGTGCCCGCGACGGCGTCGTGACCACCAAGTCCGGCCTGCTCTACGAAGTGGTTACCGAGGGTGAGGGCGGCAAGCCCACGTCCACCGATACCGTGAGCGTGCACTACCGTGGCACGCTGCCGGACGGCACCGAGTTTGATTCGTCCTATGCCCGCGGCGAGCCCGCGCAATTCCGTCTCGACCAGGTGATTCCGGGCTGGACGGAGGCCCTGCAGCTCATGGCGCCGGGCGCCAAGTACAACCTGATCGTGCCTTCCGAACTGGCCTACGGCGCCGCTGGCGCGCCCCCTTCAATCCGGCCTTACTCCACCCTGTTGTTCGAGGTTGAGCTGCTGGAAGTCCTGCCGGAAGAGGAAGACGCTGCGGAAGAACCCGAGGCCGCTGCCGAATCCGCAGCAGAGCCTGCGGCCGAGGGCTGACTTAATCCTGTCCCGGCGCCTCCACGAGGCGCCGGTGCAGGTTGTGCATACCGGCGATCAGGCGGTCTTCCAACTGGAAGCGCGATTCGAGTACTTCTCCCAGCGCCGACAGGTCGCGCTCGAGGGCCGACGTACCCACATCCCCCGTTCCGTACTTTTCCTCGTAGGCGAGGATCACCTCGGTGGTGTCCCCGATAGACGGGATGAGTTCCTTGCCCAGGACTGAGCTGCCGTCGTTGAAGCTCTCGGCTTCATCCATGAGCTCGCGGAACACCTCGAAATGTCCCGCGGAGCAGTAATCCACCAGTAGTTCGCAGAGTGCCGATTGGCGCTTGCGCAGTGCGTGGCCCGTGACGCTTGCATCCAGCATGACGACGATCTCGGTGTACTTGCCGAGCAGCTCGCGGCGCTCCTTCAGCCAGGCGGTGATGAGTTCCTCCACGGCCTGGAACTGCGCGGTGGGATTGCGTTTGTCGTCTGTCATTGACTGGCCTGGTCGCGGCACCCGGAAGCGATTAACTATAAGAGTGTGCGCGCGGGCGGGCAAGGCGCATCAGCGGCGCACGCCCTGCCAGAGACTGACGGCCATCACCACGGCAAACAGCAACAGGCACTGTTCGGGAATGCTCAAGCCGAGGAACGTCCATACGGTGTCGGCGCAATTGCCGTCGCCCGCGAGCGTGAGCCGCACCGTCTCCATGAAGGGCAGGTTGCCCAGCATGTAGTCGAGGGACGGCCCGCACGCGGGCACCAGGTCCTCGGGCAGGTTTTGCAGCCAGATGTGTCGTGCCGACACGAGTCCGCCGAGGTAGGCGCACAGCCCACACAGTCCCGCGTAGACGGCGCGCCCCGGACCAGGCCACCACGGGTACGCGCTGCGTCATGCACAGGGGGCAGGGATCCAGTTGCAGGTAAGCCTGCATGAACAGGCGCGCGATGAGGTACGCGCCGGCGCCTGCGAGGGCCAGGCCGACGAAAACGAGTCGAGCGGAGAAAAGTTGCGACATCAGGCGTAGCGCCCCCGGATATGCGACGGGGCTACAGTAGGGATTTTTCGCAGGCGGTGCAACGGCGAGCGGTATTAGTCCCGCATCGCGTGTATGTGGTCTGTGGCGAACGCCTGCAGCTCGGGGTAGAAAGCGAGGAAAGCGCGCTCGATGTCAGATACCAGTGGCGTCAATTCGTCGGCGAGGTCCGCGAATGGATTGCCCCGCGTGAAGCGTTCGCCGATGCGCTGCGCCGAGGCGGTAACCGTCCGCCACTCCCGGTAGAGATGCAGGATGTCGTGATCCTGCAAACGCTGTGACATGGCGCGGGCCGCCGGGCTCA
>JAUIEP010000263.1 GCA_030428835.1 Gammaproteobacteria bacterium | reverse complement strand
CCGGGTCGGCGCCCCCGTGGTGGCGAACGTTGTCGTCGCGGAAGACGTAGCTACGGGCGTGCCTGCCGTCCGCCGTGCGGATGACGATGAGGCGGTCCACGCGGCGCAGCCGGGCACGGAACTGCGCGCTGCGCCAGGCACTCCAGCGCAGTTTCAGGCCGAGCAGGTACAGCAGCAGCGCCAGTCGCATCGATTCACCTCACATGTAGGGCTGTATCGCCTCGATGGTGATCTCGCCCCTGCGCACCAGGGGAATAACCTCGGCGAGGTCGCTGACGAACGTGTCGACAACCTCATCCGTCACAGGGTCGAGCACGATCTTCATGGCCGGCGGCTGCAGCGAGGGCAGGCAGAACGACTGCCTCTCGAACAGGCCGCCCATCACCGCAAAGAGGTCCAGCCCCTTCTCCGGGCGGATGGTCATCACGCACATGTCCGAGATGAACGGCTCCACCCCGTCGACCTCCGCCAGCTTCGCGATATAGCGCTCGCGCACGGCGAGTGAGCGGCGCATCAGTTCGAGGTACCCCTCCTCGCCGAGGAACTTCATTACCGCCCAGGCCGAGGCGATGGGGCCCGCCGTCGTCGTCCCGCAGATCGCCTCGGAGGTGTAGGGGCCGTCCGGCCAGTCGGCGGCCGGGCAGTCCAGGTACTGCTCCCACGACGCGTCGCGAAACGCAATCGAAGACAGCGGCTTGGCACTGTAGGCGTGCTTGTGCAGGTCCGCCGATATCGAGCGGACGCCGGGTATACGGAAGTCCCAGACGGGAATCGGGTGCCCCAGTTGCTCGGCGAAGGGCGACTGGAAGCCGCCCAGGCAGCCGTCCACGTGCATCCAGACGTCGTGCCGCTGCGCCACTTCCCCGAGGCCCGCTATGTCGTCGAACAGGCCGTAAGGCCAGCAGGGCGCCGAGCCTGCGATCAGCACGGTGTTGTCGTTAATCGCGCGTTCGATCGCCGCGACATCGGCCCGGTAGTCCGGTCCCAGGGGAATCCGGTTGATCTTGATGTCGGCGTAGGTGCACCACTTGGAAAAGGCGGCGTGGATGGAGTACGGCACCACGATCTCCGGCCGCTCGATGTTCTTCACCTGCCTGCCCCACTGCCGCGCGCTGTGGATTGCGCAGTACAGGCTCTCGGAGCCGCCGGACGTGAAACGGATCGCGGTGTCCTGCGGGTAACGCAGCATCTCCCGGATCATCTGCTTCACCTCGAGGGCCATGCGCGTGGTGCCGGGCAGCAGCGTCTTGTACAGCATGTTGCGCCGCAGGAACATCTGGTGCGCGTCCTTCGCCACCTGCGCCGCCGCCATGTGGCTCATCAGGGTGGTCGACTGGATGGTGTTGTGGGCGTGGATGTCGTCCACGTCCTGCCGCTCGAACCGGGTGAGCAGTTGCATGACCTCGTCGCGGGCAATTCCCTGTTGCGGGAATACCGGCTGCTCGAATACGACCGCCTTATCCGACCCGAAATAGCCCATCGCGCGCCCTCCTCTATGGCACGCAGGATAGCGGACACCGCCCGCGACGGCCCTGCTGTGGATCAATGTCGCGGCGCAATGGCTACCGGCGCCGCCCATCGCGTACTATCCGGGTGCACCCTTAACGCCCCCGAGGACCTGGACCGTGGCTGCTGACCTACCGCTCTTCCGGACGTACCGGGACCTGGCGCCGGCCTTCCCCTACCTCCCGCTGGCCGACCTGCCCACGCCCCTGGCGCACTACCCCGCGATCAGGCGGAATCTCTGGGTAAAGCACGACGACGCCAGCAGCGCCCTGTACGGCGGCAACAAGGTGCGCAAGCTGGCGTTCATCCTCCCGAAGGTGCAGCGGGAGGGTAAGTCCCACGTGGTGACGTTCGGCGGCACCGGCACCAACCACGGCCTGGCCACCGCGCTGTTCTGCCGCGAACTGGGCATGCGCTGCACCGTCCTGCTGTTCGACCAGCCCGGGAGCGACGTATCAGACGCGAACTATCGCCTGCTGCAGGCGACGGGCGCCACGCTCGTGCATTGCGGCAGCGTGTTCCGCACCGCGCTGTCGTTCTACCTGTTCCAGCGCCTGCGCAGCCCCGGCGCCTACTTCCTGTTCGCCGGCGGCTCCAACGTCGAGGGCTGCCTGGCGTTCGTCAATGCGGCCTTCGAGCTCAGGGAGCAGTATGACGACCTCGGGCAGGCGCACCCCGATGTCATCTTCTGCGCGGCCGGTTCCACCAGCACCTGCGCCGGTCTGACGCTCGGCGCCCATCTCGCGGGACTGCGCAGCAGCGTCATCGGCGTGCGGGTCGCGGCGTCCCACCTGGGCCCGATACCCACCTGCACACAGGGCACGATTACCGCGCTGATGCGCAGGACGCTGGCGCAGATGCGCCGCTTCCAGGGCGGTCTCCCCGGCGACGCGCCGCCGCCACGCCTGCTCGACGACTATTTCGGCGCGGGTTACGGCACGGCCACGGCGGCGGGCGACGCCGCGACGCGCGAGTTCGGCGCCTCGGGGGTCAGGCTGGAACCGACCTACACGGCGAAGACCGCGGCCGCCGCGCTGGACTACTGCGACAGGAATGAGCAGGAATCCGTGCTGTACTGGCACACGTTCAATTCGGCAAAACTCGAGCTGCCCCCTGCCTGAGCGCACCCGGATAGCGCTATCGATTTGCGTTAACGGCGAGATTGGCTATAGGGTTAAGTGCCAGGACACTGATGCCGGGTTAACCATGACTACTTTATCGCGAAAACTGGGTTTGGCCTGCCTGCTGTTACCACTGGCCGGCTGCAAGCTGGCCGTCATCTCCACCTCCGGCGGTGACACCCAATCCGCTTCCGGCACGCGCGACTGCGCTTCGGAGACTGTCTGCGAATTTACCATCACGTCGGACGACTTCAGCGAATCCTTCACCGCCATCCCGCGCGCCGGCTACACCTTCAAGCAGTGGGCGTCCGGTCCGAATTTCCAGTGTGGCGGCTCCACCAGCCCGACCTGCAATGTGTCCAATGTCGGCCTGGGGTCGTTTGCCGGGGCCATGGCACTGATCACCGGCGGCCACATTTACTACGCCATGCCGCTGTACGACTTCACGGGCACGGATACGGATGGCGACGGCACCCAGGACCATCTCGACGATGACGACGACAACGACGGCATTCTCGACGTGGACGACCTCTACCCGCTCAACGCCGACCTGGGCTGCCCCGCCCAGTACGCGCAGCGCACGCCCTCCGAAGTCCTGTTCGAGCTTCGCGACGCGATCGGGCGGGAGGACTGGGAGGACGTGGCCTGCCACTACAAGCCCGATGCGTTCATACTCGACGACCAGGGTATCCTCGTGGGGCACTCCGACATCGTCGCGGCGGCGCAGAGCCTCAACGACCTGTTCAGCGGCATCAATCCGCAGATCATCCAGGAGGACGTCTTTCGCGACACCGCGCGGGTGCTGTACTCGATGGATGCCGGCTGGGTCGAGATCGCGGACGGCGTGAACAGCTACGTGATCGAGGACGGCGTGATCACGCGGCAGACCGCGCATGGACTGATCATGTTCAACGGACCGCCGCCTGAATAACGCGGATGGCGCACCGCCCAGTGCGGTCACTGACCCGCCGACGCCACCACTCCGGGGCAACGCGATCCCGGCCACCCTGGGGTAGAATGCCCGCCCCGTATCTCCTGTTTGGCTTGCGCCAGGTATTACCTGCATGATGCTACAGCGCCCTTCGCCGCGCCTCCCGACGCTGGCACTACCCGCCCTCTGCCTCCTTGCGCCCCTCGCTTCGCAAGTGTCGGCCTGTGATAGCACCTGCGAGGCCTACAGGCACCTGGGTGCCCTGTACGACAACCCTGACGGCAGGCTGTTGCAGCGCGCGGGCGTGGTCGCGCGTTTCCAGTACCAGTTGGGATACGTCGACGGCGAGGCCGGCGACGATGCCTTCGACAGCGGCTGGCACGACTAGGTGCGCCGTTTCTATGCCGGCGCCTATTTCCGCGCATTCGGGTTTCTCGATGTCAGCGGCCAGGCGAACCTGTCGAGTGACGACGGCAGCGACAGGGACTACGAGTTCCAGCACATGTGGGACCTGGCAGCGAAACTCGACGTCAACGCGTTGCGCGGCGAGCCGGGCGCCGCGGACATGCGCCTGGGCTACGGCGCCCGCGAGGTCAACATGTCGCGGGAGTGGAACACCTCCTCCAAGATGATCTACACCGTCGAACGCTCCGCCAT
>JAUIEP010000262.1 GCA_030428835.1 Gammaproteobacteria bacterium | reverse complement strand
CCCAGGCGCCGCGACATCAGTGTGGCCTCGTGCACCGGGGTCTCGCGGGCCACCTCGTAGACGCGGGCGTCCAGGATGCGTTTTATGTAGGACTGCGGCATGGGTGGCCCTGTGTGCTTCGTGTGTGTGAATAGTAATTGAGGTCTCGTGGTTCTGCAGCAGCGATGGCCTTTCAGGCGAAATTCACGTTGGGCTGGTTCTTTGGTTCCGGAGCATGTGCACGTACCGACTACCGGGGACCGCCAACAAGCGTACATCCCTGTACAGGCTCGGCTGGCGACATCCCTGTCGCCAGACGCCCCCGGTAGCCGATACGTGCACATACTCCTGAATCCGGTCAGTGTAATCGCGAAATTCGCGTGGCCGATTGCCTCAACCCATGGGCGCTGATTTAATGACTGGGCATTCCCAACCTTTCGAAAGGACCGTTGATGAATCAGGACGAGCTGAAACAGGCGGTCGCCGATGCCGCGCTTGCCTATGTCGAGCCGAAGCTGGAGAACGACACGGTGCTTGGGATCGGCACCGGCTCGACTGCCAACCTGTTCATCGATGCGCTCGGCGCCATCAAGGGGAAGGTCAATGCGACCGTCGCGAGTTCACAGGCCTCCGCCGAACGTCTGAAGGGGCACGGCATTCCGGTGTATGACCTCAACAGCGTGGACAAGGTCGACTTCTACATCGACGGCGCCGACGAGAGCAATCGCGCGCTGCAGCTCATCAAGGGTGGCGGCGCGGCCCTGACGCGGGAGAAGATCGTCACCGCCGTGGCGGGCGAGTTCATCTGCATCGCGGACGAGAGCAAGCTCGTCCATACCCTCGGCCAGTTCCCGCTGCCGGTGGAGGTCATTCCCATGGCGCGCAGTCATGTGGCCAGGGAACTGGTGAAGCTGGGTGGCGACCCGGTGTACCGCGAGGGTGTGGTCACCGACAACGGCAACGTTATCCTCGACGTCTACAATTTCCCCATCCCGCAGCCGCTCACCACCGAGGAGCGCATCAACAACATTACGGGCGTCGTGACCAATGGCCTGTTCGCGCTCAAGCCGGCCGATGTCCTGCTGCTGGGGACGCAGGACGGCGTGCGCACGCTGTATCCCGAATAGCCGGAAATACGGCGATTTTGCGCCGAAAATCGCGCTTACAACGGTATTTTTGCGCACTACCCGCCGTTTCGGCCCCCGCGTGCATAATGCTAAATTACTGAAGGTAATAACAACGTGGGCATCTGCGCACTGCAGCATGCCGCAGGGACACGACCAGCCGAGCCGGGCGACAGGGACGGGCTACCACTCCTGAGAAGTGGAGCCGGCGCGCAAACCGCACAGAACTAGGGGCTTCACATGCGTAACAATTCTTCTTTCCAACTCAGTACTCTCTCCGTGGCTGTCGCTTCGGCGCTGTTTTCCGGCGCGCCGGTCGCACAGGAGCAATCGACGGAGCAGGCTCCGCAAACCATGCGCGAGGAGGTCCTCGTGACGGCCACCCGCCGCGAGGAGTCCGTGCAGGATATCCCGATCAACATCACCGCCGTCGGGGCAAACCAGATCGAGAGCCAGCGGTTGGAGAACCTGTCCGACATCGCCCGCCGTGTACCCGGCCTCACGGTGGTCCAGCAGGGCAACCGCTCCAGTAACATCACCACCGTGCGCGGCCTGAATACGAGTTCCGTCACGGCCCAGGACGGCGCCAACGACGGCGGCGGCACGGTGTCCACCTACCTCGGTGACATCCCGTTCTTTGTTGACCTGGACCTCAATGACCTGAACCGCGTGGAAGTGCTGATCGGCCCGCAGGGCACGCTCTACGGCGCGGGCACGCTCGGCGGCGCCATCCGCTACATCCCGAACAAGCCGATGGCGGATGAAATGACGGTCGCACTGCGCGGCGACGTGTACGACCTGTCGGAGGCCGACGATCTCGGCGCGGATGTCGGCGCCACTATCAACATCCCGCTGGTGGAAGACACCCTGGCCCTGCGCGCGTCCATCGACTACGACGACGACCCCGGCTTCATCGACTACACGCGCATCGTGCGCAACCCGGGCGTCTCGCTCGCCGCACCGGACCTGGACGACCCGGTCGCCGTGCGCCGGAACCTGCGCACAAAAGAGGACGCGGACTACCTGGAGACCCTGGCCGGACGCATCGCCCTGCGCTACATGGGCGGCCCCATCGACTCAACGCTCACCTACTACTATCAGGATCGCGAGGCGGGCGGCCGCACGATCAACCACCAGGATGCCTCCGGCACCGGGCAGTACGAATCGGCCCACCGCTACGAAGAGCCGGCGGACCTTGAAAATGAGCTGCTGTCGCTCGAGTTCATCGCCGACCTCGGCTTCGCCGAACTCACCTCCGCCACCGGCTACGGCGAGTACACCGAAAAGGGCCAGCGCGACCAGACCGACCTGTTGCTCGCGCTGTTCGGTTTCGGCGATCTCTACGGCTACGGCTACGACACGTTCCCGGGCTTCGCCGCGTTCACCCGCGAGGACGCCAAGCAGGAAACCTTCACCCAGGAACTGCGCCTGGTCTCAACGGGTGACGGTCCGATCAACTGGATCGTGGGCGCGTTCTATAGTGACTTCGAGGAAGACGCCCAAAGCCTGGAGTTCACACCGGGCTTCATGGACTACCTGATCGACGAGATCGGCTTCTCGCCGCTGTCGGACGTGTCCCAGGCATTCTTCGACGCCAACGGTCCCCTCGAGTACATCGAGGTGGGTACCGAAAAGCGGGAGGAGCTCGCGTTCTTCGGTGAGATCGGTGTCGAGCTCGGCTCGTGGCAGGCAACGATCGGCGCGCGCTGGTTTGAATACGACGTTGAGGCCTCAGGCGGCTTCCAGACGCCGTTGATCAATATCGCATTCGACGAGCCCCAGACCGCTGAAGATCTGGATGCGTCGGTAACGCCGGTGGTTCGGACAAACGAGGCGGATGACGACGACGTCATCCTCAAGTTCAACACGTCCTACCAGTTCAGCGACGGCGTGATGGCCTACGCCACGGTGAGCGAGGGCTATCGCAACGGGGTCGCAAACTCCGTACCCGCGTGCACGCCGGAAGAACTGGCAGGAGCGCAGCCGCTGTGCGCCAAACCCGACGAGGTGCTCGTCAAGTCCGATACCACCGTGAACTACGAGCTGGGCCTGCGCACCGAGGGTGAGAACCACATCTTCAACGCCGCGGTGTACTACATCGAGTGGGACGACATCCGCGTGGACGGCGTGACCGAATTCGGCGGGCTGCCCATCTTCGTGAACGGCAGCGAGGCCCGCTCCCAGGGTATCGAGCTGGCCGGCCAGTTGCAGGTGACCGACGCGCTGGTCGTCGAGGGCACCTACGCCTACAACGACGCCGAGCTGCGCGAGACCGCCCCGGGCATCATCGAGGGCGAGTTCATCGAGGCGACCGTGCTGGCCGACAACGTGGACGGCCAGAAGGGCGACCGCCTGCCGGGCACGCCGGAGCACTCGGTATACCTGTCTACAACCTACACCTGCGGTCTCGATGGCGGCTCGTCCCTGGACTTCAACTGGAACATGACGGCCCAGAGCGACGTGCTCACCAAGGTCGGCAACCGCGCCTCGGGCGAGGAACTGGACGGCTTCGCCATCCACAACGTCGCGCTCACCTGGTACACCGACAACCTGTCGGTGTCGCTGTACGGCGACAACGTGTTCGACAAGTACTACGAGACGGGCGTGCGCCGCGACATGAGCTACATCGCGGACGTCGGCCTGTTCGACCTGCGCCGCTACTACACCAACGTGGGTCGCCCGCGGCAGGTGGGTCTGCGCTTCAACTACGACTTCTGATCTGCGATCAGGCATACGGGAAAGGGCGCTGCGGCGCCCTTTTTTTCGTCTGCGAAATTGCTTCCCAGCCATGTAGGGTCGAATTTATTCGACGTAGAACCCATTTCTCTATTCCAGCCGGTGTGCGGAATGAGAGCCTGATGCTGAGTCGAATAAATTCGACCCTACCAGTTGCAGGACGCACACTGTCGTTTACGGATGACGCGCCCGAATACCACCTCTACAATAGCGCGGCATGACATCCGCCTCCGCAAACATCACGCAGCTACACAGGCAGGCGCAGGACGCCATGGCCGCCGGCGACCTCAAGGCCTGCCACCAGCACTGTCTCGCGATCCTGAAGCTCGACCCCGGCTTCGCCGACGCCTGGTTCCTGTGCGGTGTGATCGCGGCGCAGAAC
>JAUIEP010000057.1 GCA_030428835.1 Gammaproteobacteria bacterium | reverse complement strand
GGCGATGAGTTCGTGGCCGTGCTCGAGGACATGAAGTCCCCGGACCAGATCACACGTATCGCGCACAAGCTCGCACAGGCTATCGAGCAGCCGGTGTCGATTCGCCAGCAGCCGCTGAGTTTCGGCGCCAGTGTCGGCGTATCGATTTTCCCCGTGGATGGGCGCCAGCAGCACGAGCTGGAAGAAAAGGCGGACAAGGCCATGTACCTCGCCAAGAAGCGCGGCATCGGTGTGGCGCTTTCCAGCCTCGAGGACACCGACCAGCCGATCCCGGTCAAGCCGCGACTGCGGCAGGTGTAGTCAGCGCCTGCGGGCGTGCATGCGCCGGCGATTCGCCCCGTCGACCAGGTCCAGCAGTTCACCCAGCATCATCAGCGACAGGCCCCAGATGGTATAGCCCTGGTAGTGGTAACAGGGAACTTTCATTTTCAGGTTCTTGTATTCCCAGGTCATTTCCTCGACGTTGTCGCCGTCGAGGAGGAACTCCATCGGCACCCAGACGACATCCGCGACCTCGTAATTAGGCGCAAACGTCACCTCGCGATCGAGACGGAAGACAAACGGCGTGACTGTCATACCCAGCGCGCGGAATCTCGGGCGCGCACTCAGGTCGGACAGGCGCCCGATGTACTCCTCGTCGGCGGCCAGGGTCAGGCCGACCTCCTCCTCGGTTTCCCGCAGGGCAGCGGCAAACGCGTTGGCGTCGCCCGGGTCGACACGCCCACCGGGAAACGCCATATGACCGGACCACGGATCGCCCTCCCGCTCCGCACGTTTGATCATTAAAATATGCAACTCGCCGGCGCGGACGGACAGCACCATTGCCACCGCCGAACGCTTCTTGAACCTGCGCAGCAGCTTCTTCACCGGGCTGTGCTCGTCCAGGCGCGTTTCGATCAGTTGTAGCAGCGCGATTGACAAAATCCGTCCCCGGCAACGGCAAACACAAAGGCTCGATTAAGCCAGCGACGCCGCGCGCTTACAAGGGACGCGGTTTGTGAGGTCGAACTTATGCGACCGGATCGCTTGCGACGGGATCACATGGCCGAATGACATCGGCCCTACAGGGTAACACCGCGCGTGCAACAGGATTCACCAGCAGAACAAGCGCTATTGAGCCTCTCCGGGGTCAGCCTGGTCTACCGCGCCCTGCCGGCGCTCAGGGCCATAGACTGGGACTACCGGGCCGGACAACAGTGGGCGTGCCTGGGCCCCAACGGCGCCGGCAAGACCAGTCTGGCGCGGGTCATCAGCGGCCAGGCGCCGCGCTTCTCGGGCACGGTGCTGCGGGGGGCGGCGCTGCGCGAACGCGGCGTCGCCTACGTGTGCTTCGAACAGGCGCGCGCCCTGTGCCAGCGCGACCAGAAGCTGGACGATTCCGAATTCCGTGCTGACGCGAGGGACCCCGGCACCACCGTGCGCAGCCTCCTGCTGCGCGCCTGCGCGGATGACACAGCGGTGCAGCACTGGGCCCGGCGCCTGGGCATCGACCACATACTGGAGCGCGGCCTGCGCTTTATCTCCACCGGGGAGATGCGCAAGACGCTGCTGATCGCGGCAATACTGACACGGCCCGCGCTGCTGATCCTCGACAACCCCCTGGACGGCCTCGACCGCGCGACGCAGCGGGAGATGAGCCACGTCATCGACGAACTGCTCGGGTCCAAGACACACATCTTGCTGTTGTGTCGCCAGGCGGCCGACATTCCCGCGGGAATCAGCCACGTGCTGGTGCTGGATGACGGCGAGGTGTTCGCACACGGCACGCGCGCGGACATCCTGGCGGACGCGGGCGTGCAGGCGCTGCTGGAACCCCCGCTGCCGCCGCTCGCCGGGTTGCCGCGCGCCGCGCCGCGACCCTATGAGCTACCGGCGCAGGGCCCGCTGCTCGCGCTCCGCAACGTCAGCGTGAGTTACGGCGAACTGCAGGTGCTGGCCGGCGTCGACTGGGTATTGGAGCGCGGCCAGCACTGTTGCGTGTCGGGACCGAACGGTTGCGGCAAGACCACGCTGCTGAGCCTGGTCACCGGCGACAACCACAAGGCCTACGGCCAGGACATCACCCTGTTCGGCGTCCGCCGCGGCTCGGGCGAGAGCATATGGGACATCAAGCGGAAGTACGGCCAGGTCGATACCCAACTGCACCTGAACTTCGCGCGCGGCATGCGCGTGGTGGAAGTCGTCGTGTCGGGCTTCTTCGACACGGTCGGCCTGTACGACGACTGGGGCGACGCGCAGCGCGAAGCCGCGCAGCAGTGGCTCGGCGCCCTGGGCCTTGGCGACCTCACACGGGAGAACTTCGACACACTCTCCTTCGGCCTGCAGCGCATGGTGTTGCTCGCGCGGGCCATGGTGAAGTCGCCGGTTATCCTGTTGCTGGACGAACCCACCCTCGGCCTGGACGGACACCACCGTCGGCTGATCCTGCGCGCGATAGACCACATCGCGGCGAACAGCGACACGCAGGTGATCTTCGTAAGTCACTCGGCGGGAGAGATGCCGGCCTGCATCAACCAGTTGCTGCGCTTCGAGCCGACGGCCGACGGCTTCGACGTGGTCTGCGAGGCGGTCTAACGCGTGAAGCTCTGCAGGGCCGCGCAGATCGTCCCGTTGCGGCAGTACAACAACCCGCGCTCGGCGACGGCGCGCGCCTGGCGCATATCCCCTTTCGCGTGATGCGTGGCCGCAATTTCCAGGTAGACCCGCGCGCCCTGCGGGTCGATGCGATGGGCGCGCTCCAGCAGCGAGAGCGCCTGCTCGTAGTCACCGCGCTCCCGTGCATCCGCGGCCCGGTCGATGAGCGGGCCGTAGGCCGCCACGGGGCGCTCAGGCGGCGTATCGGGTTGTACGGAGGGCTGGGGAGGTGGCGGCGCGGTGGTGCGCGGAACGCGCTCCTCGTCGCTGTAATCAGGACTGGGGGCGGGTTCCACGGGCGCCGGGCGCTGCCGCGGCGGCTGCGACGTGGCGCAGGCGGCCAGGAACACAGGCAGTAACAACCACGCAAACAGCGCGGCGCGGGGTCGGTGCGGCATCAACGCCCTCCAAACAACCGTTCAAACCAGTCGCGTGGCCCTCCGCCCGGCCGGCGGCCACTGCAGTTGGCGTGCTGGCGGGGTTCCGAGCCCTCGATGAAGGGCAGCATAAGTGAATTGGGGCAATTGGCGCCAGTGAGATAGCCGTTTTCCACGTTCACCCACTGGGCGCTCATGCCATCCGGCATGTTGTAGGACATCGGCAGCCTGCTCGCATTGGCCATGAAGTGGCCCCAGAGCTTGAGCGCGCCCGTGGACCCGGTAAGACCCGTGCCCGCGTTGTCGTCGCGGCCGATCCAGGTGACCGCGAGCAGGTCCCCGGAGAAGCCGGCAAACCAGGAGTCGCGCCCGTCGTTGGTGGTGCCGGTCTTGCCCGCCACGGAGAAGTCCTGCGGCAGGTAGTCGTAAACGGCCTTGCCGGTGCCCTCGCGCACCACGGCCTGCAGCGCGAAGTGCAAGAGGCGCACGGCCTGCGGGCTGACGGTGCTGTTGTACTCGAGGGGGTAGCGTTTCAACGATTCGCCCTGCGCGTCGACCACGTCGCGAATACTGCGCAGCGGTGTGCGGAAGCCGCCCGCGGCGATCGACTGGTACATCGCCGCCATCGACATCGGCGAGTATTCACCGGCGCCGAGCATCAGCGCCGGTACGCGCGGCACACCCTGGGCAACACCGAGGCGCGCGAGCGTGTCCGCGACGCGATCGATACCGAGCTCCATCCCGAGTCGCGCCGTCGCCAGGTTGTACGAGTTGGCCAGCGCGCGGTAGAGCAGGACATCGCCGTGCGGTTGTCGATCGAAATTGCGCGGCGTCCACGGTTCGTCGTACTTGCCGCCCACCGTGAGCGGGGTATCCGACAGTACCGTGGCGAGATTGTAGTGACCGGAGTCCTCCAGCGCCGCGAGGTAGATAGCGGGCTTCAACAGCGAACCGGCGGGACGACGCGCGTCGAGCGCGCGGTTGAAGCCGGAGAAACGGGCTTTGCGGCCACCCACCAGCGCGGCGACCTCGCCGTTGTCGAAGCGCGTCACCACCGCCGCGCTCTGCAACCCGCCCTCCGGGTCGAGCCGGTCCATCACCGTGCGGTTGCTGCGCTCCAGCAGCCGCTGCAGGCGCGGGTCAAAGCTGGTGAAAATACTCAAGCCCCTGGTGGTGAGGTCCTCGTCCCGGTAATCCTCGCGCAATTGCCTGCGCACGAGGTCGAGGAACGCGGGGAAGGAGTTCTGGATATGGTTCTCGCGATTGATGCCGAGCGGCATGGCGCTCGCCACGGTCGCGTGCTCCTGCGAAATCACGCCCTCCGCCGCCATCACCGCCAGCACGGTGTTGCGCCGCTCCCGCGCCCGCTCCGGGTTGCGCAGCGGGTTGTACAGAGAGGGACCCTTGATCATGCCGATCAGCAGCGCCTGCTGGTGCAGGCCGAGCTGGTCCAGCGGCGTATCGAAATAGTGACGCGAGGCCAGCGCGAACCCGTGGATGGCGCGCGGACCCTCCTGCCCCAGGTAGACCTCGTTCAGGTAGCTCTCCAGGATCATCGGCTTGTCGAAGTGCAGCTCGAGCAGCACCGCCATGATAAGTTCGGTGATCTTGCGCAGGACCGTCCGCTCGGGAGTGAGGTAGTAGTTCTTGACCAACTGCTGCGTGATCGTGCTGCCCCCCGCGACCACCTGCCCCGAGCGAAGGTTGCTGAAGGCCGCGCGCACGATGCCGCGTATTGAGAAGCCCCAGTGGCTGTAAAACTGCTTGTCCTCGACCGCGAGCAGGCCGTCGCGCAGGGTCTCCGGGACTTCCTGCAGGCGCACGAGGATGCGATCTTCGCCATGCTGCGGGTAGATGCCGCCGATCTGCACCGGGTCGAGCCGCATCAGGTCGACTCGCTTGCCGCCGGCCGACAGATCGGTGATACGGCCGTGGCGGAAATCCAGTCGCACGCGCCGCGCGCTTTCCTTGCCGTCGGCAAAGGGGAAGCCGCGGGTATAGACGTCCACGCGGTCGCCGTAGCGCGAGAACTGCCCTGGCGCCGCGACCGCGCGCACCCCCCGATACCCGCCCACGGAGAGCTCGTACTCCAGGTCGTAGGGCGACAGCGCGGCGCCGACGTACAGTTCCAGCGGCCGCGCGTAAACCTTGGCGGGAAGTTCCCACATCTTGTCGCTGAAAGTCGCGGTGATGCGTGCGTCGAGGAACACCAGGCCGAACCCGATTACTACCAGGAGGGTCACGGCAAGCTTGGGGAGCAGGTGGCGGGTGCGCATCATCGCACGCAGTGTACACCAGGCAACCGCCGAATTTGCCAAACGGCGCAAATCGGCGAGAAAGGGCGAACTGGCTCGCAGTGAGCACGCCGGAGGCTTTAATTCACCCGCGCAATCGGGATAATAACGGCGGTTCGCACACTACGTTGCACGAGAAGAAGAGGCCGCAATGAAGAAGTACAAGGCATACGGGATCGGCGCCGCCCTGGTGGATACCGAGATCAAGGTGGAAGATCGTGAACTCGACCAGATGGGCGTCGAGAAGGGGCTCATGACCCTGGTTGACCAGGCGCGGCAGTCGGAGCTGTTGGGGCACCTCGAGGGTCACCTCGTGAAGGCCAACCACGCCAGCGGCGGCAGCGCCGGCAACTCCATGATCGCCACCGCGCAGTTCGGCGGTCCCACGTTCATGTCGTGCAAGGTCGCCAACGACGCCGACGGCGACATCTACATCGCGGATCTCGAAGCGGCGGGCGTGGACCACTGCTGGAGTGGCCCGCGTGAGGGCGGCATCACCGGCAAGTGCCTGGTCATGATCTCGCCCGATGCCGAACGCAGCATGAACACCTACCTGGGCATCAGCGAGACCCTGTCGGTCGACCAGCTCGACGAGGCAGCCATCGCGGCCTCCGAATACCTCTACGTGGAGGGCTACCTCGTGACCTCCCCCACGGGCCGCGCCGCCGCGATCAGGGCGCGTGAGCTGGCGGAAGCAGCCGGGGTGAAAACCTCGCTGAGCTTTTCCGACCCCGGCATGGTGGAGCACTTCCGCGAAGGCATCGCCGAGATGCTCGGCGAGCGTGTCGACCTCGTCTTCTGCAACCGCGACGAGGCGCTGGGCTGGGCCCAGACCGACGACATGGGCGTTGCCGTGGAGAAGATCAAGGAGGTGGCCGACACCTTCGTCATCACGCTGGGCGGCGACGGCGCCCTCACCTTCGACGGCAGTGACCTCGCCGAGATCCCGCCGCACAAGGTCGAGGCCGTGGACACCAACGGCGCGGGCGACATGTTCGCCGGCGCCTTCCTGTACGCCATCACGCGCGGCGAGGACTTCCCCACCGCCGGCCGCTTCGCCAGCCTCGCGGCGGGCAAGATCGTCGCGAACTACGGGCCGCGCCTGCCCGCGGCGGACTACGAGGCGCTGCGCCGGGAGTTTTTTGGCGATTGAGCCCTGTGCGGCAAAGGCCGCCGTCGTGCTGCCTGATGCTGCCTGGTGCTGCCTGGTGCTGCCGGAGAATTGTTTGAGCGCTTAGCGGACGAGGGGGTTCAGCGCTCGCGAGAGTGGCACCCGGGCGCCGCGCCATCGTGAAACTTTTTGCGGGCGCAAGGCCCGAAAAAAGTTTCCCAATAACGCGTCACCCTACCGGCTTTGTCGACCTCGATGTGCGGTGCCTGACACACGTTCGCGTAGAACAGAGTTGCTTCTTACGCTCGATGGAAGGACCCGGGCCGGGATATCTCTTCGCGTAGCCGTCAGGGAGGCACCGAGGGAATGGCGCGAGACCCCGCAGGGGGCTCGCAACTGACCGAGGGCACCGCGGAGCGGGGCCGACAGCGAGCGAAGAGATATCGCGGGCCGGGGCCTGGGTGGGCCTAAAGAATTCAACGCCAGTTCTACAATAAAGGCCACTAGGCCCCGGGATGCCGTACCACCGCCTGCGCGGGGACGACGAGAGTTGGGTTCTGCACGGGCGCGGTAAGTGACTGGACGGACTCAGGAGCACGTGTTCAAAAAAGGCCGATCTGTTTGTCGGTGAGGGCAGCGAAGGAATCGCCCACGAAGCCGAGGATGCCGTCGGCCACCGGCGCGAGTTGCCGGTCCACGTAGTGTTGGTAGTCCAGCGGCGCGAGTGGTTTGGCGGCGGGTTCGGCGCCCGCGGTCGTCATCACGTACTCCACCCAGCCGCCGCGCGGGGGCACGGGCAGGTCGCGCGCGGCGCACAGCCGCGCCGCCTGTACGTGGGGCGGTACGTTGCGTTCGTATTCGTCCAGCCGCCGACGCAACCGCTTGCGATAGACCAGTTGTTCGTCACGCTCTCCCGCCAGCACGGCCCGCGCGGTCTCTTTCACAAAGTCGACGAACGGCTCACCCGCGAACACGCGGCGGTACAGCTCTTCCTGGAACTCGCGGGCGAGTCGCGTCCAGTCCGTGCGGACATTCTCCAGGCCCTTGAAGACCAGCCGCTCGCTCCCGCCCTCTCCCACCACACCGGCGTAGCGCTTTTTGCTGCCCTTGTCGGAGCCGCGCACCGTCGGCATGAGGAAGCGGCGGAAGTGCGTTTCGAACTCCAGCTCCAGCACGCTCTCCACGCCGTACTCGCCGGCGAGCGTCTCGCGCCAAAACGTGTTGAGGTCCGCCTCCAGGGCCCGACCCGCGCGCTGTGCGTCCGCCGCCGTGGTCGCGTCCTGGATCCACACGAACACGGAGTCGGTGTCGCCGTAGATGACACGATGCCCCGCCGCCTCGATGTAATCGCGCGTGCGCTTCAGAATTTCGTGTCCGCGCCGCGTGATCGAACTTGCCAGCCGCGCGTCGAAGAAGCGACAGCCCGGTGAACCCAACACGCCGTAGAAGCTGTTCATGATGATCTTGATGGCCTGCGACAGCGGGCCGTTGCCATCGGCCTTGGCGGCGTCGCGCTGCCGCCAGAGTTCGGCGATGAGTTCCGGCAGGATGTGTCCCTCCCGCGCGAACCGCGCCCCGATGAATCCGGGCACCGTCTGCGCCGCATCCAGCTCGCCGCTGACGCCCAGGGCGAGCCCCAGGGGATCGATACAGAAGGTGCGCATGATACTCGGGTAGAGGCTCTTGAAATCGAGTACCAGCACGTGATCGTAAATGCCCGGGCTGGAGTCGAGCACGAAGCCGCCCGGACTCGCGATCTGCTCGGTACTGGCGTTGGGGGCGACATACCCCCGCCGGTGCAGGCGCGGCAGGTAGAGGTTGTCGAGTGAGGCGACCGAGCCGCCGAGCCGGTCCATGTTCAAGCCGGTCATCAGCGTCCGGGCCACGGCGAAATCCATCATGCCGGTAACCGCGAAGATCTCCGACACGAGCTCGCAGTCCTTCAGGTTGTAGTCGGCGAGGCGGCCCTTGTCCTCGCGGAACAGCCGCCCGATCTCGTCGCCGCGACCCGAACCGTGCAGCAACTTGCCTTCGCCCAGCAGCTCCCGCGCGACATTTTCGAGCGAGAAGCTCTCGAACCGGTAGAACGCGGCGCGCAACAGTTCGATGCCGTCCAGCACCACGCGGCCGGGAAAATGCACGTTGAAACGCTCGCCGTCGTCGTCGAGTTCGCGCCAGTGACCCGCGCGGCGCTCACGACCCAGCAGCAGGCGGCGCCCCAGCTTGTCGGCCACGCGCTGCAGGTAGCGGGTATCGAAGTTAATGACGTTCCAGCCGATGAACACATCCGGGTCCCACGCGTCGACCCAGTCGAGAAAGGCCTCCAGCAAGGCCGCCTCGTCCGGCACCATGCGCATGAAGTCGCGTTCGGCGTCACTGCCGATCATGAACACGATGCGCTCTTCACCCTCCGCCGAGACCGCGTGTACGCCAATCGAATACAGCTCCACGCCGGTCATCGCCGTCTCGATGTCAAACGATGCAACCCGCAGCCGCGGCAGGTAGTCGGCGCTGCGCAGCGCCGGGTTGTCCAGCAGGAGGCTGCGCCCGCGCCGCCGGGCCGCGCCGCGCAGTTCCGCCGCCCCCGCGATGAAGCGCTCCATGAGAAAGCGTTCAGCGGGATTGATGTCGGCCTCCAGTGGCTCCAGTCCCGCCTGCGCGAGGGCATCCGCGGCGCGGCGGGCGGCGCGGTGCTGTTGGAAATAACAGCCGACCACCGGCGCCATCCGGAAGTCCCGCAGCGCAACCGGACGCGCATCGAAATCAACGCCGCGCAGCACCTCCCGCGCGCGGGGCAGGTCCTGCGCAGGCAGGAAGAACACGCTCTGCTGGCCGCGCAGCGTGGCGCACAGGGGGCCCTCGGCGGTGGCGAACCAGAACTCGAGTTCGACGCCGGCGGGCGTGTCGCGCCAGTTGCGCGTCAGGAGAAAGCCGGGAAAGGTCTGTGCAGTCAAACCCGTGCCTCGGATTGGTCGGCGCGGGGCTGGGCTTGTGCCGCGCGGTGGCTTAAAGTAAATGCACTGCGGGTCCCGGACCCGGCACCCGATGCAAAAGGTACGCGAATGAACAAGCCCGTCATCAAACCCGACCCGTTATACCAGCTGCTGCGCAACGAGGACATCAAGGGCTTCAACGAGCAGCGCGATACCCTGGACACCTCCGAACTGAAGAGCGGCGACTACCGCGGTCGCGACCTGCGCAACATGAACGCCGACGGCCTGGACTTCTCCAACTCCTATTTCCGCAATGCCGACCTGTCGGGTATCGACTTCCGCAACACCAACCTGGAGGGGGCGAGCCTGCTGGATGCGAAACTCTCCGGCACGTACTTTCCCGCCGAACTCAGCGCGACGGAAATCCGGCTGTCCCTCGATACCGGCACGCGCCTGCGCTACAACAGCAAGAGCTAGCCCTGGGCCAATAGGTCGCGCAGGTCGATGATCGCGGCGTTGGCGCGGCTGATGTAGGAGGCCATCACGAGTGAGTGATTGGCCAGCATGCCGAAGCCCGAGCCGTTGAGAATCATCGGGCTCCACACCATCCCCTGTGTGCCCTCCAGTTCGCGGATAATCTGCGCCACGCTGACCTGGGCATTCTTCTTGGCCAGCACATCGGCGAAATCCACCTCGATGGCGCGCAGGAACTGGATCAGCGCCCAGGAGGTGCCGCGGGCCTCGAAGAACACATCGTCGATCTCTGTCCAGGGCGTTTTTACCAGCATCTCGCTCGGCGTGGCGGTGGATTGGGTGGCCTCCGCGTCTCCCGCGAGGTCGGTGTTGACCCGCTCCTGGCCCACGCTGGCGCTCAGGCGCTGGGACAGGCTGCCGAGCCGCGTCTCCACGGTGGCCAGCCAGGTGCGCAGGTTGTCGGCGCGGGCGTAGAACTGGGCATCCGGGGCGCGCTCGTCGGACAGGCGGCGAAAGTAGTTGCGCAGGTAGCGCAGGCCGTCCCCGTACTCGGATTCGCTCTGCGGCAGGATCCAGCTGTCGGAGTTGAAGTGAAAATTGGGCTCCGCCTCGGACAGGTCCGGGTCCTCTGTGGACTGCGACTGGGAGCGGCTGAAGGACTCGCGCATGGCGCGGGCCAGGTCGCGCACCTGCACCAGCGCGCCGAATTCCCAGTTCGGCATGTTGTCGAGATACACGCCCGGCGGGAAGCGGTCGTTGTGCAGGAACCCGCCGCGCTTCTCCAGCAGGATCTCCATCACGCCGATGAGCGCCGCTGTTGTCTCCGTGCCGGTGACAGCCTTGCCTCCGATCTCCGCCAACAGCTCGCTGGTGTGGGCGCGAATCTCGAAACGGCCCGGCGCAATGCTCCAGTACATGCCGAGCAAAACCACGCCCAGCACATAGACCACGACGGCGGTCACGACGACGTTGCGTGCGGCGCCCAGTGGCAGGTAGTCGAGGGTATTGTCCCGCAGTCGCGCCAGGCTATTGAGAAATGTGCTCATTGTTTGTTCCGTCAGTGATGTTGGTGGCCGCCGCCACCGCCGTCCTTGCGCACGTCGGCGGTGGTGCAGACCTCGGCGCCGGCAGCGAAGACCAGGCAGAGTTCCACCTCGTCGCCGGGTTGCAGTGGGTACGCAAGGCCCAGCAGCATGAGGTGGATACCGCCGGGGGCAAATTCAACGGTCTCGCCCGACGCGACGGCAACCCCGGGCAACTGCTGCATGCGCACCATGCCGTCCTTGCGCACTGTGGTGTGGATCTCCACCTTGCCCGCGACCTCCGCGCGCGCGCCGATTACCGCCTGGGCGCTGTCGGAGTGATTGGTCACGGAAAGGTAGGCCGCGGTGTTCTTCACCGTGGGCGGCAGGGCCCGGATCCAGGCGCCCTCGATGCCAATGGCCGGCTCCTGCTCGGCCACGGCGGCCGCGGGCAACAGCGCCGCCGCGAGGGCGGACAGGAAAAGTCTACGCAAAGTACCACTCCAGGGATGCAGCTTCCGCCCACTGCGGGCGATCCCGGGCATTGTAGCACCCCCGCCATTGACAAAGTGTCATGTGTCCGGCGGATTCTAAATTGGTATAGTTGACGGTCGGTAAGTGAGATTGGATCCAGCCGTGACCGGATACATGACGCGCATTCTGTTTGCCTCCCTGCTGGCCCTGTGCTGCGTGGCGAGCCAGGCCCAGAGCTTCGGGGGCGGCAACTTCGGCGGCGGCGGCGAACCGGAATTCCTGCCGGTGTCGGAGGCCTACCGACTGAGCGCCGACGTGACCGACGACGGCAGCATCCAGCTGGACTGGCAGATCGCCGACGCCTACTACCTCTACCAGCACCGCTTCAAATTCGAGCTCGCCGATGACGCCGGCACCATCGACGTCGCCTACACGCAACCCGACGGCCTGGAGAAGGAGGACGACTACTTCGGCAAGGTGGTTGTGTACTACCAGTACGCCAGCTTCAACCTGGTGCCCGCACGCGCGGCGACTACCGCGAAGCTGCAGGTGACTTCCCAGGGCTGCGCCGATGCGGGCCTCTGCTACCCACCGCACAAGCAGTACTTCAATGTCGATTTCACCAGCGGCGCTGTCACGGAAACAGGTCCGCCGCCGAAAGCCGACAGCAGCACACCCACGGCCACCGCCACGAAACGCGCCGACAGCGCGGCGGCCGCCGAGCACGGCTCCCTCTGGTACATGCTGCTGCTGGCCTTTGCGGGCGGCACCATTCTCAACCTGATGCCCTGCGTATTCCCGATCCTGTCACTGAAGGTCCTGGGTTTCGCGCGCAGTACAGACCACGATCGCCACCTGCACAGCTGGGTCTACACGGCGGGCGTCGTGGTCAGCTTCGTGCTGGTGGCGGCGGTGCTCATCGCCCTGCAGCAGGCGGGCAGCGCCGTGGGCTGGGGCTTCCAGTTGCAGTCGCCGGGTTTTGTGATCGCGCTGGCGTACCTGTTCATCGCCATGGGCCTGTCGCTGTCCGGCCTGATCGAGTTCGGCGGGGGACTGATGAACGTCGGCAGTGGCCTCGCGAATCGGGGCGGGACCAGCGGCAGCTTCTTCACCGGGGTACTCGCGGTGGTCGTGGCCAGCCCGTGCACTGCGCCCTTCATGGGCACTGCCCTGGGTTTCGCCGTCAGCCAGCCACCCCTGATCGGGCTGCTCGTATTCGCCGCCCTCGGCGCCGGCATGGCGGCGCCGCTGTTGTTATTCTCCTACTCGGGCGCCGCGCGTGCCCTGATGCCCAAGCCGGGCCCCTGGATGGAGAGCCTGAAAGAGTTCCTCGCCTTCCCGCTCTACGCCACCGCGCTGTGGCTGTTCTGGGTCGCCGGGCGCCAGACCGGCATCAACACCATGTCGGCCGCGCTGGCCGGTGCCCTCATGCTGGCGCTGGGCCTGTGGCTGTGGGATCACCGCCGCTGGCGCCGCGTCGCCACCGTGGCCTGCCTGGGAGCGGCTGTCGCACTGGGCGCTGTGCGCGGCCTGGACGGGGGCCCCGCGGACGGCGCCGAATATGCGAACGGCAAGTTGCGCTGGTCCGAGCGCAATGTCGCGGCACTCCGCGAACAGGGGCAGGCGGTATTCGTCGACGTGACCGCCGACTGGTGCATTACCTGCAAGGCAAATGAGGCCGCCGTTCTGTTCACCGAAGACATCGCCCAGGCCTTCGACACCAGCGGCGTGGCCTACATGGTCGCCGACTGGACCAACCACAACGTGGAGATAGCGGCGCTGCTGGAGAAACACGGGCGCACCGGCATCCCCCTGTACCTCATGTACCCCGCCGATCCCGCAGCGGACCCCATCATCCTGCCGCAGATCCTCACCAAGTCCATCGTGAAGGAAGCGCTGCAGGCGGTTTCGCCGAAGAACACGGCAGTTGCTTCCGCTTTCTAGGCAAATCCCCGCAACTTCCTGATTTCAGGGTGTTTCTTGACCACCGGGATCGCCGGCTTGTGCAAAAATCAGGCAGAATGTAAATACTGCTAACTTCTGCAAATCCGCCGCTAAAATCGGTCAAAATGCGCAAAACTTGCCAGTAGCATGGACAGGTCCGGGGAATTGGGCCAGAATGCGGCCACACTTCAGCACCGAGCCCAGCCCGATGGCTACCATTCTCGTCCTGCACGGACCCAACCTGAATCTGCTCGGGGAGCGGGAGCCGGACGTGTACGGCAGCACCACGCTGGCCGACATCAATGCACGGCTGGAACAACTCGCCCGCGACCGCGGCCACCACCTCCTGTGCATGCAGAGCAACGCCGAGTACGAGCTGGTGGAGCGCATCCAGGACGCGCGCCACGAGGGCGTCAACTTCATCATCATCAACCCGGCCGCCTACACCCATACCAGCGTGGCCATGCGGGACGCCCTGGCGGCGGTGGCCATTCCCTTTATCGAAGTCCACCTGTCCAACACCCACGCCCGCGAGGAGTTCCGGCGACACTCCTACTTCTCCGACCTCGCCACCGGCGTGATCCTCGGGCTCGGCGCCAGGGGCTACGAGTTCGCCCTCGACGCCGCCCTTGGCACACTGGAACAAGATTGATCGACGAGAGAGCGCACCATGGATATTCGCAAGGTTAAAAAGCTGATCGAACTGCTCGAAGAATCCAACATCGACGAGATTGAGATCAAGGAAGGTGAGGAATCGGTGCGCATCAGCCGCAACGCGGTACCGGCGGTAGCACCGCCGCCGGCGACCTACGCCGCCCCCTACGCTCCCCCGCCGCCGGCTGCCGCCCCGGCGCCGGCTGCACCCGCGGCCGCAGCGCCGGCGGCCGAACCCGCCGTCAGCGGTCATGCGGTGAAGTCCCCGATGGTCGGCACCTTCTACCGCGCGCCCGCACCGGGCTCCCCCAACTTCGTGGAAGTGGGCCAGGCGGTAAAAGTCGGCGATGTGCTGTGCATCGTCGAGGCCATGAAGATGATGAACCAGATCGAGGCGGACAAGGCGGGCACCGTGGAGGCCATCCTCGTCGAGAACGGCGAGCCGGTCGAGTTCGACCAGCCGCTGTTCGCCATTGCCTAGGGCCCGGCGCCACAGCGAGGATCACAACATGCCCCTTCTGGACAAGGTCCTGATCGCCAATCGCGGTGAGATCGCCCTGCGCGTGCTGCGCGCCTGCAAGGAACTCGATATCCCCACCGTGGCGGTGCACTCCAGCGCCGACAAGGACCTGATGCACGTCAAACTGGCGGATGAAACCGTCTGCATCGGCCCGCCCCTCTCCACCGAGAGCTACCTGAACGTGCCCGCCATCATCTCCGCCGCCGAGGTGACGCGTGCCTCCGCCATCCACCCGGGCTACGGCTTCCTGGCTGAAAACGCCAACTTCGCGGAGCAGGTGGAAAAGAGCGGCTTTACTTTCATCGGGCCCACGGCGGAGACCATCCGCCTGATGGGCGACAAGGTCTCCGCGATCAAGGCCATGAAGCAGGCCGGCGTACCCACGGTACCGGGCTCCGACGGTCCCCTGACGGCGGACCAGGACCGCACGCTCGCCATCGCGCGCGACATCGGGTACCCCGTGATCGTGAAGGCGGCCGCGGGCGGCGGCGGCCGGGGCATGCGCGTGGTGCACAACGAGGCGGTGCTGATCAGCTCCGTGGAGGTGACGCAATCGGAAGCGGCGGCCGCGTTCGGCTCCGGCGTGGTCTACATCGAGAAATTCCTGCAGAAGCCGCGCCACGTCGAGATCCAGGTGCTGGCAGACGGCCAGGGCAACGCGGTGACCCTCGGCGACCGCGACTGTTCGCTGCAACGCCGCCACCAGAAGATCCTGGAAGAAGCACCGGCACCCGGCATCCCGGACGAGGCGCGCAGGGAAGTTGCCGAGGCCTGCGCAAACGCCTGCCTCGAGATAGGCTACCGCGGCGCCGGCACCTTCGAGTTCCTCTACGAGGACGGCCGCTTTTACTTCATCGAGATGAACACCCGCGTGCAGGTCGAGCACCCGGTGACGGAGATGATCACCGGCATCGACATCGTGAAGGAACAGCTGCGCATCGCCGCGGGCCTGCCGCTGTCATTCAGCCAGTCCGATATCACGTTCCGCGGCCATGCCTTCGAGTGCCGCATCAACGCCGAGGATCCGCAGAACTTCCTGCCGAGCCCCGGCAAGGTGGAGACCTTCCACGCGCCGGGCGGCTTCGGCGTGCGCGTGGACTCCCACCTCTACGACGGCTACACCGTGCCCCCGTTCTACGACTCGCTCATCGCCAAGGTGATCACCCACGGCGAGGACCGGGGCGTCGCACTGGCGCGCATGCGCCAGGCGCTGGACGAACTCGTGGTCGAGGGCATCCGCACCAACACGCCGCTGCACCGGGTTCTGGTGCGCGACGCTGCCTTCAAGAAGGGTGGAGTAAGTATTCACTACCTCGAAAGCAAGCTTGAAGACTAAGCTCGCGAGTCATTACACACCCGTACGAGCGGATTCCCTACCGGCCCACTACCCCGGTGCCGCCACGTGACCTGGCTGCAACTGCGCCTGCACGTGGCCGCCGGGGACGTCGCCGAGCTGGAGGACGCACTGCTCGGGGCCGGTGCGGCGGCCGTCACCCTAGAGGACAACGCCGACCAGCCGCTGCTGGAACCCGGCGTGGGCGAGACGCCCCTGTGGAACCGCACCCGCCTGACCGGCCTGTTTCCCGCCGATGCCGACATGGAGGCAGTGCTCGCAACCCTGCCCGGGCGGGTCGCGGACAGCGCGCAGGCGCGGGTGGAAATCCTCGAGGACAAGGACTGGGAGCGGGAGTGGATGCAACACTACCGGCCGCTGCAGTTCGGGCCGCGGTTGTGGGTCTGCCCCAGTTGGCTGGAGCCGCCCGAGCCCGATGCCGTCAACCTGCTGCTGGACCCCGGCCTCGCCTTCGGCACGGGCAGCCACCCGACGACCGCCCTGTGCCTGGCGCAACTGGACAACCTCGACCCCGCCGGCAAGACAGTCGTGGATTACGGGTGCGGCTCCGGCATTCTCGCCGTCGCCGCGCTCAAGCTCGGCGCCGCTCGCGCACTGGGCGTCGACAACGACCCCCAGGCGCTGCGCGCGAGCCGCGACAACGCGCTGCGCAACGGCTTGCCGGAGCGCGCGCTGCCCGTGGCGCTGCCGGGTGAACACATCGAGCAGGACTTTACCGGGCGCGCCGACATCGTCGTGGCGAATATCCTCGCAGGGCCCCTGGTCGCGCTGTCGGACACGCTGCTCGCCTTCCTCGCTCCGGGGGGCACACTGCTGCTGTCCGGCTTGCTCGCGACCCAGGCCGACGAGATTTGTTCGCACTACGCGGACAACCTGCCGCTGCACATCGCCGGTGAGCGGGACGGCTGGGTATGCCTGCGCGGGCAGTCGCGCGCACCGCGGTAGGGTCGAATTCACTCGACCTCGCTCTACTGCATCCATGTAGAACCGGACGCATTCGACCTCACGTGCCCGACTCCCTGTGGGGCAGGACTCATTCGACCTCGAGTGCCTGACTCCCTGTGGGGTCGAATTCATTCGACCTCGCCGCTGGTTTCCCGCCGGCACCGCTGTGTAAATCCCGGCGCCCCGCCGGTCGAATAAATTCGACCCCACAGGCTTCCCCAGCTCACAGTCCGGGCTGAAAAAATCGCCGATTTTTTCCGTGGCATTCTTTCGCATGCCCGGGTACGCGAGTAGAATACCGCCTCTTTTCGACACCACTTCCCGACACCTCCAATGCTCGACATCGGACCCTATAGGCTTGCCAATTGCGTCGCCCTCGCGCCGATGGCGGGCGTCACGGACCTCCCGTTCCGCCGCCTCTGCGCGCGCATGGGCGCGGGCCTCGTGGTGTCGGAGATGCTGACCTCGGACGCCTCGCTCAGGCAGTCGCGCAAGAGCCTATGGCGCGCCCGGCACGACCAGGAAATCGAACCGCGCTCAGTGCAGATCGCGGGCAGCGAACCCGACCGGATGGCCGAGGCCGCGCGCTACAACGTGGGCCTGGGTGCGCAGATTATCGACATCAACATGGGCTGCCCGGCGAAGAAGGTCTGCCGCAAGGCGGCCGGCTCCGCGCTGCTCGCCGACGAGTCGCTGGTAAGGAACATTCTCGAGACCGTTGTCGGCGCCGTCGACGTGCCGGTCACCCTGAAAATCCGCACCGGCGCCTCGCCCGCGCAGCGCAACGGTGTGCGCATCGCACGTATTGCGCAGGACGCCGGCATCGCGGCGCTCGCCGTGCACGGTCGCACCCGCGCCTGCGCCTTCAAGGGCGCGGTGGAATACGACACGATCGCCGCCATCGTGCACGCGGTGGACATCCCGGTGTTCGCCAACGGCGACATCGACTCGCCGGAACGGGCACTCGCCGTGCGCCGCCATACCGGCGCCGCCGGCGTCATGATCGGTCGCGCGGCGCAGGGTCGCCCCTGGCTCCCCGGACAGGTTGCCGCCTTTCTCGAGCGCGGCGAGCGCCTCCCGGCGCCGACGCTACCCGAGCAGCGCACCATATTGGCGCAGCACGTCGCCGACCTGCACGCGTTCTATGGCGACTTCATGGGCGCGCGCATCGCGCGCAAGCATTTCGGCTGGTACCTGGGCGAGAGCCACATGGCCAGATTGCACCGCAGCGAATTTAATCGTCTCGAAACTCCCGCGGATCAACTACGCTATGTGGAGACGATTGCATCAGATACGACTACAACATCACAGATTGAGGACATTGCCGCATGACCAGGGCGCAACCCCTTCACTCCGCGGGCAGCCAACAACTGCCCGCCGCCAACGACGCCGACGCTCCCGCGACCGATATCACCAGCGTGCGCGATGCCGTACAGGCCGCGGTCCGACAGTACCTCCAGGAACTCGACGGCCAGCTGTCCACCGAGGTGTACCAGATGGTGCTCGCCCAGATGGAGGCGCCCCTCCTCGAGGAGATCATGTCCTACACGCGCAACAACCAGACCAAGGCCTCCCACATGCTGGGCCTCAACCGCGGCACGTTGCGCAAGAAGCTGAAGCAGTACGGCCTGCTGTCACCCCGACGCTAGGGGGAGCGGCTGCATGAGTGACAACGACCTCGTCGCGGTCCGCCGCGCGCTGATCAGTGTGTCGGACAAGTCCGGCATCGTGGAATTCGCCAGCGAACTCGCAAGCCTCGGCGTCGCCCTGCTCTCCACCGGCGGAACCTACAGGCTGCTGCGGGACAACGGCCTCGACGTTACCGAGGTCGCCGACTACACCGGCTTCCCCGAGATGATGGACGGCCGCGTGAAGACCCTGCACCCGAAAGTGCACGGCGGCATCCTCGGCCGCCGCGGACAGGACGACGCGGTGATGTCCGAACACGGCATCGATGCCATCGACATGGTCGTGGTGAATCTCTACCCCTTCGAGGCGACGGTCGCCAACCCCGACTGCACCTTGGAAGACGCCGTGGAAAACATCGATATCGGCGGCCCGACCATGGTGCGCGCCGCGGCCAAGAACCACGCCTACGTCAACATCGTGGTGAACGCCTCGGACTACGAGAGCATCATCGCGGAGCTGCGCGCCAACGACGGCGCCACCTGCCTCGCCACGCGTTTCGACCTCGCCATCAAGGCCTACGAGCACACCAGCGCCTACGACGGCGCGATCGCGAACTACTTCGGCCGCAAGGTGCCGGGCGGCTCCGACAACTTCCCGCGCACTTTCAACACACAGTTCCACAAGGTGCAGGAGATGCGCTACGGCGAAAATCCGCACCAGCAGGCGGCCTTCTACGTCGAGGCGGAACCGGCCGAGGCCGGCATTGCCACCGCCCGGCAAATCCAGGGCAAGGAACTGTCCTACAACAACGTCGCCGATACCGACGCCGCACTGGAGTGCGTCAAGAATTTCAGTGAGCCGGCCTGTGTCATCGTCAAGCACGCCAACCCCTGCGGCGTGGCCGTGGCCGCCGACATCGGCAAGGCCTACGACCTGGCCTTCGCGACCGACACCGAGTCGGCCTTCGGCGGCATCATCGCCTTCAACCGGCCGCTGGATGCCGCCACCGCGAGTGCCATTGTCGAGCGCCAGTTCGTGGAGGTGATCATCGCGCCCTCGGTGACTGACGAAGCCGCGGCGGCCGTGGCGGAGAAGAAAAACGTGCGCCTGCTGGCCTGTGGTGAGTGGGGCGCCAACCAGCCCGCACTCGACTACAAGCGAGTCAACGGCGGCCTGCTGGTGCAGGACCGCGACCTCGGCATGGTGGCGGCGGACGACCTCAAGGTCGTCAGCAAGCGCCAGCCCAGCGAGCAGGAACTTGCAGACCTGCTGTTCGCCTGGAAGGTTGCCAAGTTCGTGAAGTCCAACGCCATCGTGTACGCCGCTAACGGCCAGACCGTGGGCGTGGGCGCGGGCCAGATGAGCCGCGTGAACTCCGCGCGCATCGCCGCGATCAAGGCGGAACACGCGAGGCTCGAGGTCAGGGGCTCCGTGATGGCGTCCGACGCGTTCTTCCCGTTCCGCGACGGCATCGACGCCGCCGGCGAGCGGGGCATCGCCGCGGTCATCCAGCCCGGCGGTTCCATCCGCGACGAGGAGGTCATCGCCGCCGCGGACGAACACGGCATGGCGATGGTATTCACGGGTATGCGGCACTTCCGGCACTAAAACTGCGGTTGCGAAAGTGCTCTATCGTCGCCCTCGCGCAGGCGGTGGTGCGGCATACCGAGGCCCAGCGATCTCAAACAAGGAGCCCACATGAACGTCCTGGTCATCGGCAGCGGCGGTCGCGAACACGCCCTCGCCTGGAAAGCCTCCCAGTCGGCCGGCGTCGACACCGTCTTCGTCGCGCCCGGTAACGCCGGAACCGACCTGGAACCCGGCCTCGAAAACGTCGCCATCGACACCATGGACTTCGCCGCCCTCGCCGACTTTGCACAAGACAACGACGTGGGCCTCACGATCGTCGGGCCCGAGGCGCCGCTCGTAGACGGGGTCGTCGACTTTTTCCGCGGGCGCGGCCTCGCGTGCTTCGGCCCGAGCAAGGGCGCCGCGCAACTCGAGGGCTCCAAGGCTTTTACCAAGGACTTCCTCGCGCGGCACGACATCCCGACCGCGGCCTACGCCAACTTCACCGAGCTCGAACCGGCGCTGGCCTACCTGCGCGAACAGGGCGCGCCGATCGTGGTCAAGGCCGACGGCCTGGCCGCGGGCAAGGGCGTGATCGTGGCACAGACGCTGGAGCAGGCGGAGGAAGCCGTGACGGACATGTTGTCCGGCAACAAGTTTGGCGACGCCGGCTGCCGCGTCGTCATCGAGGAGTTTCTCGACGGCGAGGAGGCGAGCTTCATCGTCATGGTGGACGGCAAGAACGTGCTGCCCATGGCCACCAGCCAGGATCACAAGCGCATCGGCGAGGGCGACACGGGCCCCAACACCGGCGGCATGGGCGCGTACTCGCCTGCACCCGTCGTCGATGAAGCCGTCCACGCGCGCATCATGGACGAGGTGATCGCACCGACCGTGGCCGGTATGGCCGCCGAGGGCAACGACTACACCGGCTTTCTGTACGCGGGCCTTATGATCGACAAGTCAGGTGCGCCGAAGGTCATCGAGTACAACTGTCGCTTCGGCGACCCGGAGACGCAGCCGATCATGGTGCGGCTCAAGTCCGACCTCGTCGCGCTGTGCCAACTGGCCCTGGCCGGCAAGCTCGACGACGCGCGAGCGGACTGGGACGAGCGCTGTGCCATCGGGGTCGTGCTGGCGGCGGGCGGCTACCCCGGCAGCTATGAAAAAGGTGCTGTCATCGAGGGGCTGGACGCCGCGCAGCCCGACACGATCAAGGTCTTCCACGCCGGCACCGCCCGCGACGGGGACAACATCGTGACCAGCGGCGGCCGCGTGCTGTGTGTCACGGCCCTGGGCGACGATATCCGCGAGGCCCAGCAGCGCTGCTACGAGGGCGTCGACAAGATTCGCTGGGACGGCGTGACCCTGCGCCGCGACATTGGTTGGCGCGCCATCGCGCGCTATAGTTAAGGCAGTAGCCAAACCGCGAGAGACCCATGCGCCAGCGCCGACTGTCACTGCTGGATAAACTGATCACCGAGGCCGATGCCGTCATGCGCACGGTCACGAACCGGGGCAATAGTGCCGGGCGCGCCTCCCCGGCCGAGGGCCACACAGAGGGCGAACTCTCGCCGCGGGAAAAGGCCCACGTCGCGGGGCTCATGCGCGTCAACCACACCGGCGAGGTGTGCGCCCAGGCCTTGTACCAGGGCCAGGCGCTCACCGCCCGACTGCCCGAAGTGCGCGAGGACATGGAACACGCGGCACAGGAAGAGATCGATCACCTGGTCTGGTGCGAAGAGCGGCTGCGCGAGCTGGATTCACACACGAGTTACCTGAACCCTGCCTGGTACGGCCTGTCCTTCGCCATGGGCGCGATCGCGGGAGCGATCGGCGACAACGTCAGCCTGGGATTCGTGGCGGCGACGGAGGAGCGCGTGTGCGACCACCTGAAGGACCACCTGAAGCAGTTGCCAGAGGACGACCGCAAGTCGCGCCTCATACTGCAACAGATGCTGGAAGATGAGCAGCGCCACGGTGATCGCGCGCTGGATGCCGGCGGCAGCGCGTTTCCGAGGCCGGTAAAGGACGCGATGACGGCCGTGTCGAAGGTCATGACGCGGACAGCCTACCGCGTGTAACCGGCGGCCGCGCTATCCCGCGGCGTCAAACTCCACGATCTCGTAACTGTGCGTGATCTCCACGCCGGCAGCGCCGAGCATGATGGACGCGGAGCAGTACTTCTCCGCCGACAGCTCCACCGCGCGTTTCACGTGGCTTTCCTTGAGGCCGACACCGGTCACGACAAAATGCATGTTGATAGACGTGAACACGGCGGGCACGGCATCGGCGCGCTCCGCCTGCAGTTCCACGCGGCAGTCCACCACCTGCTGGCGGGACTTCTTCAGCATGGACAGGACATCGTAGATCGAACAACCACCGGTACCGAGGAGCAGCATCTCCATGGGCCGCGGCCCGAGGTTGCGACCACCGAGATCCTCCGGCCCGTCCATCACCACCGTGTGGCCCGAGCCGGACTCGCCGACGAACATCGCGCCGTCGGTCCATTTGACTGTCGCTTTCATCGGAAATGGTAATCCTGCACAAAGGGGCGGCGCAGATTAGCACAACAAGTACCATTTTTCTTGCCGAATGAACGGGTTAGAATCGAACGAAAAATAATCCCGCGAACTAAGGAGAGAGACCTTGCTGAAGCCCCAGATTGTGCAGACATTGCCCAATGTCGAGAACTTCCTGCGTCACTGTCAGCGTAAAGATTACAAGGCCAAGGCGCCCATCCTGAAACAGGGCGACGCCGGCAACTCCCTGTACCTCATCCTCGACGGCTCCGTGTCGGTGCAGGTGGAGGACGAGGCGGACCCCGGACACATGCTCGTAGTGGCCTACCTGAACCCGGGCGATTTCATCGGCGAAATGGGCCTGTTCGACGACGAGGCCCCCACGCGCAGCGCGATGGTCGTGGCCAAGACCCAGTGCGAAGTCGCCGAAATCTCCTACGAGCGCTTCCACCAGATTCGCGGCCAGTTCCCGGACATCCTCTACGCGGTCTCCCGCCAGTTGGCCTCGCGGCTGCGCCAGACCACGCGCAAACTCACCGACCTCGCCTTCGTCGACGTCTCCGGCCGTATCGCGCACACCCTGCTGGACCTGTGCAAGGAGCCGGACGCGATGACCCACCCCGACGGCATGCAGATCAAGATCACCCGCCAGGAACTCGGCAAAATCGTCGGCTGCTCCCGCGAGATGGCCGGGCGCGTGCTCAAGAACCTGGAACAGGACGGACTGGTGTCCGTTTCGGGGAAAACCATGGTGGTCTACGGCACCCGCTGAGCCACAATGCCCGCAGGGAAATCCCCGCCACGCGGGGATTTTTTTTGCCCCTCACACCAACACCGCACCACTGCGGAGTCGAATTCATTCGCCCTGCAGCGAGCTCCGACTCCCTGTGGGGTCGAATTCATTCGACCTGCAGCCAGTGCATGCCGTTTGTGGGATCGAATTCATTCGACCTTAAGGCAGTCCACGCCCGCTGTAGGGTCGAATTTATTCGACTCCACACGGCGCGCTCGACACGTCACATCGCCGGGTATAAAGAACCGTTCCAGGTCGAATAAATTCGACCCCACACCACGGTGCGCACATTCACGCCCGACAGCATCCCTATCAGTAGAAAAGCTCGCGCAACTTTTCCCCGGGTTCCGGCGCGCGCATAAAGGCTTCACCGACCAGGAAGGTGTGCACTCCCGCGTCGCGCATCAACGCGACATCGTCCCTGGTGTGAATGCCGCTCTCCGTGACAACAAGGCGGTCGCCAGGAATGTACTGCAGCAGGTCCAGCGTGGTTTCCAGGCGGGTGTCGAAGCTGTGCAGGTCGCGGTTGTTGATACCGACGAGCGGGCAACCCAGGTCCAGCGCACGCTCCAGCTCCGCGCGATCGTGTACCTCCACCAGCACGTCGCAGCCGACCTGGGCTGCCGTGGCCGCAAGCTCCGCCATCTGGCCGTCCTGCAGTGCCGCCACGATAAGCAGGATGGCGTCGGCGCCGATCGCCCGCGCCTCGACCACCTGGTAGGGGTCTATCGTGAAGTCCTTGCGCAGCACGGGTAACTCGCACGCGGCGCGCGCCGCCGCCAGGTACTCGTCCGCACCCTGGAAGAAATCCACATCCGTCAGCACAGAGAGACAGGCCGCGCCGCCGGTGCTGTAACTGACTGCCACCTCGGCGGGCACAAAGTTTTCGCGGATGACGCCCTTGCTGGGTGAGGCTTTCTTCACCTCCGCGATCACGGCCGGCTCGGCACGGCCCGCGCGCCCGGCCAGCGCGGAATAGAACCCGCGCGGCGCGGCTTGCGTTGCCGCCCGCCCTTCCAGATCGCCAAGGGACACCCGCGCGCGACGCTCCGCGATCTCCTCGGCCTTGCGGTCGAGAATCCTGCGCAGGATGGTGGGAGGTGCCGCGCCCACTCAACCGTCTCCACGCATGAGCTGGGTGAAGTCGATGAACTCCTTGAGCTTCTCCCCGGCCTGGCCGCTGCCGAGGGCGTCCTCCGCCATCGCGACACCGTCCGCCAGCGTGGCCGCGATGCCGCTCACGTAGATCGTGGCGCCGGCGTTGAGCGCGATGATATCGCGTGCCTTGCTGGCGCTCTCGTCCTCGTCACCCCCAAGTGCGCTGCGAATGAGCGCGGCGGAGGCTTTCGCGCTGTTCACCGCGAGGCCGTCGAGGCTGCGGCGCGCAATGGAAAACTCTTCGGGAGAGACGTGGTAACAGTCGATACTGCCGGCTTTCAGTTCCGCGACCTGGGTGCCGTCGGCAATGGATATCTCGTCGAGACCGTCGTCCGAGTGCACGACCATGGCGTGTTCCGCGCCCAGCACCTTGAGCACCCGCGCGAGCGGCTCGCACAGCTCGGGCGCGAAGACGCCGATCACCTGCCGCTTCACTCCCGCGGGATTGGTCAAGGGCCCGAGGATGTTAAAGATAGTGCGCAGTCCCAGTTCCTTGCGCGGCCCGATCGCGTGGCGCATGGCGCTGTGGTGGGCCGGGGCGAACATAAACCCCACGCCCACCTCGGTGATGGCCCGCGCCGTCTGCCCGGGGGACAGGTCGAGCGGCATGCCCAACTCCTCCAGCACGTCGGAACTGCCGCTGGCGCTGGAGACGCCGCGATTTCCGTGCTTGGCGACCTTGGCGCCCGCCGCGGCGACAACGAACGTGGCGGCGGTGGAGACATTGAACAGGTTGGCGCCGTCGCCCCCTGTTCCCACCAGGTCCACCAGGTGCGGGTCCTCGACGTCGACCGGCGTGGCGAGGTCGCGCATCACCTGGGCGGCACCGGCGATCTCCTCCGTGGTCTCGCCCTTCATGCGCAGGCCCACCAGGAGCCCCGCGATCTGCGCGTCGGTGGCTTCGCCCGACATCACGTCGCGCATGACATCGGTCATCTCTTCCTTGCTCAGGTCCCTGTGGGCCACAACGGCAGCGAGTGCATCGGAAATATTCATAGGGCGTCTCCCTACAGTTCGAGAAAGTTGCGCAACAGGTCGTGTCCGTGCGCGGTCAGTATGGACTCCGGGTGAAACTGCACACCCTCGATCGCCAGATCCCTGTGGCGCAGGCCCATGATCTCGTCCACGTCACCGCCCTCGGTCTGCGTCCAGGCGGTAATCTCCAGGCAGTCGGGCAGGCTCTCCTTCGCCACCACCAGGCTGTGGTAACGGGTGGCTTCGAAAGGCTGGCTGAGCCCCGCGAAGACGCCCTCGCCACGGTGATGGATGGCGGAGGTCTTGCCGTGCATCACCCGGCGCGCGCGCACAACCTCGCCGCCGAAGACCTGGCCGATACTCTGGTGCCCGAGGCAGATGCCGAGCAGGGGCAACCTGCCCGCGTAACGCTCGATCACCGCCATAGATATACCGGCCTCGTTGGGCGTGCAGGGCCCCGGCGAAATCACGATCCGCTCGGGCGCCAGCGCCTCGATCTCTTCCACCTCGATCTCGTCGTTGCGCACCACGTGCACATCCGCACCGAGCTCCGCAAGGTACTGCACCACGTTGTAGGTGAAGGAGTCGTAGTTGTCGATCATCAGCAGCATAGTGAGTTCCTTGCGGCGCGCCCCGCGAGGCCGTGGGGATGCCGCGAGAAGGCGCATTCTCGCCAATTTCCATGGGAATAGGAAGGCAGGTACGAAGGTCGCAACCGGCGCGCGTACCGGTCGTGGAGTGCATCGACTTCCACCGATAGTGTGCTCAGGTTCACAGCGCCGCGCGCGTGGGCGCTGGTAAGCGCACCCCCCATTGGCTTATGCTCTGCGCTGGATCCAGTTGGCTGATGGGGCAGTAATTCAGCCGCCGGGGACGTGACAGCCAAGCACGGCGGGCCAACCATTCGCCGCGAACCGCGCGCAGGCCTTCCGTTGACTGACGAATACACGCCATGAACAACAATAAACTGAAGAAGTCCCTGGCCAAATTCGTGCGCGCAACCCACGGGTTCCTCACCGCGCCCATGGCGATCTTCTTCCTCACCTATTCCCCCAAGGTGCATCCCGGGTACGGCATGACCTGGCCGCGCCGTATCGCACTGGGCTTCCGCTTCTGGCTGAACAACGCGCGGGTCACCTCCGGCACCTCCTGGCGTGCGCATCTCGTCATCGCCATGAAACTCCTGGAGATCCCGCCGGAAACACCGGGCGACGTGGTCGAGTGCGGCTGCTGGAAGGGCGGTGCCAGCGTGAACATCTCGCTCGTCTGCAAGCTGATCGGGCGCAGGATGAAGATCTACGACTCCTTCGAGGGGCTGCCGCCGCCGGTGGAGGGCGACGTCATCGCTGAGAAGACCTTCAAGAAAGGCTTCATTCCCGGGATCTTCGGCGGGACCCTCGAAGAGGTGCAGGACAACATCCGTCGCTATGGCGCTTACGATGTGTGCAGCTTCCACCAGGGCTGGTTCGAGAACACGACGCCGCATCACGAGGGCGATATCTGCCTCATGTTCATCGATGTCGATTTTTACTCCAGCCTGCATGACGTTCTCATAAACCTCTGGCCGCACGTCGTCGACGGCGGCTTCGTGTTCCTGGACGAGTACCTGAACCTGCCGTACTGCGCCGTGTTCTATTCCGAGAAGTACTGGGACAAGTACTTCAAATGCGCACCGCCCGGCCTCGTCGGCGCGGGCACCGGTGTGCAGGTGGGCATGCACTACACAGACCCGACCATCCGCTTCCAGCCGACACAGATGCAGGGGCCCGACAGCATTTCCTACTGCATCAAGGGTCAGTACGCACTGTGGGATTTCTATCCTGACGAAAAGGAAGAAGCGGGGGCTGCCGAGGGGTAGCCCCGCCACGTTCAGTCGCTGCCGAGCACCATCGACGCCGCGCGGAACATCGCCCGCGCCTTGTTGTGCGTCTCTTTCCACTCCAGCCTGGGCACCGAGTCCGCCACCACGCCGCCGCCGGCCTGCACATACAGCTTGCCGTCCTTGATGACCGCGGTGCGGATGGCGATAGCGGTATCCATGTCGCCGGCCCACGAGATGTAGCCCACCGCGCCGCCATAGACGCCGCGCTTCACGGGTTCCAGCTCGTCGATGATCTCCATCGCGCGAATCTTGGGTGCGCCGGACAGCGTGCCCGCCGGCAGGGTCGCGCGCAGCACGTCGATGGCCGACTTGCCCGGCAGCAGGTGGCCGGTCACGTTCGACACGATGTGCATGACGTGCGAGTAACGCTCCACCACCATCTTGTCGGTGAGTTCCACCGACCCGGTGACGGCGATGCGACCCACGTCATTGCGGCCGAGGTCGATGAGCATGAGGTGCTCGGCGATCTCCTTGGGGTCCGCCAGCAACTCCTCCTCCATCGCCCTGTCCTCCTCCTCCGTATGGCCACGGCGCCGCGTGCCCGCGATCGGGCGCACGGTGACCAGGCCCTTCTCGAGACGG
>JAUIEP010000261.1 GCA_030428835.1 Gammaproteobacteria bacterium | reverse complement strand
CCAGCGCTGGAACATCTCCATGTTCCACTACCGCAACCACGGCGCCGCCTACGGCAGGATCCTCATCGGCATCCAGGTGCCCCGGCACCAGCGCCGCGACTTCCGCCGGGTGCTGGACGACATCGGCTATCGCCACTGGGAAGAGACCGACAACCCGGCCTACCGGCTCTACCTGGGCAATAATTAACCACTATCGCTGAAACGTAGCGCCCGTGCGGCCTGCGGGGGTTTCCTTTTTTCTGGTCCTGTACTAAGCTAGGTTCAAATTGTGAATAATTCACAAAAATAAGATGTCCGGCAGCGCCATTGCGGCAACACATCCGACCGGGTGGCCAGGCGAGCCGTGACGCGGTCGGTAACCAGGAAATAACGCGGCAACTACTACTGCACGGTTAACGTAACGACGATGGGAAAGCGCAGACCTGACTCCATAGTGATACTGGTGGCCCTGTTCGGGCTCGGTGTGGTGCTGACCCTGCTGCTGCCCCTCGCGTCCAACGACACCGTGGCCGCGCCCGCCTCGGAGCTGCACGCCGGCATCTTCATCGACGACTGATCAGGCCCTGCGGCAGCGCAGGCATTCCGACTCCGTAACAACCCAGTCGAGTGCGACGTCCCACGCGTCGCGCGGTAACGTCTCTATCTCCTGGCAACTGTGTGCCAATCCCACCAGCAGCGGTCGCGGTTCGCGCTCGAGTGTGCGGTCGTAGTAACCGCCGCCCATGCCGAGGCGCGCACCGGAGCGGTCCCATGCCACGACGGGCAGGCAGAGGATGTCCAGCGCCTGCGCGTCGCAGCGCGCGAGGCCTGTATGCGGTTCGCCGATCCCGAAACGGTTGGCGGTCAGCGCATCGTCACTGCGCCACTGTGCGAAGCGCAGGCGTTTGCCCTCGACCACGGGCAGGTACGGTGTCTTGCCACCGGCGCGCATCGCCGCGGCCAGCGCGGTGGTGTCTACTTCACCATCCGCGGCCTGGTAAACACCGATGTGTTGCGCGTCCGCCCAGGGCGGCAGCCGGGCGCACTGTGTCACGATACCGTCGGCCGCGCGCGCGTGTTGCTCGGGCGTCAGCGACCGCCGCAAGCGGCGCAGGCGCCGGCGCAGATCTGACTTCAGTGAGGAGTGGTCGGACATGTGTCAGTACACACGCCCGGAGGAATTAATGGGATTCCCGGTATACCGCTGACAGAACGGCCCTTGAACCCGATGGTTCAAGGTGGTGGCTCCTGCGCTACATAAGGCTTCCCGGTTGAGACCGGACCTGCACACCAGCAGCATCGAGGAACCCCCGGATACATAATATCGGCTCAGGGACTGTAAGTCTGGCGCATACACCAGGGACCCGGGGAGAATTATAGCTCAGAAAAACAGGGTCCCCGCCACCATTTCTGGGGGATAGTCGGCAAATTTTCAGTTGATTTCGAGCTGGCGCAGATCGTATAGCGCCTCGTCGAGTTTGTTGGCCAGGCGCTTCACGGTGTTGCCGTCGGGTGTTGCCTGCTCGCCGGGTTGCGCCGAGGCCTGCAGCAGTTCGTAGCTGGTGTTGAGCGCCGCCATCACCGCGATGCGCTCCAGGCCGATAACGCGGCCGGAGTCGCGGATACCGCGCATCTGCTTGTCGAGGTACTTGGCGGAACTGACCAGTTCGGCTTCCTGCTCTTCGGGGCAGGCGACCTGGTATTCCTTGTCGAGGATTTTGACCGTAACGGTATTGGGCTGGCTCACGAGATCACTCCATCGCACGCAGGCGGTCTATCATTGCTTCAACTTTGGTGCGTGCCAGTTCGTTCTTGCTGATCAGGTCCTGGCGCTCCGCACGCCAGCCGGCGTTGTCCGCTTTGAGGGCCTGGTTTTCCCGGTTGAGTTCCCGGCACAGTTCGATCAGTTCATCGATCTTTTTTTCTAGCTCTTTGAGTTGGTCGTCCGCCATGCAGGTATACTGTGTTGGGAATTATTTGGAACCCAACTATAGTGTCGCTTGTTTTTTAGGTCAACGACACAAAGTTCATAGAATTCAAAAGCCTGCCGGGTATTTCGCAGCAAACGGTCGAAGTGCTCACGCGCGTGCGTAAAACGAATGTTTGACTCGCTTTCCGATGACAATGCCGTGTTCGATTTCGACGAACTGGCGGACCACCTGCTGGAGCAGGGCGTGGATGCCTCGCCCGCGCGGCTGCACGGTTGCCTGTGCGGCCTGCTGTGCGCCGGCGCGGCGCCGGAGGCCGAGCGCGGCCTGGACGGCCTGGCCCACGCGCTGGATGTCAATGCGCACGGCGAACTGGCGGAGGCGCTGCTGCGGCTCTACAGCGTCTCGGGCGCCGCCCTGGCCGACGAGGAGTTCAGCTTCAACCTGCTGCTGCCGGATGACGGCGTCGATATCGATTCCCGCACCGGCGCGCTGGCCGACTGGTGCAAGGGCTTCCTCGCGGGTTTTGCCCAGGTAGCGGCGGGCGGCGGCGCGGCGGCCGGCCTGTCGGAAGACGGCGGCGAGATCCTGCGCGACATCGGCGCCATCGCCGAGGCGGCGGTGGGTGAGGACGAATCGGAGGAGGAGTCCGAGAGCAGCTACACGGAACTCGTGGAGTACCTGCGCTTTGCCGCGCTCAACCTGTTCCTCGAACGGGGCGCGGGCGGCGACGACGCGCCCGGCGCACCGCGCGCACTGCACTAGGGCACGGCCGTGGGCATCAGCAAAGCCGAGTACGCGCGGCGCCGCAGGAACTTCATGGCGCTCATGGACGCCAACAGCATCGCGATCATTCCCTCCGCGCGGGAGAGTATCCGCAGCCGGGATACCGAGTATCCGTTCCGCCAGGACTCCGACTTCTATTACCTCACCGGATTCAACGAGCCGGACGCCGTGCTCGTGCTGCTGCCCGGCCGACGTCACGGCCAGTTCGTGTTGTTCTGCCGCGACCGCGACCCCACGCTGGAGCTGTGGCAGGGGCGCCGGCTCGGACCCGAGGGCGTGTGCGAGCGGCTGGGCGCCGACGACGCCTTCCCGGTCGGTGACATCGACGACATCCTGCCCGGCCTCATCGAGGGCCGCGAGCGCGTGTACTACTCCATGGGCCGCAGTGCGGGTTTCGACCGGCAGATCATGGACTGGGTCAACAGCATCCGCGCGCGCGAGGCCTCCGGCGCCGTGCCGCCCGGCGAGTTCACCGACCTGGACCACATGCTGCATGAACTGCGCCTGTACAAGAGCGCCGCCGAAATCCGGCTGATGAAGCGCGCCGCGCAGATCAGCGCCAGGGCGCACCGGCGCGCCATGCAGGCCTGTCGCCCCGGCCTGTTCGAGTACCAGCTCGAGGCCGAGCTGCAGCACGCCTTCGCCATGGGCGGTGCGCGCTTCCCGGCTTACTCCAGCATCGTCGGTGGCGGCGCCAACGCCTGCGTGATGCACTACGTGGAGAACGACGCGAAGCTGCGCGACGGTGACCTGGTCCTGGTCGACGCGGGCTGTGAACTGGACAACTACGCCTCGGATGTCACGCGGACGTTCCCGGTCGGCGGCACGTACAGCAAGGAGCAACGCCAGTTGTACGACATCGTGCTCCGGGCGCACGCGGCGGCGATCAAACAGGTCAGGCCCGGCAATCACTGGAACCAGCCCCACGACGCCAGCGTGCGGGTCATCACCGAGGGCCTGGTGAAGCTGGGGTTGCTGAAGGGCCGCGTGGCCACGCTGATCAAGAAGGGCGCTTACCGCGAGTTCTACATGCACCGCGTGGGGCACTGGCTGGGCCTGGACGTGCACGACGTGGGCGACTACCGCGTGGAGGAGCAGTGGCGGCTGCTGGAACCCGGCATGGTCATGACCGTGGAACCCGGCATCTACGTGGCGGCGGACAACACCCGGGTCGCCAGGAAGTGGCGCGGCATCGGCATTCGCATCGAGGACGACGTCGTGGTTACCGAGCAGGGCTGCGAGGTCATCTCCGAGGGTGCGCCGCGGCAGGCGGACGAGATCGAGGCGCTGATGGCGGGGTAATGGCACGCGATTACGACATCGTGGTGGCCGGCGGCGGCATGGTCGGCATCAGCCTGGCGCTGCGGCTCGGCGCAACCCTGCCCGAATCCACGCGGCTCCTCCTGGTGGAGAGTTTCGCCCTGCCGCAACCCGAAGCCGGACAACCCGCCGCCTGGCACCCCTCCTTCGACGCGCGCTCGACCGCGCTCAGCTACGGTTCGCGACTGATCTACGAGGACATGGGTGTCTGGGACGACCTGGCGCCCGGGGCATGCCCCATCGAGACCATCCACGTG
>JAUIEP010000056.1 GCA_030428835.1 Gammaproteobacteria bacterium | reverse complement strand
CCGGTGAGCGACTGGCGGGACCGTACATGCCGATATCCTCACCCTTGAGCGCGTCGGGCAGGCTGTCGGCCACCCACTGGCGCACCTCTTCCTGGAACTGTTCTGGCATATTTCCTCCTGGCAGGCGCCCTAACATAATGTCATTGGGGCCGTGATGGAAGGCGTAATCACGGTTCTGTACAAGCGGGATGGATGTCTTGGTGACGCTGGTCAGGGTTTTCACTGAAGGCGGAGCATGAGCGCATACCCGTTACCGGGGACCGCCAAAAAGCGTACATCCGTGTACAGGCTCGGCTGGCGACGCCTCGCCGGCCGCGTCCTGTCACCAGACGCCCCTGGAAACGGGTATGCGCTCATGCTCCTTGGCACCGCGCCTGATAACCGAATTCCCCAGAGACCGTTCTTTGTCCAATCCAGTGTCACCTTATCGACTGGCACAATCTCCCGAGCGCTTACGTTACAATCAGCGTTTTGGTTCCGCTACCGCCACCGCGGAACAGCCCAGTCCTGCCCCATGACCGACACACACGACAGACAAGACGGCGCGGTTGACGCCGGCGCCACCAGACGGCCCGGTATCTGGCACCTGGCGCTGCCCTCCATCCTGGGCAACCTGAGTTTCACGCTGGTGGGCCTGGTGCAGACGCGCGTGGTCGGCGAACTCGGCACCGAGGCGCTGGCGGCCGTCGGCGCCGGCCAGCGCATCTTCTTCCTCATGCAGGCGGTGATGATGGCCGTCAGCATCGGCACCACGGCCCTCGTGGCGCGTGCGTGGGGCGCGAACGACCGCGCCGAGGCGGGGCGCGTGACGAGCGCCTCTCTGGTGCTGGCCTGTGGCGTGGCGCTGCCGATCACGCTGGTCGGCTTCGGCTTCGCCGGCCAACTCGCCGGGGCGTTCGGGCTGGAGGACGAGGCGTGGCACCTGGCGGAGGACAATATCCGCTGGCTGTCGGTTTTCAATTTCTCGATCGCCGTTACGGCGATAATCTCGGCGGCGATGCGTGCCACGGGCGACGCCTGGACGCCGCTCTGGGTCGCTGGCGGCATCAACCTCGTCAACATACCGCTGCTCTATGTCCTGACCTTCGGCCACTTCGGCCTGCCCGCGCTGGGCGTGATCGGCGTCGCCCTGGCCTCCGGGCTGTCCTTCACTCTCGGCGGCGCCTTTCTCCTGTGGTTGTGGCTGGGCGGTCGCATCGCGCTGCCCGCAGGGGTGAGCGGCGCGCTGGTGCGCGAACGCATGCGACGGCTGTTCGACATCGGTTATCCCGCGGCCATGGAACAGTTCGTCATCCAGGCCGGCTTCATGGGCTTCCTGGTGATCATCGGCAACTTCTACGGCACCGAGGCGTTCGCCGCCTACAACGTCGGTGTGAACGTCCTGCTGGTCGCGATCACCATCGGGCTCGGCTTCTCCGTGGCGAGTTCGACCCTGGTGGGGCAGCACCTTGGCGCGGGCGACCCGCCGGGCGCCGCCCGCGCCGGCTGGCGCTGCATGATCTACGCCGTGATCGCGATGGTCGCGATCGGTGCGCTCAGCATGGCGTACGCCGAGCCGCTGGTGCACGTCTTTATCGACGAGGAGCGAACGGTGGAACTGGCCGTGCACTTCGTTTACCTGCTCGGCGCGATGATGCCCTTCATGGCCGTGGACTGGGCGCTCGGCGGCGGGCTGCGCGGGGCGGGTGACACCCGCTTCCCGCTGGTGGCCACGATCATCGCACTGATCTTCGTGCGCCTCGGGCTCGCAGCGGTGGCCACCGCGCTGGCCTTGCCGGTGGAGTGGGTCTACGCGGCGCTCGTGGGCGACTACATCACCAAGGCGGCCATGTTAGGCTGGCGTTTTTACCGCGGCCGGTGGAAGAAGGCGATTCCGGCCTAGGGAGGTCCCATCAGGCAGGTACTCATCACCGGCGCCAATAAGGGCATAGGATTTGCGACGGCGAAGGCGATACTGGCATTCGCCGGGGATACGCACGTGTTGCTGGGTTCCAGGGACCCTGATCGCGGCATGGCAGCGGTGCACAGCCTGCGTGCGCTGCACCCGGGTGCGGAGCACCGGGTGGCGTACCTCAAGATCGACGTGTCCAGCGACGAATCCGTGCGCGCCGCGAGGGAGGCGGTTGCCGCGTCATTGCCCGGCGACGGAGCCGCGCTGTACGGCGTGGTGAACAACGCCGGCATCGGGCTGGGTTCCCACGACATGGCGCAGGTGGTGAACGTCAACACGCTCGGGGTGAAACGCGTGTGCGATGCATTCCTGCCGCTGCTCGGGAACGGCGGCCGACTGGTCAACGTGTCCTCGGCCTCGGCGCCGCGCTTCGTGAGTGGCTGCAGCGCCGCGCGCCAGGCATTCTTCCAGGACGCGGGCATTGAGTGGCCCGCCCTGCAGGCGCTCATCGACGAGGTGGTCGCACTGGGCGACGACACCGCGGGATTCGAGAAGCTGGGACTCGAGCCGCACAACCCCTACGGCTTCAGCAAGGCCTGCGTCACGCTCTACACGCTCCTGCTGGCGCGGGAGCACCCGCATCTCGTGATCAACGCCTGCACGCCGGGCTACATCGAGACGGACCTCACGCGGCCCGCTGCAAAGAGCCGCGGTGTCTCTCCCGCCGACATGGGCATGAAACCTCCCGAACACGGCACGGTTGCGATCATGCACCTGCTGTTCGGCGCTCCCCACGGCTCCGGTCACTACTACGGCAGCGACGCCAGGCGCAGTCCGCTGGACCGCTATCGCGCACCCGGCAGCCCGGAGTACACGGGCGACTGAGTGCCGGCGTCAGTTCCACACCCTGCGGTAGATGCTATGCAGGAGCAGCAGAGACAGGCCCACCACGCCCGCGAGGCTGTTCACGGGCGCCAGGAGCAGTTGCAACCAGGGGGTCGTCACCGGCACCAGCGTCGACTCCAGCGCAACGGCCAACTGGCCCAGTCCCTGGCTCAGGGGCGTGTCCAGCAGCCACTCCAGCAGGACGAACAGGCAGGCCAGGCTCACGTTGCGCACGCGCCTGCGCTGCCGTGCCCGGTCTATCGCGGCGCTGACGCCCGCGACGAAATCCTCCCCCGGCAGGTCGTGTTCCGCCTGCGCGAACAGTGCGAGCAACTCGGGGTCGTGTTCTTCCATCATGCCATCGCTCATGTGCGACTCCTGTAACTTGCCAGATGCTCGCGCAGTGCGGCGCTACCGCGCGCAATGTGTGACTTCACCGTGCCGAGGGGCAGTTCCGTCATCTGGCTGATCTCGTTGTGGCTGTGCCCCTCGTGGTAGGAGAGCACGACGCACAGGCGCTGGTCGGCGGGCAGCGTGGCCAGGGCGCGATCCAGATCCCGCGCGACGTCCGGCCTGCGGTCGGCGGCGGGCAGTTCCTCCACCACCACCGGCCCGGTCGGCAGTTGCGCGCGACGCTGGTGTTGCAGCCAGGTGGTGATGGCGATGCGCTGCAGCCAGCCCGCCAGCCTGTCCGGTTCCTGGAGCTGCCGGAGCTTGCGCCAGGCGGTGAGAAACACCTCCTGGGCGAGGTCGTCCGCGAGGTGCTCATCGAGGCAGCAGCGACGCAGTAGCTGGCGGATCCACGACTGCCGCCTGCGCGTCAGCTCCTCGAACGCCCGCACATCCCCCTTAAGGGCAAGAGCCACCAGGAGCGCCTCGGCGCCCTCGGCGTAATGGCCGGCGCGCAGGGGCATCTAGCCCGCGCCGCGGCCCCGGGCGCCGTCGCGCGCGCGATCCGCGGCCGCCGCGGTGCGCGCCGCCCACAGGAGCCCGCCGCCGATACAGGCGGTCAGGGCCGCGGCACCCAGCAGGGGCAGCAGTGCCGCGGCGTTGACCTGGCGCAGCAGCAGCCCCATCACGGCGAGCCCGGGACTGATGCAACCCACGATCAGGCCCGCCACCTTGAGGTCGCGCGCGACCGTGTCGTCGCGACGCCCGGCGCGCATGACCTGATCGATGACCTCGGGGTTGATATCGCGACCGCTCTCGATGAGCCGGCGCAGGGTCTCCTGCTGCGACTCCCGCTTGCGCGCCGCATCCCAGATACCGCCCAGCACACAGGCGGCTATAAACAGCCAGAACCCGAAGGCTCCCAGCCCCATTGCTGTCGATTCCATCGCTTTCCTCCGCTAGTCAACTTCCTGCCCCTGTAGATGCAGCGCGGTCGCCCGTTGGATGCAGGAAGCGAAAATTTTTTTGGGTGGCCCGGAGCGCCCGGTCAGGAGAACGTGCCGTCGAACAGCGCCACGGCGTTTTCGCGCAGGATCATGCGGCGCGGGCCTGCGCCCCCGGGACCCTGGGTCGCCAGCAGCACCTTGGCCAGCGACATGCCCAGGTGATAGAAGGGCCAGTCGGTGCCGAACAACAGGCGCTGCCCGCCGGTCCGCTCGATCATCGTGGCGAGGTTGCTCACACTCTGCCCGTGAATGCCCAGCCAGGCGTTGTCGTAGCGCACGGCGAGATCGACCATCGCGGCATTGTCGCGCGCGCCGGCGTGCCCGAGTATGAAATTGAGCCCGGGGAAGTCGCGCAGGGGGCCCTCGTAGTGCCGCGGCATGGCGTAGGGGTGCGAGGAGTCCGGCTCGATCCCCGCGCGACCGCCGTGGTAGAAGACCACGAGGCCCAGGCGCTCGCACTCCTCGTACAACGGCATGACGCGCGGATCATCGGGGTAGAAGCGCTGCACGGTCGGGTGCAACTTGACGATGCGCCCGCCGCGCCTGGCCTGTTCGCGCAGTTGCGCGGGGGCATCCTCATCCTCCGGATGCACGGAGAGTCCGACGTGCAGGCGCTCGCCGAGCCCTGCGCTCTTCACTGCCGTGCGCCAGTCCTCGGTGAGGCGATCGCCGAAGGGCAGGCCCAGCTTGATCGGCAGCAGCAGGGTGTGTTCCACCCGCATGGCGTCCATCTCCCGCAGGAGATTGGGCGCGGTCTGCGTCGCGGAGAACTCGCTGCCCCAGAGGCCCTGCGCCACGGTGTGGCTCTGTAATGCGTCGAGCGCCGCGGGCGAGAAGTTGGTATTGGCATAGACGTCGAGATCGAGGTCGCACTCGTTGCCCGGCTCGTCGCAGTCCAACAGGTGGCGCACGCGCGGCGTCTGCGCAGTGAGATCGAGATGCGGGCGGAATAATACGGACATGCCGAGGTGGCCGTGGACATCGACGGCCAGCGGGACGCTGTCGTCCGTGATCACCAGTTGGCCGTCGCCGTCGAGCCCGAACCACGGCAGTTCTACGAGCCCGCGGTAGCCGCGGTAGACCTGGCGCCCGAACGGCCCCTTGCCGCTCGCCGCGGCCTCCTCCTCGCGCTGCCTGGCCAGCAACGCGACATCCGCGTCGTTGTAGCGCTCCCCGGGCGCGCGGCCGCAAGCGCCCAGTGCCAGCGTGCCCACGGTGGCGGCTGTCACACCCAGCAGGCGACGACGGGTGAAATCTTGCTTTCTGGTCATGGCGCCTCCCCGGGCTGCACGCTGCCTTAAGGTAGCACAGCGACGCGTGAACCGTTGCTCGCGGCCCGGATGTTCGCGCACGCAAGACGCGAAGCGCGCCAGAGTCTAGAATAAGGCACCTGGCCGCAGAGCCTGATTACACAATAACGACCGGAGGTTTATCGTGTCGCACCCGCACCCTTCCCGACGCCTGTTCGGCTCACTGTTCACCCCCCTGCTCGCAGCAGCCCTCACCCTCACCGGCTGCTCCGACGGCTCCGACAACCCGCCGCGCGCGCAACAGGACCGCGCCTACTACATCCTGCCCCCGGGCAACTTCGGCGGCTTTCCCAACACCACGGATAATTCCTTCGACCAGTTACCGCTCTACGACGGGCTGACCCCGCTGCGCGACAACGTCACGGACGAGGACATCGAGCGCCTGTTCCTGCCGGAGAACTTCGAGCCCGTGGGAGAAACCACCGTGGAACCCACCGGCCGGCCCGGCGTGGAGATCCTCTACGATGAATTCGGCATTGCCCACATCACGGGCGACACGCGCGAGGACATGGCCTTCGGCGCGGGCTGGGTAACGCGGCGCGACCGCGCGCTGTTGATCAACCTGGGGCGCGGGCCCGCTCGCGTTGCGGTCGCGGACGTGCCCGGCATCAACGCCTTCTCGCTGGTCACCGGCGCCCAGTCGTTCACGCCCAGCGCGGCAACCGAGCAGCTCGTGTCGGACCAGAAGGACCTGCTGGTGGAACTGTACGGCGACGACGGGCGCCAGGTGTTGTCCGATGCCCAGGCCTACGCGGACGGCATGAACGCCTACGAGACCGCGATGGGCATCGCCAACGACAACCCCTACACCGTGAACGACGTGATCGCGGTCACCGCGTTCATCGGCTCCATCTTCGGCGCCGGCGGCGGCGCGGAGGCGCGGAACTCGGAGTTCCTGTCCATCCTGGTCAACGGGCTCGGCGACGGCGTCGGGCAGCAGGCCTGGGACGACGCCATGCTGTTCGACGACCCGGAAGCACCGACGACACTCGACGAGCGTTTCGAGTACGGCATCTTCACCGGGGGCGCGGTCACCGGCAGCGTCATCATCGACGAAGGCTCCATCGAGTCCCTGGACCCGCGGGACGGCACCTTCGCCGCCGCGAGCGCTGAGTCCGAGGACGCGATTTTCGTGCCCGCGGCCGATCCGCCGCCCTCGAAACAGGCGTCGAACTGGCTGATCGTGGGCGCGCCGCAGTCGGTAAATAACACCAGCCTCGCCGTGATGGGGCCGCAGCTCGGGTACTACTATCCCGAGATCGTGCAACAGATTCACCTCAAGGCGCCGGGCATCGAGGCCCAGGGGGTCGGTGTCCCGGGGCTGTCCATGTACATGCTGATCGGGCGCACCAGGGACTACGCCTGGAGCCTCACCTCCGCGAACCAGGACGTCCGCGACGTCTTCGTGGAGATGCTGTGTGAACCGGACGGCTCGGAGCCGACCCGCGCCTCGTTGCACTACCTCCATAACGGCGAGTGCATACCCTTCGAGATCTTCAATGCGGGCACACTTGGCAGCACGCCGCTCGTCTACCCGGTGTCGGTGCACGGCCCGATGATCGGCACGGCCACATCCGAGGGTGTGCCCATCGCGCTGACGCGCAAGCGCTCCACCTTCGGCCGCGACGGCCTCAACCTGATCGCGCTGAAGGGCATGACGGAGGGCGACGCCGCCACGCCGGAGGACTTCTACGCCACGGCCAACAACTTCGGCTTCACGTTCAACTGGGGCTATGTCTCGCGCAGCGATATCGCCTACTTCGCCTCCGGCTACCTGCCCGTGCGCGCGCCTGGACTGGACCGGCGCCTGCCGACGCTCGGCACGGGCGAGTACGAATGGCAGGGCTTCCTGGCCCTGGACGAGCACCCCCACGCCAGCACGGGTCCGGGCGGCCGCCTGCTGAACTGGAACAACCAGTCGGCGCCGGGTTTCATGCACGGCGACGACACGCCCTTCGGCTCCGTCCACCGCGTCGAGGGCTTTGACCGGTTCCCGGACCGCGCCCACCTGCGCGAGGTCGTCGGCATCATGAACCGCGCCGCGACGGAGGACGTGCGCTCCACGCTGTGGCCCATCGTCAGCGAAGTGTTACGCAGCGGCGGCACACCGAGTGCGCTGGCCGCCGACGTGGTGGACCTGCTGGACGCGTGGGTGGCCGACGACGCGCCGCGGCTGGACGCGGACGACGACGGCTTCAACGATCACGCGGGACCGACGATCTTCGACGCGCTGTTCGAGCCGCTCGTGCGCGCGGCGCTGAGCCCCGTGTTCGGCACCACGATCGACGCCCTGGCCAGCCGCCGCGGATTGACCGGCGACAACGCATCGAGCCTGCTGGACAAGGACCTGCGCAGGCTGCTCGGGCAGAGTGTCGAGGGGCCCTTCAACCTGCAGTACTGCGGCAACGGTGATCTCGCGACGTGCCGCGACGCCCTGTGGGCCGCCGTCGAAAGTGTCAGCGCGGAGCTGGCGGTGACGCGCGGGAACGATCCGGACACCTGGCTCAAGGAGGGTCAACGGACCGGCTTCATACCCAACCTGATCCCCAACACGTTCCGCGCGACCAACCGGCCCACGTTCCAGCAGGTGCTGGAATTCGCGCCGCAGGGCTGATCTTGATCGGAGGTGCGGCACACCGGGTGCGCCGGCTTGCCGCTCCCCGATGACGCCCTGCGAGCACGCCTGCTAGACTGCGTGGCAATGGACAACCTGCCCTACCTCGAGATCGCGGGCCTGGTCACGGCGCTGGCCTATGTGCTCGGGGTGGCCTCCGCGTTCGAGGCCATGCTCAAGGCGCGCACGCCCCAGGGCGCAATTGCCTGGACGATCTCCCTGCTGCTGATGCCGCTGCTGACAGTGCCGGTCTACCTCGTCTTCGGCCGCAATCGCTTCGACGGCTACCTCGAGCAGCGCAGCGACCTGGAGGCGCGTTCCAGCGCATTGATGTCCGGTCGCGCGAGCGTGCTGCGCGACTATATCGTGACGCCCGAGACACCGGTGTTCGCCAGCCTCGGCGAGCTCGCGCGCATGCCGACAACACGCGGCAACACCGTGCAACTGCTGATCGACGGGGAGCAGACCTTCGACAGCATCGCGCAGGGCCTGGAGCGGGCGCGCGCCTATATCCTCTTCCAGTTCTACATCATCCGCGACGACCGCGTGGGTCGCCGGCTGGGCAAGTTGCTGTGCGACCGGGCGCGCTCGGGCGTGCGTGTCTGCCTGTTGTACGATGAGATCGGCAGCTACAGTTTTGCCGGCACGCGCCTGCACCGGGAACTCGTGCAGACCGGTGTTGAGGTGGTGCCGTTCAACACCACGCAGGGGCGCCGCAACCGGCTGCAGCTCAATTTCCGCAATCACCGCAAGGTCGTGGTCGTCGACGGGCGGGAGGCCTGGATTGGCGGCCTCAATGTCGGCGACGAGTACCAGTACGGCGATCGCCGCCTCGGCCCCTGGCGCGACACCCACGCCCGCATCGAGGGCCCCGCCGTGCACGGCGCGGAACTGGCCTTCGCCACGGACTGGCTGTGGGCGACACGTCGCGTACTCGATATCGACTGGGACTTCTCCGCGACCGGTGCGGGCGACTGTCGCGTGCTGGTCTTCCCGTCCGACCCCGCGAGCCATTACGAGGAAGCGGGATTGATGTACCACGAGCTCATCGTATCCGCGCGGGAGCGCATCTGGATCGCCAGTCCCTACTTCGTGCCCGATCGCGCGATCATCTCCGCCCTGCAGCTTGCCGCGTTGCGCGGAGTGGACGTGCGGGTCATGATCCCGGAAAAGGCGGAGGGCTACGTCATCGCGATGGCCAACTGGTCCTACACCCGCGAACTGATGCCGCTGGGCGTCAAGGTCTATCGCTACCAGGGCGGCTTTACGCACCAGAAAGTCGTGCTGATGGACGACGCCACGGCGGGCGTGGGCACGGCAAACTTCGACAATCGTTCGTTCCGCCTGAACTTCGAGATTACGCTACTGGTGGAGAACCGGGCGTTCGCAACACAGGTGCACACTATGCTGGAGGCGGACTTCCGGCTGTGCCGGCAGGTCACCCTTGAGGATATCGAGGACAAGCCCGCGTGGTTCCCCTTCGCGATGGGCGCGGCGCGCCTGTTCGCGCCGCTGTTGTAACTACCCGGCAACGGTTCAGCCTGCTTCACCATCACGCACTATTCGCGCCGTGCACTGGCACGACCGTACTGCTCCCTTATTATTGCTACCCCGACACAGCTGACGAGACACGACACATGGCGGACTTCCCCACTACCCCAGAAGAACTCGACGCAGCCCGCCTGACCCGCTACCTCAGGGAGAGCGGCCATCTCGGCAGCGGCGAGGTGAGCGGCTTCGAGCACCGCGTCATCGGCACGGGCAAAATGGGCGACAACGTGCGCCTCACACTGCGTTACACCGGAGAATCCGACACGGCGCCGGCGACCCTGATCGCCAAGCTGCCCGCCGCCGACGAGCACGCGCGCGCCATGGCCAGTGCCGGCGGGGCCTACTACAACGAGGTGATGTTCTATCGCGACCTCGCGCCGCGCACGACGATGCGCACGCCCGCCGTCTACGGCAGCGAACTGAGCGCGGACCGGACCGAATTCCTCCTGTTGATGGAGGACATGGCGCCCGCCGAACCCGGCAGCAACCTGAAGGGCGCTAGCCGCGCGCAGGCTGAACTCGCCCTGCCACAGGCCGCCAGACTCGCCGCGGCCTTCTACGGCGACGAGAGCATCGCAGGGCTGGACCACATCATGTCCCCCGCCAGGGACGATGGCGGCGAGATGGGCGCCGCGCTGCTGGAACAGGCCTGGCCGGAGTTCGTCGACCGTTATGGCCATGGGCTGAACGCTGGCATGATTGCATTCGGCGAGCACTACGTGCGCCACCACCGCCATTTCGTCACCCGCCTGCAAGGGCCGAAAACGCTCGCGCACGGCGATTTTCGCAGTGAAAACCTGTTGTTCGGCAACAATGTCGCGACCACGGTGGACTGGCAGACGCCGGGCGAATCCAGCGCGCTCACCGACGCGTCGTACTTCCTCGGCGGCAGTGTCGCACCGGAGGACCGGCGCGCCTGGGAACGTGAACTCATCGCGCGGTACCGCGTGGAACTCGATCGCGAGGGCGTCACACTGAGCGAGCAGGATTGTTGGGAGCAGTACCGGGAGTACGCGATGCACGGCATCCTGATCACGGTGCTGGGCGCGACGTTCTCCACGCCGGATGAGCGCAGCGACCGCATGTTCCTGACCATGATCCAGCGCCACCTCACTCACTGCATCGATGTAGACGCGCGTGAATTCCTGCCGGACTGAGCCCTGGTCGCTAGTCCCTAGTCCCGGATCTCTGGTCCCTAGTCATAGCTGAGTTCGGTGGCCTTGCCGGAGAACACGCGGTAGACGTAGGCGGAATAAAACCCGATCAGGGGCAGAATGATCGCCACCCCCCAGAAGATGAACTCCAGGGAACTGGTTGCGGCCGCCGCCTCGAACAGGGTCATCCGCCCCAGCACGATATCGGGAAAAATACTGTAGGCGAGCCCGAGAGCGGCCATCAGGCAGATCAGCACCAGCGCATAGAACACGAAATGCCCATAGCCACCGCGCAGTACGTCGGGCCTGCGCAACAGCCAGGCGATCACGAGGTAGGCCGCCGCGCAGGCCACGGGTATCGGCATGAGACCGATGGCGTTGGGCAGGGTAAACCAGCGCTCGGCGATGCGCTCGCTCACGAGCGGCGTGGCGATCGATACCAGCAGCAGACCCACACCCATCGGGAGCAATGCGTTGCGCGTCCAGCGCACGGCGCGCTCGAAGAGTTCGCCCTCCGTCTTGATCATCAGCCAGGCGCCGCCCAGCATCACGTACAGCGCCGGCAGCGTTACGGCGATGAGCACGGCGAAGGCGTAGCTCGTGGGACTGCGATCCAGCCCGGTGATATAGGCGCCGAGCATCCAGCCCTGCGCCATGGAGGCCACGAGTGAGCCGCCGAAGAACGCGTTGTTCCACAGCCGGCGGCGATCGTCGCCAGCCTTTACGCGGAAGTCGAACGCCACGCCGCGCAGCGTCAGTCCGAACAGCATCACCGTGACGGGGATGTACAGCGCCGTCATGACGATGCCGTGCGCATGCGGGAAGGCGATCAGCAACACCCCCACGCCCATGACTATCCAGGTCTCGTTGGCATCCCAGAACGGCCCGATGGACGCGATCATCACGTTCTTGTCGCCCTCATCGGCCAGCGGCAGCAGCATGCCGATACCGAGGTCGAAGCCGTCGAGCACAACGTACACCAGCAGCGACAGCCCCATGGCAAACACGAAGAACACAGGCAGGAAGTCGGCCACTACGAGAGCCCCTGCGCGTCACGCGACCTGCGCTGCGGCAGCATGGCAAGGGAGCGCGCGGGTTTGGTCGACAGGTAGCGCAGCGCGTGCACATAGGAATACAACAGGAAGATGTAGAGGCCGATGTAACCGAACAGTGTGCCGGCGATGGTGGCGCTCGGGTGATCCGCGGCCACCTCCGCCGTGCCGACCAGTCCCTGTACAATCCAGGGCTGGCGGCCGATCTCCGTGACGTACCACCCGGACAGGGTCGCGACCCAGCCCGAGAAGGTCATGAAGGACAGGGCCGCGAGCAGGCGCGGACCCGGCTCACGCCCGCGCCAATAGTTGAATGCGCCGCACCAGGACACCAGCAGCATGAGGCCCGCCGTAACCAGCATGACGCGGAAGAACAGGAACAGCGGGAGCACCGGCGGGTGCGTCTCGAAACTGTCCAGGCCCCGAACCTCGCCGCGCAACTCGTGGGTGAGTATCAGGCTGGCGGCGTAGGGCACCTCGAGTGCGAGCCGCGTGGTGCGGGTCTCCTCGTCCGGCAGGCCGATAATGGTAAAGGGCGCGCCCTCCCCGGTCTCCCAGATGGCTTCCATGGCGGCGATCTTCTGCGGCTGGTGCTCGAGCGTGTTGAGTCCGTGCAGGTCGCCCACCAGGACCTGCAGCGGGATACACACCGCTGCGAGGATCACCCCCACCCGCATCACCTTGGCGGTGGCCGGTCCGTCCACGCCCCTGCGCGTGCGCCACGCCGAGACGCCGGCGATCAGGAAGGCACTGGTCAAAACACTGGCGAGCAGCATATGCAGCAGGCGATAGGGAAATGACGGGTTGAAAATTATCTGGGACCAGCTCTGCGCGAAAAACTGGCCGTCCTCGAGCACGAAACCCGCCGGGGTCTGCATCCAGGAGTTGAGCGCGAGGATCCAGAAAGCGGACAGCGACGTCCCGAATGCGACAAGGAAACTCGCGAGCAGGTGCACGCGATTCGACACCCGCTGTTTTCCGAACAACATGATGCCGAGGAAGGATGCCTCGAGGAAAAACGCGGTCAGCACCTCGTAGCCGAGCAAAGGCCCCGCTATGTTGCCGACCCGCTCCATGAACCCGGGCCAGTTGGTGCCGAACTGAAAGCTCATCGTGATGCCGGACACGACACCGAGCGCAAAGGTCAGGGCGAAGATCTTGACCCAGAAGTTGTAGGCGTACTCCCACGCCTCATCGGCAGTGCGCGTATAGCGCAGCCGGAAAAAGAACAGGATCCACGCCAGACCAATGGTGATGGTGGGGAACAGGATATGGAAACTGATGTTGGCGGCGAACTGGATACGCGCCAGCACCACGGGATCGAAATCCACGGTGACACCTCCGCCCGGCAGGCCCAAACAGGGGCCGAAAAACGCTCGCTGCGGCGCCATGAATCCGTGGCGAGCGGTGTCGCCGTGAGCTCGACGACAACGCCTTCATTCTAGCACTTCGGGGGTATAAACCCTATCGGATATTCCGTCACCGGCGTTCGGTCAAAGCGCCATTGCGAGCTCGGCGGCGTCCTCTATCGCCCCCTCGATGTAGCCGACGCCCGTGCAGTCGCCGATGCTGTGCACGTTGTAGCCCGCGGCGATCAGCGTGTCCGCAAGGGTGGAATCACCGGTCGCTCCCGTCGCCACGATCACGTGGTCGGCGGCAACCGTTCGCTCCTGTCCGCGCTCGTTGGTGTAGGCGACCCGCCCGTCGAGGATATGCACATCGCTCGCCTGCGCGACGAGGGACACCCCCATCTCCTTCAGCTCACCGATGAGCCGCATGCGCCGCATAAGGAACAGCCCCTTGCCGTGGCGACTCGACGCTTCCAGCACGGTGACCTCGCGACCGCGTTCGGCGAGAAACTCGGCCAGTTCCAGCCCGACGAGTTCACCGCCGATAATGGTGATGCGCCGGCCCAGGGGCAGCCACGCGCGGGAGGCGAGCCGCATCAAGCCCTGGCTGGCGGTGGCGCCGGTCCTCGTCGCCGCGCCCACGAGCGCGCGGGTCAGCGCACTGGTCTTGCGCGGCAGCTCGGGGTTGTCTTCCCCCGCCAGCAACGCGCGCATCTCGTCGCCGCTGAACACGAAGTCGCGATCACCGCCGGGAATCGCGGGCATGTCGCGCCTGGCGCCCGTGGCGACCACCACGTCCCGCACACCCAGGGACTCCAGCAGCGCCGGCGTGGCAGTGGTGTTCAGTTGCACATCGATGGCCGACTGCTTGACCTGCTGGCGCAACCACCTGAGCAGGCGCTGGTTCGGCTCGTAGGGAATGGCGGCGAACTGCAGGGTGCCGCCCAGGCGCCCGCTGGCCTCGAGCAGGGTCACCCGGTGGCCGCGCAGCGACAGCCTGCGCGCCGCCTCCATGCCGCCGGGGCCACCGCCCACCACGGCGATATGCCGCGGGTTCTCGGCGGGCACTATCGTGCGCTCGCGCTCGCGCGCGGTTTCCGGGTTCACCGCGCACTTCACCGGCTTGCGCACGTAGATCTGGCTGGCGCAGCAGTAACAGTAGATGCAGGGTCGCACCTGCTCGCGCTGGCCCAGGGTGATCTTGCGCGGCAGGTCGGGGTCCGCCAGCAGCTTGCGGCCCATGCTCAAAAAGTCGAAGTGGCCCGCGCCGATGTGCCTGTCCGCGGACTCCGGCTCGATGCGTCCAGCGGCAAACACGGGCACGGACACGCTGCCGCGTATCGCGGTGGCATTGCCCACCATCTGCTCCACCGGGTGCGGGATGTTGGAGTCTGCGTGCGTCGCGCCACGGTCGGGATCGTGGTAACCCGACACCGCGATCGCGTCCACGCCCGCCCGTTCGACCAGTCGCGCGGTCGCCTTCGCGTCTTCCAGCGTGATGCCGTTCGGCCGGCGATACTCCTGGGAGTCCATCTTGACCCACACGGGGAAATCCGCGCCGACCCTGGCGCGCACGGCCGCGATGACCTCCAGCAGGAGGCGCGCGCGATTCTGCAGCGAGCCGCCGTACTCGTCATCGCGCTGGTTCATCGCGGGCGACAGGAACTCCGAAATGATGTAACCGTGACCGGCATGAATCTCCACGCCGTCGAGACCCGCCTCCTGCGCGCGCGCCGCGGCATCGGCATACAGGCCGGCAAGCGCGGCGATGTCGGCAGGGGTCATCACGTGCATCTCCTGCTTCGGCGCGTCGGGGTTATACAGCGCCATCATCTCCTCTTCGAGCAGGTAGTCGCCGAGGTCGTTGCGCCCCTGCGGCGGCAGGGAGGGCAGCCACACGGGACTGTCGTTAAATCCCTGCGCAGCGACAAGGCCCCCGTGGTGAATCTGCGCGGCGATCTTCGCGCCGTAGTGGTGGCACGCATCCGCCACCGCGCGCAGGCCGGGGATATGGCTGTCGTCGGAGATGCCCGCCTGCCAGGGCTGCACCTTACCGGCGGGAAGGGCGATACCGGTGGCGCCCATTACGATGAGACCGGCCCCACCCTTCGCCTGGCGCTCGTGGTAAGCGAGGATGCGCTCGCCGCAACGGCCGTCCTCCTCGGCGAGGTTGACGCCCATGGCCGCCACAACCATGCGGTTCTTCAACTCCAGCGAGCCGATGCGGCCCGGCCTGGTCAGGTGGGCGAAACGGTCAGCCATGTCGGCGTCCTCAACAGCGGGATTCAGTCACCCGGCAGGATAGTAGAGCATGCATACCGCGCAAATAACATCTGGCGCCAGTTCGATGTGCAATCCGCACCGCGGGCGTCAGTCCATGCCTCTCTTTGCGCGGAAATAGGCGATGGCCTCCGCCATGCCCTCCTCCACGGACACGACGGGACGGTAACCGAAGTCGCGCTGCGCCGCGGCAGAGGAGACCACGTGGGAAATGGCGGCCTTGTTCACCTCGTGGGGGGTGAGCATGGGGGGCGGAAAGCCCAGCTTGAAATGCAGCCACTGCCAGACCCGCATGGCGTGGTAGACAGGCGCGGCCGGCATGGACAGTTTCGGCACGGTGCTGCCGAGACCCTCAAGGAAGGGGCGCGCGAATTCGAAGAAATCAGCGGGGCGGCCATCGGACACGAAGTAGGCCTTGCCGGCCACGGGTGCGCCCGACGCCAGGGCGCGCTCGGCAAGCAGGAGCGCGTGGACGAGATTGGCGACGTGGATATGGTCGTGTCGCGCGCCATTGCCTGCCATGCGCATGCCGAAATGGCCGTCGACCATTTTCTCGACGAGCGCTTCCAGCATGACACACTCCCCCGCACCCCATATGCCGTCCGGTCGCAGCGCGCATGTGGCGAGGCCGCCATTGCCGTTAGCGGCCAACACCAGTTTTTCCGCCTCGATCTTCGTTGCGGTGTACACGGCCTGGAAGTCGGTCGCGTAGGGCGTGTGCTCGTCCATGTGCAGGTCTTCCACATGGTTGAAACAGACATCCACCGAGCTCGTGTGGACGAAGCGCGCAACGCCCTGGGCGCGACAGGCGTCGAGCAGGTTGCGGACACCGCCGACGTTGATGGCGAAGGCCCGGTCGCGGTACTCGTCGCTCACGGCGCAGCCGCCAAGAGTGGCGATGAAGGCCGCCGTGTGAAACACCGTGCCGACGCCGGTGCACGCGGCCTGCATCGCGGCCGCGTCGCGCACGTCGCCGCTGCAGCACTCGAGCCCGGGGTGTTCGATGGGGAGCGGCGTGCTGTGGATCAGCGCCCGGACCGGGCGCCCCGCCTCGAGCAGCGTGCGCACCAGGTGGCTGCCGAGGAAGCCCGCGGCGCCGGTAACCAGTGCGAGTTCACTCATCCGCTTGCGCCGGGTCTGTTGATCGCACGTGCTAGCCGGCGACACCCCGGTAGAAGACAACCGCGATGGCAACGGGCACCACGAACCGGATCAGGAAGTGCCACAACTTGTAGGCGCCCGCCGACAGCGTGGGGAGTTCATCGCGCGTGAATTCGCTGCGCATGACCCAGCCGGCGAAGATGGCGATAAACAGGCCACCGAGCGGCAGGAGAATCTGGTTGGAGAAATAATCCATGTTGTCGTTGAAGTTGCGGCCCGCGAAGGTCAGCTCGCTGATCGCGTTGTACGAGAGAATGGACAAAATACTGAACACGGCGATGGAGCCCACCACCCTCACGACGGCCTTGTGGCGCGGCATGCCGAACTTGTCCTCCAGCCACGCATTCACCGATTCACACAGGCCCACCATTGAGGTGATACCGGCCACCGACAGCATGAGGAAGAACAGCACACTGAACAGGTAGCCGCCCGGCATCTGCGCGAACGCCACGGGCAGGGTCTGGAAAATCAGTCCCGCCCCGGCGGCGGGATCAAGCCCGTTATTGAACACGGCGGGGAAAATGACGAGACCGGCCAGCAGCGCCACACCGGTGTCGACGCAGACGATCACCAGCACCGAGTTCGTGATGGAAATGCTGCGCGGCAGGTAGGCGCCGTACACCATCATGCCCGCCATCGCGACCCCGAGCGAGAAAAAGGCCTGGCCGATGGCCGCCAGCACCGTCGCGAAGCTCACCTTGCTGAAATCCGGCGTGAACAGCCAGGTGATCGCCTCGCTGAAACCGCCCGCGAAGAAGTTATAACTCGCCAGACCGACCAGCAGCAGGAACATGGTGGGCATCATCACGTTGACCGCGCGCTCGATGCCGTCCTTTACGCCGGCGTAGATGATCGCGCCCGTTATCGCGAGCCCGATCAGCGTCCACAGCAGCATTCCGCCCGTACTGTCCAGCACGGAGTTGAACTCCGCCTGGGCAATTGCCGTGTCCACACCGTCGAAACCGGTCGTGATCGCCTTGAACAGGTACCAGAGCACCCAGCCCACGACCACCGAGTACACGATCTCGATGGTGTACGCCGCCAGCAGGCCCATACCGCCCACGAAGCGCCACACCGTCGAGCGCCCGCTCTCGTTGGCATTGTTGACCATGGCCGTGGTCGGACTGCCCTGGCCGCGCCTGCCGATCAACAGCTCCGCCATGAGTATCGGCATGCCGATACCGAAGGCGCAGGCGAGGTAAATGAGCACGAACGCCGCGCCGCCGTTTTCACCGGTGACGTAGGGAAAACGCCAGATGTTGCCGAGACCCACGGCGAACCCCACCGAGGCCATGAGGAAAGCGAATCGGGAGGACCAGTGGTCGGAAGAGGCGACTGCCATGCGCTACTCCAGGCTCGGAATCTTGTTATTAGCCGCGAGTCTACCGAATTGTCGCCGCCGGATCAGTGACAGACTACCGCTGTGGCGCCGTCCAGCCAGTCGCGTTCGGGCTGCTCCAGCAGGGGGGACAGCGCGCTTCGCACCCGCGCGTGGTAGGCGTTCAGCCAGTCGAGTTCGGCGCGCTCCAGCAGCTCCGGCAGGAGCAGGCGGCGGTCGAAGGGCACGAGGCTCAGCGTCTCGAATTCAAGCATCGGGGTTTCCCCCGCGTCGTCACACTCGCGCACCACCTGCAGGTTCTCGCAGCGCATACCGAAAACGCCGTCGCGGTAATAGCCGGGCTCGTTGCTGACGATCATGCCGGGCCGCAGGGCGACGGCGCTCGGCGCCTTGGAGATGCGCTGCGGCCCCTCGTGCACGCTGAGGAAAACACCCACGCCGTGGCCGGTGCCGTGGTCGAAATCGAAGCCCTCGCGCCACAGGAACTGCCGGGCCAGTGCATCGAGCTGCGTGCCCGTGGTGCCGGCGGGGAAACGCGCCCGCGCCAGTGCGATATGGCCCTTCAAAACCAGTGTGAAGAGGCGCCGCACCTCATCGCCCGGATCGCCGATGGCGACCGTGCGCGTGATATCGGTGGTGCCGTCCGTGTACTGGCCGCCGGAGTCCACGAGGTACACGCTGTCCATCACCAGCGGCGCGGCACCGGCGTTCAGGTGATTGTAGTGGCACAGCGCCGCATTGGGACCCGCGGCCGAGATCGTGTCGAAGGACAGGGCGTGATAGTCCTCCACCTCGCGACGATAGCCCAGCAGTCGCTCGGCCAGAACCGCTTCATCGTGCAGCCTGCCCGCCGCCACCTCGCGGTCGAGCCAGGCGAGGAAGCGCACCTCGGCCACGGCGTCGCGCAGGTGCGCGGCGCGGGTCCCAGCGAGTTCCACGCTGTTTTTGCAGGCCTTGGGTAACAGCACGGGGTCATCGCCGGCGATGAGCGTGGCGCCCGCCTCGGCCAACGCCAGTTGCGACCAGGCGTTCGCGGTCAGGGGATCGGCGAGCACCGACTTGCCCGCCAGTGCGGCGAAGGCGGTAACCGCCTCCTGCTCGGGCAGGACGCTGACGCCCTCCCCCACGTGACCTGCGAATGAGCCCGGCAGGTCATCGGGATCGGTAAAGAGCGTGAAGTCACCGTTCTCGAACAACAGGCCGGAGCCGAGCACGACGGGCAACTGCGGCATCACGCCGCCGCGAATATTGAGCAGCCAGCTCACGGAATCCGGCGCGAAGACGAGCGCGGCGTCGGCCCCGAGCTCGCGCACAGTCCGCGCGATGCGCGCGCGCTTCATCGCGGAGGACTCTCCTGTCTTTTCGTCGGGCAGGAGCGTGACCTCGACAACCGGCGGCCGCGGCCGGTCCGTCCAGCAGCGATCGATGAGGTTCTCCGAAGTCGCGGTGAGCGCGATACCGGCGCGCCCGAGTTCCGCGGCGGTCTTTTCAAACCAGGACAGGCTGTGCATGCGCGTATCGCAACCCGCCACGGCGCCCGCCTCGAGGGCGGCGGCGAGCCATTGCGCCGGCGGGTCGTCGTGCAGGTGCAGGTATTCAAACAGCGCGGGCGGCAGTTCGCGGCGAACCTGCACCGTGTAGCGGCCGTCCACGAACATTACGGCGCGCCCGGGCAATAGCACCAGCAGCCCGGCCGAGCCGGTAAAGCCGGTCAGCCAGCGCAGGCGCTCGTTATGCGCGGGCAGGTATTCACCCAGGTATTCATCGGCGCGGGGCACGAACAGGGCGTCGAGGCCCGCGTTCGCCATCTCCCGTCGCACATGGGTCAGGCGGTCCGCTACCGACATCACAAATCAGCCGCGGCGTGAGGAGGCGTTATTCCTCGAAGAGGTCGAAGTCCGCCTTGGAGATACCACAGTCCGGACACTCCCAGTCGTCCGGGATATCTTCCCACTTGGTGCCCGCGGGGATTCCGTCGTCGGGCAGCCCCTCCGCCTCGTCGTAGATAAAACCGCAGATTACGCACTCGTACTTCTTAAACTCGTCACTCATCCTTGCCGGTCCCCTGGGAGTCGGTTCTCATCGAGCGGCAGATTATACGTTAGAACAGTGCCCGATAACGCATTTTGGGTAAGAGCAATCATACCAACCGGTGCCCGGCCTAGAACTCGCCGTCCAGTGCGATGCGATAGCCCTCCGGTGTCGGTGTCGCGAGCAATGCCAGGGCGTTCTTCAGGTCCGCGTTCAGCGCCGCGTCGCCCCCGGCGAACACGTCCAGTTCGTAACGCCGTCCCTCCAGCTTCAGCCCGCCCCGCGCCTGGAGCGGTCCGTTCAGGGTGACGACCTCGCCTACCAGGGCCTCACCCGCGGGCTGCTGCACGTCGAGGGCGTAGCTACCCAGCGCCACCGGCCCGCGCGGCGACAACCAGCTACCCTTCTGCCAGACCACGCGCCCCCGCGTTTCGTGGGGCAGGCCGCCACGCAACTCCAGCAATGCGAGCTGGAAGTGAAAACTCCCGCCCACAGCCAGCGGCGCGAACTGGCGCAACAGGTCGGCGCCGACGCGCCCCTCGAAATCCTCCACGCGCAGGTCCTGCTGCCCTTTCAGCACCAGCGACCCCGCGGCGGTCTGTTGCCCCCACTTGCTCTGCACCGCGACCTTCGGCGCAAGGGTGAGCAGGGACAGCGGGTCGAGCGACCACTGCACGGCACCGAGGTGCAGGTAGCCGGCCGGCAGGCGGATCAGGCAGCGACCGGCCCTGCCGTTCCAGACTGTCCCGCCGAAACCTTCCATGATCACCTGTCCGGCAGGCAGTACATGCGCCAGCAGCCTGGCGGGCGTATTCGCGAGCAGGGTGACAATAAACAGCGCGAGCAGGCCGATGGCCCCGAGAATCCGGTACACGCTAACCCGCCTGGCCGATGCGTACGGTGGCGTTCACCCGGCCGACGGCGCCGGACTGGGTGATCGAAACCTCCCGTACGAGCAGGCCTTCGGCGTATTCCATCTGGTGCAACCAGCCCAGCATGTCGTCGAAAGCGGCGTTCTCCAGGCGGACCTGGATCTCGCCGCGACTGTTCGGCTGCAGCCGGCTCACGGGCAGGTCCAGGGCTCGCGTGCTCTGGCTGATGAGCGAGGTGAGGTTGCGCCGCTGATTCTGGTTGCCGCCGCCGCTGGCGCGCAGCGCCATCAACTCGGACACCATGGCGTCCACGCGGTTGAGACTCTCCGACACGGCGACATTCTGCAGCGCAAGGTTCTCGCGCCGCTGCTCGAGCGGTGACCAGATGAACATGTACAGGACCCACAGGCCGACCGCGACCATCATGACCACGAGGCTCAGTTGCTCGCGCTGGTTGAGCGTTGCGAACCACTCCCTCACGAGGCCACCTCCACGCGCAGGCGCGCGCGCACGCCCTTGTCCTGGGCGTTACTGCTTTCCATGACCGCCTTGAGACCCGCGTCGCTCAGCTTCTGGCGCAGCCGCTCGACACCCTCGAAGTCCTTCGCCTCTATGTTCATCCGCATCGACTCGCCCTTGTCGCTGTAGTTGATGCTGGCGATCGAGGTGCCGGGCATCGCCGCGACAGCCGTGCCCACGCGCTGCATGAGGCTCGTAAAGCCGGAGGTCTGGCCGGTGCCGCGCAGGGCGTTGAGCTGGCGCGTGAGCTGCTTCTCCGCCTCGTTGATCACGCCGCGCGGATTGGCCTTGCGGTAACTCTGCTCCACCGCGCCGCGCAGCGCGAGGTTCTGGGCACTCAGGTTGCGGTAGTCGGCGTAGGACGCGCCGAGCTGCAGCGCGAAGGCGGCGACGAAGAGCGCCGCGGCAGTGCGCCAGTAACGCCACCAGCGACCCAGCGGCAGGCGCGGGGCGAAACCGCCCTGCCTGAGATTCAGCGGCAGCTCGTCTTCCGTGAGCAGCAGGGCGCTGTAAAAATCGCCTTCACGCCACTGCGCGCCCGGCCGCAGTGGCTCCGGCAGGAGCGCGGTATCAGCGGCCTGGTCGGCGCCGTAGATAACGACGGTGGGCGGTTCCTCCGCGGTGTCGGCCAGACCGCCGAGCAACACCGGCAAGAGCTCGCGCTCCACGCCGAAACCCTCGGCGGCACCGCTGCGCAGAATGGCCAGCTCACCCTCCAGTACCAGGCACCATTCGCCGGCCTGCCAGGGCAGCAGCAGGGGCTCCGGCACCCAGTTGGTGATGCCCGGGAACGGGGCGAGCGCGTCTTCCCAGTCCGCCATCGCCTGCGCGGCCGCAACGCCAACGCTGTACTGGAACTTGTCCAGGGCGCGGCAGGCGAAGTGCAGGTCTTCGACATCCGCCGCAACCTGTTCCTCCAGCATGAACGGCAGCGAGAGTGCGAGGTGTTTTTTCTCCTCCGGCGTGACCGTGAGGCGCAGCAGGCGGACGTCGGCCCCGGGCGCGGCGAAGACGACGCGCATGCGGCGCTGTGACAGCGCGGCGCGCAGGGTAGCCGCCTCGTTCTCGTCGTCGAGCCAGCGCGGGCCACCGCTGGCACCCGGCGGGTACCAGGCCAGTCGCCCCTCGACCAGGCGTACTACTGCTGTACTGCGCAAGAATTAGTCCCCGTGTCCGTCATCGTTCCCCTGCCGCCCGAAGGCCCGGCTGCTGAGTGCGCGCCGGCTGTGACACACACCGGCTTCACAGGCTGCCGGCGGCCCGCACGAGTGTCACCACCGAGCGCTGGCGGCGTTCCAGAACACTGTACAAGCGCATGTTGCGCTGGGCAAGTTCCACCTCGGCGCTCAACAAGAAGAAGGACGAACGCTTGCCCAATAGTGTTCTCGTGGCCGTCATCTTGTCCTTGCGCGAGGCAAACACCTGGTGGTTCAACAGGGCTTCCACGTCCGTGAAACCTGTCTCTTCACGGTAATCCACCAGGACCTGCCCCTCGTCCTCGCTGAGCGGACTCAGGACCTTGTCTTCGTTCAGCGAACGCAACACCGCCAGCGGCGCCGTGTGGATATTGAGACTGGTGCCCTCTTTCGGCCACACCGTGACGTAGGGCGCCAGGGCGACATAGATCTCGGGGGTCATGTTCGCCACCGACAACAGTTCGCTGACACTCGACATCGGCCGGTTGCCCACGCGCAGCGCGGGTTCACGGCCGTAGTAGAAGTCGTCCTCGGCGCCGTTGTCCCGCGGTTCGCCGTCACTGTCCAGCCAGTCCGCTATGGACTCGGTGATGGCGATGGCCTCGTACTCACTGATCTCGGGTTCGCCCAGGGCCTGCAGCAGGCGGATGAACTGTGCCTGCTCGGTGGTAAAACGGTTGGCAATGGGCGTGCCCGGTTGCGGCTGCTGGCCGTTGCCCAGCAGGTTGATGTTGAACAGGCCCTGCAGGTCCGTGAGCCGGCCCGTCATCCAGCCGCCCTCGTCGAGCGCGTAGGGCGGCGCGGGCTGCGCCCAGATTTCCGTCAGGTCGTCGCGCTCGTCCTGTGACTGCTGGTCGAGATCGTAGTCGTTAATGAGTGCCATGCCGGCGAGGTCTTCGGCGCCGCGCAGGTAGGCGTTGGCCTGTTCGGCGAACAGCACGCCGGCGCTGCGCGCGAAGATGCGGCTGAACTCTCCCTCCATGGCCACGACCAACGCGGCGCACAGGGCGAACACGAGCATGGCCACCACGAGGGCGGCGCCGCGTTGCCGCGTGTGCAAGTTAGAGTGGCGGCAACGCATACAGGCGCCTCATTTCGCCCCAGTCCTTCAACTGCAATGTGATTTCCAGCGCGGCGGGGGGCGGGAACTGGTCGCCGGACACGCCGACCTCGTTGACCCAGTTGTCGCGCCAGTCTTCGGTGCGCAGTCCCTCGTCGTCGCGCCGGTCGACCAGCGCCTGTACGGAAGCCAGGAACTTGAGTTCCATGTACTCGACATCCTCGAGCAACAGGACGGTCTGCGGTTCCGTGTTGGCGGCGCGGTCCAGGACAGGGTAGCTGTCGCGCCACAGCGCCTCGTCTTCAATCCGGTAATTCACGCGCTGCAGGTGGCTGCGCGGGTACCGGTTGGGGTTGTGCCAGCCCGTGCGCGTGAAGCTGAGGGGGAAGCGCGCCTGCTCGCCGCCGGCAAGCACCGGCTCGACCTGCCCGAACTCATCGCGGACCGGGCGCTGGGCGAGCTGCCTGAGGTCGCGGGAGATGATCATCCAGGCGCGGTTGATATCGTAGGTGCGACCGGCGTTCTCGCGCAGGCTCTCCACGCCGGCCAGCGCGGCGCTGATGCTGGTGTACGCCACGACGGTTACAAAGGCGGTGATCGCCAGTGCGATCAACACCTCGATGAGGGTGAAACCGCCCGCGGACTTACTGTGCATTTTCAAGCGCATCGAGCAACTGCTGTTGTGCATCGGTCGGCAGGCCGCCGGTCACGCCGCCGTTGGCGCCGGTGTTGTCCCCGCCGTTGGCACCGCCATTCGTGCCGCCATTCGTGCCGCCGTTGCCGCCGCCGTTCGCGCCGCCATTGCCGCTCTCCGGCCCGGGCAGGTTGCGCGCCTGCGGTTCCGCGGTCTGCACGTCCGCGGACATGAAGGCCACCAGCGTGTACAACGGCGCGGCCTTGTCGCCCTCCTCGTCCGCCACCTTGACCTCGAGGCGGAAGAATCTCGCCACTTCCGTCGGCTCTATCGCGCTGCGCCAGAACCATTGCCGATCGGCGAACTCGACCGAGCCATCGGCTTTCTTGCGTTTCAATTCCCGCGTGGCGGCGATGACAAGCCGCATCTCCGCGAGCTGGTTACTCGCCACCATCTGTGCGAGCGTCCTGTCGCGCAGGTAACCGGTATTATCGATTTGCTGGTACAGGGCCACGAGCAACGCCGGTACCGCGATGGCCACCACCGCGAGCGCCACCATGACCTCGACCAGCGTGAATCCGCGCGCCCGCATCAGGCGTCTTCCCCCGGCGACTCTTCGCCGCGCAGCAGCAGCTTGAAGCGCCCCAGGAGGTCCCACTCAATGCGCCACAAGAGGTCCCCGGACTCGCGCTCGCGCACGTTGATCGCACCGACTGTCGTCTCGCCGCTGGCGTAGAACACCACCTGCGGCGGGGGTTCGCGCTCACCCCGCTCCGGTTCCTGGTCATCCTCCGCGAGATCGGTGTCGCGAAAGACCGAGTCCTCCAGTTCGAGCTCCAGGTCGATGCCGGGCGGCAGGCGGCGCGGCGTGAAGATCTCGGCCTGCTGCGGCGTCGGCACCCAGCCTTCCAGGTGGCGCTCGCGCCAGCTGTAGCTGTACTGGCGGCCGTCTTCGCCGAACTCCTCGTCCAGGCGCAGGCCGTAGTCGGTGCCGGTCATCTGCGCCTCGTCGAGTGCGTATTCAGCCACGTCGGCGAGATTGCGCACGGCGGCATTGAGTTGCACGTCCTGCCCGCCGGACGTCACGGTGAGCGACACAAGGGAGGTGATCAGCACGATGACGATGAGCGCGACGAGGAGTTCGAGAAGGGAGAAACCGCGCTGCTGAGCCGGGGTCGGTACGCGCCGGCCGTGGTCGAATACATTCGGCGCCACAGTGTTTGCAGTTCCGATCGGGTCGCGACGGCGAGGACCTTGTGGGGTCGAATGGTTTCGACCTGCGACAATCCGAAGCGCACCTGGCGCAGGGGGGCGACTACCCCGTGGGGCCGAAGGCATTCGACCTGTCACCCGCGCCATCAGTCCGCGAAGAGCAACGCTAGCTCTTCTCCTTCCAGTTGCCGATGTCGGCGTTCTGATCCTCACCGCCGGACAGGCCGTCGGCGCCCAGGGAGTAGATATCCACCTCGCCGTTCTCACCCGGGCTCAGGTAGAGGTAGGCCCGGCCCCAGGGATCGAGGGGCAGTTCCTGCAGGTAGCCGCCTTCCTTGAAGTTGCGCGGTTCCGGATCAAGTGTGCTTTTTTCCACCAGCGCCTGCAGGCCCTGTTCCGTCGTCGGGTAGACATAGTTGTCGAGGCGGTAGATCTTCAACGCGGTCTCGATGGCCTTGAAGTCGGCCCGCACCTTCTGCACGCGCGCCTCGTCCGCTCGGTTCAGCACGTTGGGCGCCACGATGCCGATCAGCAGGCCCATGATGACAAGGACGACCAGGATCTCTACGAGTGAGAAGCCCGCGCTCTTCTTCATTGCGGATGTCGTTACAGCTTTCATTATTCAGTTCACCATCGTATTGAGGTTAAAGATGGGCAGCAGGATCGCCAGTACGATTGTCAGCACCATGCCGCCCATGAACACGACCATCAGCGGCTCGAACAGGCCCATCATGGTACCCAGCGTCATCTCCAGTTCGCGTTCCTGGTTCGTGGCGGAACGCTCCAGCATCAGTTCCAGCTCGCCGCTGGTCTCGCCGGAGGCGACCATATGTACCATCATGGGCGGAAAACGGCCACTTTGCTGCAGTGCCCGGTTGAGGCTCGCGCCCTCCGCGACACGTTCCGCCACCGTCTCCGACTCCTGCCGCAACACGAGGTTCGTCAACACCTGGCCGGCGATGCGCAGCGAGTCCAGCAGCGGCACGCCACTGGCCATGAGAATACTCAGCGTGGACGCGAAACGCGCCGTGTCCATGGCGATCAGGAGCCGCGAGATGCCCGGCAGCGCCAGCAGGAAGCGGTGCCACCGCTTGCGGCGCGACGGGTTCTTCAACAGTTGCCGGGCGATGAGCCACAAAGCAAACACACCGAGCACCAACCATCCGCCGTACTGCTGGAAAAAGTCACTGGTACTGATAAGACCCTTGGTGAGCGCCGGCAGTTCCTGATGGCTCTGGGCGAAAATGCCCACGAGTTTGGGTACCACGAAAATCATGAGCAGCAGCACGACCGCGACCGCCACGCCGATGAGGATGAACGGGTAGATCATCGCCATTTTCAGCTTCTGGCCCGCGTACTGGCGCTGCTCCGTGTAATCCGCGAGCTGTTGCAGCACGGGCCCGAGGAAGCCGGCGTGCTCGCCCGCGTTGACCATGGCCCGGTACATCTCGCTGAACACCTGCGGGAACTCCCCCATGGCGTAGGCCAGTGTGTGGCCCTCCGCGACACGCGAACGCACCTGCAACAGCATGCCCTTGATGCGGCCCGAGCGGCTCTGCGACGCGGCCGCCTGCAGCGCCTCGTCCAGCGGCAGGTTGGAGTCGACGAGCGTGGCGAGTTGCCGGGTAATCAGCGCCAGGTCGCCCGTACTGATGCGATTGAACAGATTGCCCAGGCGGAAACTGCCGCCGCCGATCCGCGAATTGACCGCCTCCCCCACGTCCACGGGGCGCAACTTCTGCCCGCGGAGCTGCATGCGCACCTGGCGCTCGGAGTCACCCTCCAGCACGCCCTTGACGAGCTTGCCCTCGGGGTTGAGTGCGCGGTAACGGTAGGCAGTCATGGCGAACCTGCGTTCAGGCGATGGCCGTGACGCGCAGCACTTCCTCGAGGCTGGTTTCGCCGGCGAGGATGCGGCGCCGGCCGTCGGTCTCGATGCCGGGATAGCGCCTGCGGGCCACCTTGAGGATCTCCTGCTCCGAGGCGCCCTCGTAGATCAGCACGCGCATCTCGTCGTCGATATCGATCAGCTCGTAGATCCCGGTACGACCGCGGAAGCCGGAGTACTTGCACTTTTCGCAACCGACCGAGCGGTAGATTGTGACAGGGTCCGCAGCGGGCTCGATGCCCAACTGGTCGCGCTCGGCGGGGCTGGCCTCGGTGGCCTCGCGACAGTCCAGGCACAGCAGCCGCACGAGGCGCTGGGACATGACGCCGAGCAGGCTGGACGAGAGCAGGAAGGGTTCGATGCCCATGTCCTTGAGACGCGTCACCGCGCCGATGGCGGTGTTGGTGTGCAGGGTGGACAGCACCAGGTGGCCGGTCAGCGAGGCCTGCACGGCGATCTCCGCGGTCTCGAGGTCGCGAATCTCACCCACCATCACCACGTCCGGGTCCTGCCGCAGTATGGCGCGCAGGCCGCGCGCGAAGGTCATGTCGACCTTGGCGTTCACCTGGGTCTGGCCGATGCCGGGCAGCATGTACTCCACCGGGTCCTCGATGGTGAGGATGTTGCGCGAG
>JAUIEP010000260.1 GCA_030428835.1 Gammaproteobacteria bacterium | reverse complement strand
GTGCCCGGGCGCCGCTCAAGCCACCGAACCAAAAGCCCGGCAACTCTCACAAACCAAAAAGCTAAACCCCGACAAGCTCCAGGGCATCGGCACGCAAATGCCCCTGGTCCATCTCGTCCCTGAGCATGTCGACGCTGACCTCACCGGCCTCCAGCGCCTCCCGCACGAGATCGAAGAAAAACGCCTCCTGCGCGGGGTCAGGATGCGCGGCATACGTCCCGGCAAACTTGTAATCGCCAAATAACGCGCGACGCCCCCGCCGGAGCCAGTGTCGCGGTGGGAAGAGCTGGAACGTGTCGGCGGGCCGGTAGTCGATTTTCAGGCCCGTCTTCCAGGGCTGCGTCTTGCGCTTCGTGTTGTGCAGCAGCTTGGTGTTATCGGTGAGATTGTCGAAGTCATTCCACTCGTTCTCCAACGCGCTGATCGTGGACGGGTCCTCCAGCTTGAGCGACACCCAGTCCATGTAGTCGCGCCCCCCGGGTTCGAACATATCGTTGAAGTTGTCCTCGAACCGCCAGTGTGAGAGCTTCGCGCAGTCCAGCAGCATCACGCTGCTGGCCCAGGCGCCCTTGCGCCCCTTGCGGCCGGACTTGGGGCGGCACATGATGGCGGCGCCGGCCATGTCGCGGGACAAGAGCTCCCAGATGTCGCCGATGGCGAAGATGTCCGGGTCCATCACGACCGCCTTGCCGTCGTAGTGCATGAGCCCGGGCGGCGCGAAGCGCAGCGGGGTGAAGGACTGCAGGTCCTCGTTCAGCCACGGGCGCATTTCGCCGTCGCGGCGGTACAGGTCGCCCTCGCGCTCGAGCATGCACGGGTAATCCTTGACCTCGATGAAGCGCACATCGAACTCATCGGCATGCTGGGAGCGCTTTTTCAGGGAAAAACGGCTCATGATAGCGCCGAGCATCTGCTTGTGGTTGGTGTGTATGAAGACGGTGGGTTTCAATCTTCGGTTTCTCATAGCGGCATTGTGGGCTATTTTAACGTTAGCGAGTGCTTGTATAAACGATGCGCTTTGGCAATTTGCCGTGGCGCCTGGTGTAGTCGGAAAGAGGAAGGCAGGGACAGGACTTGGCCAAGGATGAACTCACAGTCTGGTGTCTCGTCGGCCTCAAGGCCGGTGACAACACCCAGGTCCGCGCGCTCGCCACCGCGCTCGGCTGGGGGTACAGCGAGAAACGCGTGCTGGCCCGCCCCTGGGAACTGGTCACCAACCTCGCTCTGGAAATCACCCGCGCGGGTATCGACCGCGACGCGTCGAGCGAACTCGCGCCCCCCTGGCCCGACCTCGTGATCTCCGCGGGCAGGCGCAACGAGCCGGTGGCGCGCTGGATCCGGCAGAAGTCGGGGGAGCGCACAAAGCTCGTACACATCGGCCGCCCCTGGGCGCCCCTGGATACGTGGGATCTCGTGGTTACCACACCGCAGTACTTCCTGCCCGAGCAGCCGAACATCCTGCACAATACCCTGCCCCTGCACCTGCCGGATGCGGAGGGAATGGCGCGCGCGGCCGGTGAGCTCGAGGCCCGGGCTGCCGACCTGCCGGGTCCGCGCATCGCGGTGCTCGCCGGGGGCAACAGCGGCAAGTTCGTGTTCACGGTGGAGAAGGGCCGCCGCCTCGGTGCGGCGGCCAACGCGCTCGCCGCAGCCGCCGGCGGCTCGATACTGTTCACCGACAGCCCGCGCACACCCCCTCCCGCGGGCGATGCGGCGGTGGGCGAACTCTCTGTACCGCACATGGTGCACCGCTACGCCGCGGGCGACGGTAACCCCTACCGCGGGATGCTCGGCCTGGCAGACGCGTTCATCGTGACGGGCGAGTCGATGTCCATGCTCGGCGAGGCCGCCGAAACCGGGCGGCCCCTGTACATTTTTGACATGGGTGACGGGGATACGCCCTGGTGGCGACTGCGCCATGGCTGGTACTACAAGCCCCTCAGCCACCATCTGGCGATGCGGTTCGGTCCAGAGCGCATGCGCCGCGACATCGGGCGCATCCAGGAGGCCCTGGTGAGCGCGGGCAAGGCGCGCTGGCTGGAGGGGATCGACGTGGCGTGCGAGGCGCAAATGCTGAATGCCCCGCAAGCGGGCAAGGCGGGCGTCGCGGTAGAGGAACTCGAGAGGTCGGTCGCTGCCGTCAGGCAGCTTTTTGCAGCGCGCTGAGCGGGTGCGCCGGCGCCGGCGGCAGGTCGGGGGTACGCGCCAGTACCTCGAAGGCGTCGTGGCGCACGTGGTTCTGCGCCATCTCGTTGCGCAGGAACTCTTCCGAGATCTTGCCCTCCTTGACGCACTCCTTGAGCAGCCCGAAGAAGAATTTCTCCTGGTTCTGGTCCGGGTGCTGCTTGTAGTTGCCGAGGAAGGCGTATTCGCCGAACAACTTGCGCCGCGCGCGCATTACCCAGGCGGCGGGCGGGAACAGGCGGAAGCGCTCGGCCGGGCGCCAGTCGGTGGGCAGGCCGGTCTTCCACGGCTGTGTCTTGCGCCGCGTGGTGTGCAGCATCTTGGTGTCGATGGTGAACTTGTCGAAGTCGTTCCACTCGTTCTCGAAGAAGCCGATGGTTTCCTGGTCCTCTTCCTTGAGGCAGACCCAGGGCTGGTAGTCCTGGGTGAAGTTGAACATGGCCTGGAACTTGGCCTCGGCGTCCCAGTGCTGCAGGCGGTTGCACTCGAGCAGCATCACGGAGGAGGCCATGCACTTGTCGATCAGGCCCTTGGGGCCGGAGCGCATGCGGCACATGATGGCCTTGCCCTGCATGTCCCGCGTGAGCAGTTCATAGATGTCCGTGGTGGCGAAGATGTCCGGGTCGATGACCACGGCGCGGCCCTCGTAGCCCATCAGCTTGGGCGGCATGAAGCGCGTGGGGGTGAAGGACTGCAGGTCGTCGTTGAGCCAGGTGCGCCTGACGCCGTCGCGTAGGTATTCCTGGCCCTCGCGCTCGGCGAAGAACGGGTAGTCCCGCGTATCCATGATCTGCACGTCGAACTTGTCGTTGTTCTGCGAGTAGCGGCGCAGGGCGTGCTCGGCGACGATGGCGCCGGTGATCTGCTTGTGGTTCGTCTGGATAAATACGCAGGCTTTCATGCTGTTACGGGCGTTCTTTGCGGTCGGCAATGGGGCGGAACTATATAGGAACAGGGCCTTTTTTTCTATTTTCGGGCCGGCCGGCGGGGTGTGAATAGTACCCGGGAGGTGGGCTTCCGATGGGTAGGCAGGCCCCTGTGGGGTCGAATTCATTCGACCAGGGGTGGCGGATATTTGCGCCGGCGGTCGAATGAATTCGACCCCACAGGGCAGGGGTTATTTGAATATCCCGCGCCGGTAGAGCCCCCAGAAAAAGCCCCACAGGTGGATGAGCGGCGCGGCGCGCACGCGCTCCGGGATCTCGATCTTCTCCCCCGAATGGCGCTCCAGCTTCCAGGCGATGTAATCCAGGCCCCCGGCGAAGGTGAACAGGGCCTTCACGAGGCGGGCGACGGACAGCAGCTTGCCCTGCACCCGGCGCAGGCCCCAGGCGAGGCGCGCGGCGGCGCGCCGGGCGGACCCGGGTGCCGCGCTGTAGCGGGTGCCGTGCCCGTCCTCCTGCAGGTCGAAGGGGAAGGCCAGTGCGCCGGCCCTGGCGCGAGTGACCTCGGCGTAGAACTCCCGCGCGTACGCCGCCAGCTCCTGCGCCCGGCCGCCGCGCTCCGTACGCAGTTCGGTGGCGTAACTCAGGGCCAGGGCGCCCTCCCAGAGCGCCTCGAGCGTCCCGCCCGCGGGCAGGGCGGGCAGTGCCCGGCCGAGCAGGGTGGCCACGGCCTGGCCGAGGGCCTCCTCCACGGCCGCGCGCGCGGCGTCGTTGCGGGCGTAGAGGATGTGGGTGGGCTGGGCGAAGCGGCCCCAAATGTAGGATTCGAACCACGCGGTGGAACAGCCGCGCTGGAAATCCGCGAGCGAAATCACGGTCACCTTCGCGCGCAGCGTCGGTGCGCCCCCGGTGGCGCCCGCCTGCTCCGCGTAGTACACGTTGGGCGGCAGCAGCCAGTTCGCCAGTGCCGGCAGCCTGCGGTCGTACCCGGCGCGGTAGCTGTCCAGGATGACGTACAGGTCCAGCAGGCCGTCGTAGATGTCGCCGGAGCGCAGGCAGGAGCCGTACACCAGCATGGCGCACACGGCGTCGTTGCGCTGCGCGCGCAGCTTCTCCAGCAGCGCGGCGAGGGTGGGGTCGGCGGCGGGGTCGGGGCCGTTGACGCGCGGGTAATTCATCGCCGCGCCGTCACAGGACCAGGAACTCGAATTCTTCGGTGG
>JAUIEP010000259.1 GCA_030428835.1 Gammaproteobacteria bacterium | reverse complement strand
CGGCACGACGTTGTCGCCGTCGTCCAGGGCCGAGCTGGCGCCCGAGTCGGGATTCCGGTAAAACGCCGCGGACTCGTTGTCGCGCGTTGAATAGGTCACGAAGCTGTAGGCCTCGCCCGCCCCCAGCGGGTGAGCGGCATTTGCCGTAAAGGCGATCTGCTCGGACTCGGCGTCGCCGATGCGGAATATATCGCGCCGGGCACCGCGCTCGCGCGGGTCGGACACCTCGTCAATGCCGTTGCCGTCCGTATCCGCGCAGCCACCGTACAGGCAGGAACCCGTGAGGCCGGCGCGGTTGGTGGAGCCGCGGTCGCGGTAGTTGAACGTCAGGTTGGCGAAGCCGCCGTTGCCGATGGGCAGTCCACCGTTGAGATCCACGTTGTAGGTCTCGCCGTCTTCTTCCTCGTACTCGCCGTAGGAGGCATAGGCCCGGCCGCCTTCGTCGGCGTCTTTCAGCACAATATTGATCACACCCGCGATGGCGTCCGAGCCGTATTGCGCCGCGGCGCCATCGCGCAGCACTTCAATACGCTTTATCGAGGCAGCGGGGATGGCGTTCATGTCCACACCCGCGGTGCCGCGGCCGACAGACGTGTTGATGTGAATCAGCGATGCCTGGTGCCGGCGCTTGCCGTTGATCAGGACCAGCGTCTGGTCCGGGCCGAGACCGCGCAGGGTGGCCGGGCGCAGCGCGTCGGTACCGTCACTGATACTGGAGCTGGAGAAGTTGAACGACGGGGCGATCGACTGCAGCATGCGCCCGACCTCCGTTTGGCCGGTGTCCGCCAGCTGCTGCGCATTCAGGACGTCAACGGGTACCGGCAGGTCCTCCGCCGAGCGGCCGGGGGCGCGGGTACCGGTTACGACAACCTCTTCCAGTACGGCGTGCGCCTGTGGTGCGGCGAGGAATTGTGGTGCTGCGGCAACCGTGGCGGCTACAGCGAGGTACAGCGGGCGATGCATTATTTTCATGGGTAGACTCCGTGGGCCATTGTTCTGATTCTCAGGCCTCACGCCAGGACGGCTGGGTACGAACCACCATACCCACTCTCCCGGGTAAGGCCGCCTTTGCTCCCGCAGTCACAGTAACATTTTTGTCACGCGGCCCCGTGGCGCGCGCCGGGGAATGTAAATAGTTCACAAAATGAGGGGCGGCTTGCAGGCCGGGGGAACGCGGTCTACCAGACCAGCGGCAGCGTCTCCGGACCGATGACCGCGCCGGGGCGGTACTCGATGGCCGCGCCGGGCGCGACCTCGAACTCGGGTATGCGGCGCAGCCACTCCTGCAGCGCCACCTTGGTCTCCAGCCGCGCCAGGTGGGCGCCCATGCAACTGTGCGGTCCGCCCGCAAAGGCAAGGTTGGGCTTGCGACGGCGGTGGAAGTCCACCTTGGTCGGCTCGGGGAAGACCTCGGGGTCGTAGTTGCACGCGGGCAGCAACGCGGAGACGCGGTCCCCCGGCCGCAACTGCACCCCGCGTATCTCACACTCCTTCACCACCTGCCGGCCCGAGAACGTCACGGACCACACGCGCAGCAACTCCTCCACCTGCGCATCGATGGCCGCGGGATTGGCGATCATCTCGCGGCGCCGCTCCGGATTGTTCGCGAGCCACAGCCAGATATTGTTGAGCGTGGCGAACACTGTATCGAGGCCGCCGATGAACAGGAAGATGACGAAGCCGAAGATCTCGGGCGGCGAGATGGGCCTGTCGTCGAACTGCGCGTGCACGATACGGCTGATAACGTGGTCGTCTGGCTGTGCCGTTTTTTCCGCGATGACTTCCTTCAGGTACGAGGAGATCGAATCCATGGCCTGCGCCATCGACTCGCGGTCCTGCGAGTGCAGTAGCTGCACCGCCCAGCTCACGAAGGTGTCGCGCTTGTCCTGTGGCAGGCCCATGAGATCGAGGAAGACCGAGACCGGCAGCGGCCGCCCGAACGCGGTGGTGAACTCACAGCCGCCCTCGTCGATGAACTCGTCGATGAGCGCATTGGAGAGGTCGCGGATCTTCTGCTCGAGCGCGAGCACACCCTTTGGCGAAAAGATCGGGTCGAGGATGGCGCGGTACTTGCGATGGTCCGGCGGGTCGATCTCGATGGGAATGAAGTAGTAGTAGTCGTCCGGGTCCCGCGGGAACGGCGTGGCGCCCTCGTTGGAGAAAATCTCCGGGTGGCGCAGCATGAAAAGCGCGTCCTCGTGCTTGATCAGCTGCCAGGAATTGCCGAAGTCGCTGACGTCGTAGTAGACCGGCGGAAAATTCTCGTGCAGGCCGGCGAGGTACGCGTGCGGACCGCGCAGGAAGTCGGGGCCGAACGGGATGCCGGCACTGCGCACCAGCTCCGGGGGCACGTGCGCGGGGATGTTGTCGCGTCCCGCTACGCGCGGGTAGGTGGGCGGGACGGGTTTGGTGGGATCGATGGCCATAGGACGGGGCCCCTTACTGGTATTGGGATTCAGTTCTCCGGATAGGAAACTATCTCACGTTACCCGCCGGGTAAACCTGCGCTGCATCAACCCGTATTGCCGCGGCGCGAGCTTACCGGCACTTAAAGCTTGCCGCCAGATTGGGGTCGCCCGCAACATATACTGCCTTTGTCGGGTAGGGACAGGCCGGTTGGCTGCGCGACGTGGCGGCACCGGGCGGGGTCGCCAGCTCCACGCGCCCCGGCGCGACCCCCTCCTCCACCCAGGCGACGAGCATCGCGTACAGCTCTGCAGGACCGAACAACGGCGGACTCGCGTCCGGATTGGCGGTGCCGTTGGGTGAGTGGTGCCCGATACCGGGCACCATGTACATGCGATAGAAGGACTGTACCCGTTCCAGGCTGCCCATCTCCCGGACCACGCTGTCGTAGTACTGCATGCTTCCCTGCACCGGAATCACCTCGTCGTTGATGCCGTGCCAGCCCAGCAACTTGCCGCCAACGCGTTCAAATTCCGCAAGGTTTGGATTATCCGTATTGATCGCGCTAAACGCGGTCTCATTCAGCGCAACGCCGCGGGCAAAGGCGTGGGCGAGCTGCGCATAGTTCAAATCCCGCCAGCCGCCTTCACCGTTGCCGAGGGCATTTTCAAAGTTGGCCCCGCCCATGCGCGGGTCCTGCAGTTGCGCCGCTACCTGGTCCGGTCCAAGGAAGTTGGGACCCTCCGGGTTGGCCACCCCGGCGGGATAGTGCAGCATATTGGTGAAGAAGGCGTTCCACAGGGACGTACCGCGCGGCGGGCCGAACCACAGGCGCCTGCCGTCGATGGGCGTGTCCCACCCGTTATCGAGCGATGGTGGGGGCACAGAACCGTCGCTGGTAATGCCGTACCAGATTTTGTTCAGCGCCATCGCCTCACGCCGCGTCACACAGGCAGGTGACTTGTCCTGCCCACCGTCGGAACGACACAGCACCGCGGTATCGCGCGCGGGATCGTAGCGACACTCGGCCGGATTCAGGATGTAACCAAGGTGCTCTCCGCCCACCTCATCGCAGGCTGCGATCGCCGCGCGCGACACGCGATCAAGCTGCGCCGTGGTGAGCGGCTTACCCTCAAGGTCCTGTTGGTAGACGATGTGTGGATACACCATACCCGTGAGGAAACGCGTCCAGTGCAGCGCGGGCATGTTGCCAATAATGCCGTCATAATCCTCCGGGTGCGCCTGGGCCAGCTTGTGCGCCTGCCGCCCGCCGGTAGAACTGCCGTCCCAGTAGGCGTAGCGCGCCGGCCTGCCGTAGTAGGCGCGAGTCAGCTCCCTCGTCTTCAGTGCCTGCTCGTGAATGGCACGCACGGAGAAGTCGTGCCAGAGTGTGTGGTTGATCGTTCCGTCCGGCAGCAACGTGAAGTCGCCATCCGCACCCGGAACACCGGCGACTTTCGGCATGCCGCCGTGGCCGGCATCGGTGGTGGAGGAGACAGCGCCTTCACCGAACGCTACCGCCGCCGCGTACTGGCTGGCCACATGTTGCGCCATGCCCGCCGCTCCGCCCTGCCAACCTCCGCCCCCGAGGGCGTGTATGCGCTCATTCCAGTTCTCCGGCGCGGGCAGCCAGATCTCGATGCCGATGCCCGCGGAGGTCGAGGGCGCGTCCGCAGGACCGGGATTGCCGGGTCCAACCAACAGCTTCACCAGGCAAACCGCCCTCGGTGTAACGGGCGCCGCGTCGTACTTGTCATTCGCAAGCGCGAGTCGTTCACCCGCGGCAAACTGCCGCACCAACACTGTCCTGGTATCCCCGGAAGCGTGGAAATAGCGCGCGATGGAGTCGTCGCAGCCGGAAATCGGTTGTGTGCGCTGCACGTCC
>JAUIEP010000258.1 GCA_030428835.1 Gammaproteobacteria bacterium | reverse complement strand
GAAGCCCGCGACGTCGAACGTGTCGTTGCCCGACGTGCCCTCGATGTCCTCGAAGTCGTTGAACGTTGTGGTGCCGGTGAGCGAACTCTGCACGGCATCCGTGCCAGTTACCGTATAGCCGCCGGCGCCGCGCAGCGTGTCGTTGTTGTCGTTGGCATTCACGGTCTCGACGCCGACGAAAGGCGCGGTCGCGGCGGCCAGGTCGACGGTGACGTCGCGGTCGAAGTCCACCACGTCAGTGTCCGCGCCGCCGTCGATCTGCGTGAACGTGCCGCCGTCGATCGTGAACGTGTCGGCACCGGCAAGGCCCGACAGCACACCGATCTGGTCGCCGTTGCCGACGTCGAAGGTATCCGCGCCCGCCGTACCCGTGAGGTTCTCCACCGCCGAGAACGCGAAGCCGCCCGCCGTGCCCGCGAAATCCGCGTTCACCACGTAGGCGCTCGCGCCGACAATCGTATCGGTGCCCGCACCACCCACGATGGTCACGTCGCCCGGCATGAGGCTGATGGTCGCGCCCGCGAGGTCCAGCATGCCGCCGGCACCGGCCTGGCCGAACAACAGCTCGAGGTCGCCGCCGGGCGGCGAGTCGGAGATCACGGTGCTCGCATCGAAGACAATGTTCCTGCCCGCGAGGAACGTCAGCGTGTTGTTGCCGGTGATGTCGATGGCCACACCCGCCAGGAAGGTGATGTCTTCATCGCCGCTGCCGGGCGAGCCGTTGTCGCCCGAGTCGTCTGTCGCAATGGTCGTATCGCCCATGGCGATCTGGTCGTTGATCCAGCCGTCGGTGACCTCATCCGCGGTGGAGTCGCCGATCACACCCGGCTTCACCGTCACGCTGCCCGGGTCCAGCAGCAGCGAACCGTTCGCGCCGGCCGGCGCGCGCAGGTCGGCCAGGCCGGTAATCCACAGGTGCTCCTTGCCGGAGACCTCGGCGAGTCCGCCGTCGCCGCCAACGGCGCCGCCGCGGGCCTCGATGCGGCCGTGGAAGCGCGTCGTATCATCCGCCCATACGATGACCCTGCCGCCGTCGCCCGCGTCGGTGGCGCTCGCGGATAACAGTGCGTCCTGCGCCACGCTCGTGAAACGCGCGTTCGGTACGGCAGGGTTGCCACCCTGGTAGTCGCCGCCGACGAGGATCTCGCCACCGCCGCTCGCGCCGTCCGCGTGGATCCGCGCGCCCGCGGTCACCGCCACGGTGTCGCCCAGCAGGTGCACGGCACCGCCGGGGCCGTCGTCGAAACCGGTGGCCTCGATAATGCCGCTGTTGTTCACGGCGCTGTCGAAGAGGCCGCTGCTGACGTTGGCCTGGAGCAATACCCTGCCACCCGTCGCGCTGATGGTGCCGCTGTTCTCGACGCTCGACGCCGCGCCCAGCAGGTTGTCGGCGACCTCCTGCGTGATGCGCACGCCGAGGAAACCTTCCTCGTCGAAAGTGAGGTAGGCCTCGCGGCCACTGGCGAGGTTGACGTACCCGAGCTCGGCCGTGACAAGGCCCGTGTTGCGCACCGCCTCGCCGAGGAGCGTCACACCCCCCGCCGCCGCGTTGATCAGGCCGCTGTTTACCACCACGCCCTGTTCATTTTCCAGCGCGCGCAGCACGAGATCGCCGTTGAGAAAGTCCTCCCGGTCCAGCCACAGAGTGCTGGCGGTCAGCGCACCGACATTGATGACCGAGGTTTCGCCGAAGATCACCCCGCGCGGGTTGACCAGCAGCACATGCCCGTTGGCATTGATCAGGCCGTCTATCCGGCTCGGCCCGTTCTGCAGAATCTGGTTCAACACCAACGAGGAACTGTCGGGCTGCAGGAAGTTCACCGTCTCGGAACGGCTGACGTCGAAACTCTGCCACTGGACGCTCATGCGTTCGGTGAGCTGCTGCACGTTGGTCGTGTTGCCCGACTGCGCAATGGAGCCGCTGCCCCCGGTCACCACACCGCCCTCGGGGCCCGCAACCGACACCCCGCCCGCAAGCAACAGGCTCGCGGCGGCCACGGCCGCGCAGAGGCGACGGCGGCGTGTTTGCGGTGCGATTGTCAATGCTGTGCCCACTAGTCGCCTCAGAACACCAGGTAGCGGATATCGAAGAGGAACGTGTAGTCGTCGTCCGATATCTGGCCGCTGAAGTCATCGCTGACGGAATCGTGGCCGGGTAAGGCGAGGCTGGTTGCAACCGACAGCCGGTCGCGCCAGCGGTACTTCAGCAACAGGCCGTAGCCACTGAGATCCGCCGTGCTGTCGTCCGCGCCGCCGATGCCGTTGGCCTCACCCCACGCCGCCTCCGCGAACAACCCCACCTTGAGCGTGTTGTCGCCCGCGTAGCCGCCGAACACGTGTTGGCCGATATCCACCTGCCAGTCGAGGCTGAGGAACGCCATCGTATCCGCCGTGAAATCGTAGCTCTCAAAGGCGCGCACACCGAAGGGACCGCCCAGGGGCGTCTGCTCGAAGGAGGGCAGGATGTCGTCGCTGTAGCTGCCCACGAAACGCAGGGCGAGATGGCTGATATCGGCGCCGGGACCCCAGGGCAGTACGGTCAGCGCTTTCCATTCCAGTGCCAGCCGCGTGTAGTCCTCGGCGAAGCGGTTGCCGTCAGTCTCGTCCTGCTCGCCGTACAGTACCGACGCCTGCCAGCCCAGGATCGTGCGCGACGCCGGCAGGAGCAAGTCGCCGTCGGTGGCGATCAGCCCGCCCTGCACATCCGTCCGCTGGTCGCTGACCTGGTTGGCGCCCTGCCCCAGGGGCAGGCGTATTTCCGTATCGGACTGCTTGTCGAAGGCACGGAACCCGAAGCGGACATTCAGCCCCTTGCTGCGCAGCCACTTGTAGTCATAACCCGCGTAAATGCCTTCGACTTCGCCGTGAATCAGCACCTGGTTGCCGATGCGGCCGTCGATGGAGTCGTACTCGTGGCTGTCGTAGGAGAGCGCGAGCTCATGCTCAAGCGAGAACAGCGGCAGGTTGTAACTCACGAAGCCGAAGGTGGAATCGGCCGGGTCGACCGACTGCAGGATACCCGCGGTAAAGACATCGCCGCGCCCGACGGGGCTGTACCAGTCCGCGGTAGCGATCGCGCGTTCCTTGCCGGTGAATTCGGAGCCGTAATTGTCGGCCGCGAGCGAGAACTGGTAACGCTGTTCCTCGACATCCAGCACCAGGCGCGTTTCACCGGGCGCGTCGCCCGGCTCGAACAGGCCTGAGGTGATGCGCACCCCGGGCAGGTCATTGACTTCGAAATAGGCGGAGTAGATGTCCCGCGAGACCCGCTCGCCCACGAAGTCCCCGAAGGGCTCGAGCAACAACTTGTTGCTGTTGTGCAGTGTATCGGCGTTGCGCACGGCGACCTCGCCGAGCGTGCCGAAGGAGACCGCCAGTTCCACCTCGCCCGTGGCCTTGCGGAAATCCTGTCGCGGAATGTAGACGTTGGCGAGGAAGTAGCCCCGGCGCCGCAGGTAGTTCTGCAACTCGAGCGATATCGACTTCAGTTCCTCGAAACTCACCCCGCGCGCCCGACGCATGAGTTCCAGCTGTTGCATCAGGCCGTCCGCCGAGGCGGAGGACTCGACCAGCGTCGTGCCGCTGTCGGCATACACGCGCTGCAGCGCACTCACGAGGCCGAGCAGGTTCTCCACCGGGTAGCCGCCGACACCGGTGGCGGGATCACCCATGTAGCGGCGGCGCGCCGCCTCGAGCAGTGCCTCCACCTCGGCGTCCGTGACGCCCGCGTCATCCAGTACCGGCGGCGTGATGCTGTTGACCCAGATGGTCTGGTCTTCCGGCGTGCCGGCGCAGGCCTCGGGACTCTCGAATACCGTGACGGCCGCCCGGTCCTGTTCCGCGCGCGCCGCGTAGCACTCGCTGTCGGCCGCGTACAGTTCGGACAGGCGCCGCGCCAGGTAGTCGGGATAGGCGAACCCCATCCCGGCGAGGTAGGCACTGCGCGAGGAGTCGGTGGGCAGGGCCTCGTCCACCAGCGTGAAATACAGGTTGAGCAGCAGGTCGAGCTGGGCATCGTTGAGCGTGACCGACAGGAGCGATGCCGGCGCCCCGAGGTCGAGTTCGGGGAATAGCAGGTTGAGATAATCGGCGAGCGGTTGCAGATCGTCGCGCTCGAAGCGCAGGTCGTCGCGCAATTGCCCGGCGAGTTCACCGTTAGCGCGCTCGATCAGGGCGGGCAGGCTGGCGGCGGCCGCGGCGGCGTCATCGCCCACGTGAACATCGGCGCGGTAGGCCTCGCCCGACGCGGACAGCGCCCCGGTCACCGCCGGCAGCACCTCGGCCGCGCCGACGACGGGCAGCAGGCCTGCGGC
>JAUIEP010000257.1 GCA_030428835.1 Gammaproteobacteria bacterium | reverse complement strand
CCGCGTGCGCAACCCGTTCGGCGGCGGGCCGGTCCTGCGGCTGCGGCACCTCCAGCTCCAGCGGCAGCCCCGGCGGCAGCGCCGCGAGAAATTCTGGTAACGGGAAGATGCCGTCGCCCGGCGCGAGACGGTCGCCCACGGCCTCCGCGCCGTAGTCGGTGCCGGGGGTGAGGTCCGCGCCGTCGCAGAGCTGGGCATAGCCGTACAGGGCGGGGTTGATCTCGCCGAGTTGTTGCGGTGTGCCGCCTGAGCGCACCAGGTGCAGGATGTCGATGCCGAGCACGACGTTGGAAAGGCCCACTCGCGACAGCAGTTGTGCGAGCGAATCCAGTGTGTTCCAGGCCGGCGTCATGGCGAGCAGTTCGACCGCGATGTTGAGCCCGGCGGCGGCGCCCAGGGTGCCCAGCTCGCCCAGTTTGTCGAGGATCCGCGCCTCATCGTCATCGAACAGCAGTACGACTGACCCGCGCGCGCCCAGTTCGCCGCCGATGTCCAGTGCCGGCTTGAACTCCGCCGGCTGCGCGTGCGGGTGCAGCAGCAGGCAGTCGACGTTGGCCAGGCGCACGCCGCTGTCGCGCAGGCGCGCGGCCACGTCGGCGCGGTTGTCGCGTGTCACCAGCGGGAAGCCGGAGTCCGGGTTCGGCTGGTGCGCGAACAGCGAGACCTCGGCGCAGCCTGCCTTCGCGGCCAGATCGATGAACTCGGTCGGGCTCGTCTCCAGCGCGGTAACCTGGTGAACGCCGATAGGCCTGTCTGGTTTGCTCATGGTGTTTTCCTTTTTCTACAGTAAGGTGCCGCCTTCGACGGGAAAGACCTGCCCGGTCACGAAGCTCGCGGCGTCGGAGGCGAGATACAGCACGGCGCCGGCCACTTCTTCCGGCTGCGCAAGGCTGCGGGGCAGGGCGCCGCGCGGTCTTGCCATGCGCGCGCGATCCTCCGGTTGCGACTGTGCGAGCTTCTCGAAGAAGTCGCTGTCCGGGTGGAAGCGACTGCCGCTGCTGAACGCCTCGGGGTCGGACGCCACCGTGCCGTAGGGCGCCACCGCGTTGACGCGGATGCCGTGGTCGCCGACCTCCTTCGCGAGCACGCGGGTGAAGCCGTGCACGGCGGCCTTGGCGGCGGAGTACACCGACAGCATGTAGTCGCCCACCAGCCCGGCCGTCGAGCCGATGTTGACGATGGCGCCGGCTGTTTGCTCGATCATGCCCGGCAGTGCGGCGTGGGTCATGCGCAGCACGGTCAACAGGTTGAGGTCCACGTCGCCGAGCCAGGTGTCGGGGTCCGAGTCCACGAACAGGCCCGCGCCGACGTTGCCGCCTACATTGTTCACCAGCACCCTGACCGGTCCCAGCGCGCTCGCCGCCTCATTGATGCGCGCGGGTGCGGCGGGGTCCAGCAGGTCCTCGCGCACGAAGACCGCGTGTTGCGCGCCGCGCGCGAGTGCGTCGCGCACCAGGCGCTCGCCGGCGGCCTCGTCGCGCCCCACGGCGACCAGGCACGCGCCTTCTCCGGCGAACCCCAGCGCCACCGCCCGCCCGATGTTGGCCGTGGCGCCGGTGACGATGGTGACGGCTCCCGCCAGTCCCAGGTCCATATTCAGTACGCGCGAGCCGCGGTGGCGGCGTGTCGTGGCGCGTGTTGTTGAGTGGGCGGTGGGGTAGAGGGTGGGGTAGAGGGTGGGGTAGAGGGTGGAGTGGGCAGCAAGCAGGGCACGGCGGTCGTCCTCGGCAGACAGGCGGAGCGGTGCGGCCGCCCGCGGGTGCGTATTGATGTCAGTATAGCGAAGTGATTTAATGAACAACACTGTTGAGAGCTAGCGCTTCTCGGGGTGCGTCCGGCCGCATGCGTCGCGCGCCCCGTTTATTGCGACCATAATCAGACCATGTCGGAGGAAGCCATGTCCCTGGCCCAGTACAGTTCGCCGCCCACGCTGGCGGAGGCAATGCAGGCGCTCGCCGGAGGCACCGGGGCGCGGCCACTCGCCGGCGGCACCGACCTGCTGGTGCAGATGAAGCTGGGCCTGCGCTCCCCGGCCCACGTCGTCGACCTGAAGCGCATTCCCGACCTCATGGCGCTCACCCTGGATGACAACGGCCTGCGCCTCGGCGCCGCCGTGCCCGGCGCAGTCGTGACGGCCAACGCCGACATCGCGAGGACCTGGCCCGGCTTTACCGAGGCGCTCGGCCTGATCGGTTCGAGCCAGGTGCAGGGCCGCTGTTCCGCCGGCGGCAACCTGTGCAACGCCTCGCCCGCGGCCGACAGCGTACCAGCGCTCATCGCCAGTCGCGGCGTATGCCACATCGCCGGCCCTGGCGGCGAGCGCACCGTGGCGGCGGAGGACTTCACCACCGGCCCCGGCACACACTGTCTGGGCGACGGCGAGATCCTGGTGGCATTGCAGTTGCCGCTGCCCGCGCCGCGCACCGCCGACGCCTACCTGCGCATGATCCCCCGCACCGAGATGGACATCGCGATTGTCGGCGCCGGGGTGTCGATCACCCTCGACGAGTCCGGCGTGTGCACCGACGCGCGCGTCGCCATCGGCGCCGTCGCACCCACCGCGCTGCTGGTGCCGGAGGCGGCAGCCGCGCTCATCGGCTCCACGCTGGACGCGGACAGCCTGCAGGCGGCCGGCGCGGCTGCGACCGCCGCCGCCTCGCCCATTTCCGACAAGCGCGGCACCGCGGAGTACCGCAGGAAGGTCGTCGCGGTGCTGGTGCGCCGCGCCGCCGCCATCGCGCACTCGCGCATCACAGAATCCACTTAAGGTATCCCCATGAGCCAACCGCGAAAGATCCACGTCAGCACCACGGTCAACGGTGAGCCGAAGGAGTTTCTCTGCGAGCCGGGACAGGTGTTGTCCGACGCACTGCGCAACAACCTCGCGCTGACGGGCACCAAGGAAGGCTGCACCACCGGCGACTGCGGCGCCTGCTCGGTGCTGCTGGACGGCGCGCTTGTGTGTTCCTGCCTGGTGCTCGCCGCGGAGGCGGAGGGCCGCGCGGTACAGACCATTGAAGGCGTGGCCGGGGAAGGGCGGCTGCACCCCGTGCAGCAACAACTGCTCGAACACGCGGGCCTGCAGTGCGGCATCTGCACGCCCGGCGTCGTGGTCGCGGCCAAGGCGCTGCTGGAACAAAACCCCGACCCCAGCGAGGAGGAAGTGCGCTTCTGGCTCGCGGGCAACCTGTGCCGCTGCACGGGGTATGACAAGATCATCGTCGCGGTGCTCGCCGCCGCGGCCGACATGCGGGCGGCGTAGCACGCTTCATATCTGCCTGCCCTTAAATAGAGGAGCGTGATGTCGTGAACGACAGCGTCAAGACAGACTTCAAATACGTCGGTACCCGGCCGGTGCGTCCGGACGGCCCCGACAAGGTCACGGGCCGCGCCAGGTACGGCGCCGACCTCAACCTGCCGGGCATGCTGCACGCGCACTTCGTGCGCAGTCCGCACGCGCACGCCGTTATCAAGTCGATCGATTTCTCCGAGGCGCTGAAGCTGCCGGGCGTGATCGCAACCATGACGGGCGATGACCTGCCCGAGCCCGGCGACAAACTCATGAAGGGCGCCGAGATCGAGATGAAGCTCAAGGACATGGCGCCCGTCGTCATGGCGCGCGGCAAGGCGATGTTCCACGGCCACCCCGTGGCGGCGGTCGCCGCGACCTCGCCGACCCTCGCGGCCGAGGCCGCCGCACTGGTGCGCGTCGACTACGAGGTGCTGCCGCACGTCATCGATATGCACGCGGCGCTGGCGGACGACGCACCGCTGCTGCACGACGACGTCTTCACCGCCGGGCCCGACCCCGCGCCGACCGCGCCGTCCAACCTGTCCGTCGACCTGGAGATGGCCATTGGCGACGTCGAGGCGGGGCTGGCCGCCGCCGACGTGATTGTGGAGCGCACCTACTCGGTGCCCATGTGCCACCAGGGTTACATCGAACCGCACGCCGCCGTCGCCAACGCGGACGAGAGTGGCCGCGTGGAGATCTGGTGCTGTACGCAGGGTCCGTTCACGGTGCGCAGTTTCACGGCGCAGCTCACCGGCATCGAGATGGGCAAGATCAAGGTCACCGCGTCCGAGATCGGCGGCGGCTTCGGCGGCAAGACCACGGTGTACATCGAGCCCGTGGCGGCCGTGCTCTCGCTGAAGTCGGGGCGTCCCGTGAAGGTGGTCATGAGTCGGGAGGAGGTCTTCCGCGCCACCGGCCCGGTGTCCTGCTCCGAGACGAAGGTGCGCATCGGTGCTAAGAAAGACGGCACGCTGACCGCCATCGAGTACGACACGCTGATGGATTCCGGCGCCTATTCCAGCAGCTCCATCGTGCCCGCCACGATGTTCGGCTCCGCCTGCTACC
>JAUIEP010000256.1 GCA_030428835.1 Gammaproteobacteria bacterium | reverse complement strand
GGTGCTCGACGCCGACGCGCTCAACATGCTCGCCGCCGGCGTCGCCACTCTGCCGGCCGGAGGCACATTCATCCTGACGCCGCACCCGGGCGAGGCCGCCCGCCTGCTCGGCAGTTCCACCGGTGAGTTGCAGGCCGACCGGTTCGCGGCTGCCGAGGCGCTGTCCAGCCGCTTCGGCAGCGTGGCCGTGCTGAAGGGCAACGGCAGCCTGATCGCAGGTGACGGCGCGCTGCTGCTCAGCGATTACGGCAACCCGGGCATGGCGAGCGGTGGTATGGGTGATGTTTTGAGCGGTGTGCTGGGCGCGCTGCTCGCGCAGGGCATGCCCGCGCTGGCCGCCGCCGCCCTCGGCGTCTGCCTGCACGGCGCGGCGGCCGACATCGCCGCCGACGACGGCATGCGGGGCCTGGCCGCGACCGACCTCATACCCGAGCTGCGCGCCCTGCTGGGATGACCGCACGGCATGCCGAATTCGAAGCGCCGGACGAGGCGGCCATGGTCGCCCTCGGCGCCCGTTTCGGTGCCGCACTGGCGCCGGGCATGGTGGTCTTCCTGGCCGGTGAACTGGGTGTGGGCAAGACGACGCTGACCCGCGGTGTGTTGCGCGCACTGGGACACGAAGGTGCGGTGAAGAGCCCCACCTATACGCTGGTGGAGCCCTACGAGTTGGCCGGCGGCAGGGTCGTGTATCACTTCGACCTGTACCGCCTCAGCGACCCCGAGGAGCTCGAGTTCATGGGGATTCGCGATTATTTTGGTGATTTGTCGCTTTGTCTCGTGGAATGGCCCGAGCGCGGTCGCGGCGCTTTGCCCGCGGCCGACTTAGTGATTACCATAGAACCCAAAAACAGGGGTCGCCGCCTCGGGGTCACTGCGGCGACAGAAAAAGGAAGCCGGGTTCTCGCGCAGCTCGCGGGTTGATACACCGGCCGGTCGACAACGCTAGGGGCGTGGCGGGAGTCGCATGGGCAGGATTTGGATCGCTGTGATCCTGTGTGTGTACGCGGTCGGCGCCGCCGGTGCCGCCAGGGTGCACGACGTGCGCCTGTGGCGCGCGCCCGACCATACCCGCATCGTCTTCGATCTCAGCGCACCGGCGGACCACAAACTGATCGTCCTGTCCAACCCCACCCGCGTGGTGCTCGATCTCGAGAACTCCCGGTTGCACTCGGACCTGTCCTCGCTTGTCCTCGCCGATACGCCGGTGACGCGCATGCGGTCGGGTATTCGCGACGGTAACGACCTGCGGGTTGTGCTCGACATGAGTGCGGATGTCGACCCGCGCAGTTTCGCCCTGCGCGCCAACGAGCAGGCCGGTGACCGCATCGTGTTGGATCTCTACGACAGGAATGTCGCCAAGCCCGAGGTGAAGAAGAGCGCCACGCAGAGTGAGCGCCGCAACATCGTGGTCGCGATCGATGCGGGGCACGGCGGCGAGGACCCGGGCGCGCTCGGCCCCAACCGCGTGCGCGAGAAGCACGTGGTGCTCGCGATCGCGAAGGAGCTCGAGGCGCTGCTGGCCGCCGACTCCGGCTTTACCCCCACCCTGATTCGCACCGGCGACTACTACATCAGCCTGAAAGGACGGCGCGACCTCGCGCGCGAACGCCAGGCGGACCTGTTCGTATCCATACACGCCGACGCGTTCCGCCATCCCGGCGCCAGTGGCGCCTCCGTGTACGCGCTGTCCACGACCGGCGCCACCAGTACGGCCGCTAGCTATCTCGCGCAGCGCGAAAACTCGGCGGACCTCGTGGGCGGCGTGAGCCTGTCGGACAAGGATGACGTGCTCGCGGGCGTGTTGGCTGACCTGTCGATGACGTCCACGCTGGATACCAGCCTCAAACTCGGCGACCGGGTACTGTCCAGCGTGGATGGCGTAGCCAAGCTGCACAAGCGCAATGTCGAACAGGCGGGGTTTGCCGTGCTCAAGTCGCCGGACATTCCCTCCATCCTCGTCGAGACCGGCTTTATTTCCAATCCCGGTGAGGCGCGCAAGCTGTCGACCGGCAGCTACCAGAAGCAGATGGCGCGGGCGATTCACCGCGGCATCCGCGACTGGTTTCTCGCGCATCCGCCGCCGGGCACCCTGCTGGCGTGGCAGCGGGAACAGGGCAGCCGGGAGTACCGGGTTGCCAGAGGTGATACACTTTCCGGGATCGCGCATCGATTCAGCGTGTCCCTCGCGGATCTGAAGAGCTACAACAGTATTTCCGGTTCCAAGATCGTGGTCGGGCAGAAGCTGACGATTCCCAACAGCTAGCTGGACCGGCACCCCATGTCACGAATTCACCTGCTCAGCTCCAGGCTGGCCAACCAGATCGCCGCGGGCGAGGTGGTGGAGCGCCCGGCGTCCGTCGTGAAGGAAGTGCTGGAAAACAGCCTCGACGCGGGCGCGGGCAAGGTGGATGTCGAGGTCGAGGCGGGCGGCGCCAGGCTGATCCGCATTCGCGACGACGGCGTGGGCATCGAGGCCGAGGACCTGCCGCTGGCGCTGTCGCGTCACGCCACCAGCAAGATCGCATCGCTGGAAGATCTCGAGCGTGTGGCCAGCCTCGGCTTTCGTGGCGAGGCACTGGCCAGCATCGGCTCGGTCTCGCGCCTGACCCTGACCAGCAACACGGATGACACGGGCAGCGAGGGCTGTACGGCCATCTGCGAGGGGCGCGATATGGACGTCCAGGTGAAGCCGGCGCCCCACCCCCGCGGCACGACCGTCGAGGTGCGCGACCTGTTCTTCAACACGCCCGCGCGGCGCAAGTTCCTGCGCACCGAGCGCACGGAGTTCAATCACCTGGAGGAAGTGGTCAAGCGGCTCGCGCTGTCGCGCTTCGATGTGGCCTTCAACCTGCGGCACAACGGCAAGGCGATCCACAGCCTGCGCAGGGCGGACAGCGCCGCTGAACAACAGCGCCGCGTCGCCAGCGTGTGCGGTCCCGCCTTCATGGAGCAGGCGATCGCCATCGATACCCACGTCGCGCCCTACCGCCTGTGGGGCTGGGTCGGCCTACCCACCTTTTCACGCAGCCAGGCTGACCTGCAGTATTTCTTCGTCAACGGTCGCGTGATCCGCGACAAGCTGGTCGCGCACGCGGTGCGCCAGGCCTACCGCGACGTGCTCTACCACGGGCGGCACCCCGCGTTCGTGTTGTACCTGGAGCTGGACCCCGCGCAGGTCGACGTCAACGTACATCCCACCAAGCACGAGGTGCGGTTCCGCGACGGTCGCGCCGTGCACAACTTTATTTTCTCCAGCCTGCACCGCGCCCTGGCGGCGGTGCGTCCCGGCCAGTCTAGCGGGGGCGCAGCCCCACCGGTAACGACCGCGGACGGACTGGCCATCGACACGAGCACGGGCGAGATCAACGAGCAGCCGGCGCTGGCGTGGGGCGCCCCGCCGCGACCCGCCGCCGCGACCGTGTCGCCAGGGCGCGTGCAGCAGCAGTTGCGCGATTACGGCCGCCTCCACCCGGTTCCCGAGAGTGCGAACGAGGAGGACGTGCCGCCGCTGGGCTATGCCGTGGCGCAGATCCACGGCATCTATGTCCTCGCCGAGAACGCCGCGGGACTTGTCCTGGTGGATATGCACGCGGCCCATGAACGCATCACCTACGAGCGCCTGAAGACCGCGAAAGCGGACGCGGGCATCCGCAGCCAGCCGCTGCTGGTGCCGCAGTCGGTGGCGGTGAGCCAGCGCGAGGTGCGGGTGGCGCAGGAGCACGCCGCCTTTTTCAGGGAACTGGGCCTTGGTGTCGAGGCCGCCGGCGAGGAGGCCCTGGTGATCCGCGAGATCCCGGTCAGCCTGCGCGATTCCGATGTCGAGCAACTGTTGCGCGACGTGCTGGCGGACCTCATCGAGTACGGGACCTCCGAGCGCATCGCCGACCATGTCGACGAAATCCTGTCGACCATGGCCTGCCACGGTGCGGTGCGCGCCAACCGGCGCCTGACGATCCCTGAGATGAACGCGCTGTTGCGCGACATGGAGGAGACGGAGCGCTCCGGGCAGTGCAATCACGGCCGGCCTACCTGGACCCAGCTGCAACTGGAGGAACTGGACAAGCTCTTCCTGAGGGGCCGGTGAGCGACGCCCGCCCACCGCTCATCTGCCTGATGGGTCCCACGGCGTCCGGCAAGACGGATCTCGCTGAACGCCTGGCGGCGTCCCACGACTGTGAGCTGGTCAGCGTCGATTCAGCGCTCGTCTACCGCGGACTCGATATCGGCGCCGCCAGGCCCGACCACCCCCACCACCTTGTCGCCATTCGCGACCCGTCGGAGTCCTACTCCGCGGCGGATTTTGCCGCCGATGCGCAGCGCGTGGTGGCCGACATCACCGCACGCGGCAAGGTGCCGCTGCTGG
>JAUIEP010000255.1 GCA_030428835.1 Gammaproteobacteria bacterium | reverse complement strand
GGGCGCAAGCCCACCGGCATCGACGCCGTGGCGTGGGCCGTGAAGATGGCCGAGCTCGGTGCGGGGGAGATCCTGCTGACGAGCATGGACCGCGACGGCACGAAGAACGGCTTCGAGCTGGGCGTGACGCGGGCGATCACCGATGCGGTGGAGATCCCGGTGATCGCGTCAGGCGGTGTGGGGAATCTCGATCACCTGGTGGAAGGCATTCTCGAGGGCGGCGCCGACGCGGTGCTGGCGGCGAGTATCTTCCACTTCGGGGAGTACACGGTGCCGCAGGCGAAGGCGTATATGGCCGAGAGGGGGATTGAGGTCAGGCTTTAAGGGCCCGCGTTGAGCTCCCGATATACCCTTCGTCATTCCCGCGAAGGCGGGAATCCAGAATTGCATGGGTTCCAGACCCGACTACCACTGGATTCCCGCCTTCGCGGGAATGACGACATCGGACAAGGGAGCTACTTCAGCACGAAATTGAGCGCCTTCACTATGGGACAGTGGTGCCACCTCAGCTCGAACTCCAGCGCCTTGAATATTCTCTTCAGCCGGAATCTCATCCCCTTCAACCAGAACCTCGCATCTCGGTCCGTCACCCCCAACCACCTCCGACACAAAGACCGGCCGAAACCCGCGGTCGTGCACCGTCAGCAGCTCCTCCTGCAAATACGCGATCGTCTCCGGGTAGGGGTGCCCGATCGCCACAGCCAGGCCGCTGTGCTCGGCTTCCGCCAGCAGCGCCTGGAACTGTTCGTCGATCATCGCCGGGTCGCGGTCGTTGTCCAGGAACACGTGGCGCGATACGTGCGGCACATTGAACTCCGCCGCGACCGTGGCGGCCACGGTGTTCTCAGTCGTGCGTGAATCCACGAAATACAACTCGCGCCAGCGCAGCTCCTGCATCAGCCAGGCCATCTGCGGGCGGCGCTGCGTGAGGTCGGAACCCATGTGGTTGTTGATGCCCTGCACATGCGGCACCTGCGCGAGCGCGCCGTCCAGGGTGGCGCGGAAACTGTCGCGGTCGAGGTCCGGGGTGAGGCCGCCGCGGCCCAGGGGGTCGTTCTCCACGGTGCTCATCGGTGCGTGCAGCAGGATCTCCTTGCCGGACGCAAAGGCCTGCTCGGCGAGCTGTGCACCGAAGCGGGTGTAGGGGATCACCGCATAGTTCAGCTTGCCCGGCAGTTCCAGGGCCGCGCGGCCGCGTTTGAGGTTGTGCCCCATGTCATCGATGATGATGACGATGCGCCTGTCCGCGACCGCCGGCTCGCAGTCCTGCGTCTCGCCTGCCCGCACCGCTGTGCCCGCCAGCGCGAGCGCCAGCAGGCAGACTGCGCGAAGTGTCAGGAATGTTGCCTCAGGACTTGCCCGCTTCTTCTGGCTGGTTCTTCTTTTCACGCATGCCCAGGATATTGATGCCCTTCAGCAGCGTGAGGGCCTCGTACAGTTGGTTGTCGGAGCTGAGCAACTTGCTCGACAGCTCGCGATGCTTCTCGGTGTCGCCGTTGTCGTTGCCGCCTGCATTGTCGAGCCGCCCCGAGAGGTCGGATTCGGTGATGCGCTTGCTGGTGTCGTAGGCCGTGACCTGCGCGCGCTCGACATGGATGTCGGGTTCTATGCCCTCGGCCTGGATAGAGCGGCCGTTGGGCGTGAAATACAGCGCCGTCGTGAGTTTTACCGCGCGTGATTCGGAGATCGGCATGATCGTCTGCACCGAGCCCTTGCCGAAACTGTTGGTGCCCATGATGACCGCCCTGCCGTGGTCCTGCAGCGCGCCCGCCACGATCTCGGAGGCGCTGGCCGAGCCCTGGTTGATCAGCACGATGAGCGGTACGCCCGACGTCACGTCGCCCTCGTCGGCGTCGTAGGTGAGGTCGGCGTTGGCCAGGCGGCCCTTGGTGTACACGATCGTGCCGCCGTTCATGAACATGCCGGCGACGTCGACGCTGGCACGCAGGATGCCACCCGGGTTGTTGCGCAGGTCCAGCACCAGTCCCTTCAGTTTCTGCTCCTGCATGAGCTTGTCCAGCGACTTGCGCACGTCGGAACCTGTGTCCTTCTGGAACTGGGCGATGCGGATGTAGCCGTAGCCCGGCTCCAGCCAGCGCTCGCGCACGCTCGCCACGCGAATGATGTCGCGCACCAGGGTCACTTCAAACGGCTGGCTCTCCCCGGGCCGGCCGATGGTCAGTTCGATCTCCGTGCCCTTCGGCCCGCGCATGATCTCGATGGCCTCGTTCAGGGTCATGCCCTTCACCGGCGTCTTGCCGAGCTTGATGATGAGGTCGCCGCTCTGCAGGCCCGCCGCGGCGGCCGGTGAACCGTCGATGGGTGCGATGATCTTGACGTAGCCGTCTTCCATGCCCACCTCGAGGCCGAGGCCGGTGAACTCGCCGGAGGTGTTGTCCTGCAGGTTCTCGTAGTCGTCCGAGTTGAGGTATACCGAGTGCGGGTCCAGGCCCATGAGCATGCCCTGGATGGCGTATTCCAGCAGCGTGGAGTCGTCGATCTCCTCGACGTAGCCCTGGCGGATCTGGTTGTAGACGTCGGCGAAGGTGCGCAGCTCATCGAGCGGCAATTCGCCCTGCTCCTCGACGGCGTGGCCGGCCGCTGACAGCGCGACCCCGAGTATCAGCGTCGCGGTCGCCCGTGACGAAAACAAACTTGGAAACATCGGAAATCCCGTCGCTGTGCGGTACTTGCCCCTGGCGGCCCAGTGTACCGCAATCGTCCGCGCCAGCGCCAAGCGCCGCCTCACCCGCGGCACCACCTGGCCGGGTCCACGGGCTTGCCCTTGTGGCGCACCTCGAAGTACAGCGCGTTGCGGCCCTGGCCGCCCGTGTCGCCGACGGTGCTCACCGGCGTGCCGGCGTTGACCCATTCGCCGACATCGCGCAACAGGCTCTGGTTGTGTGCGTACAGGCTCATGTAGCCGTCGCCGTGATCCACGATCAGCAGCAGGCCGGAGCCGCGCAGCCAGTCCGCGTACACCACGCGGCCGTGGTGGATGGCGCGCACGGTGGTGCCGGCCTGCGCGGGAATGGTGATGCCCTGCCAGCGCATCTTGCCCTCGTTGCGCGGCCGGCCGAAGCGGTTGCTGGGCTTACCGTCGATCGGCCAGGGCATCGTGCCGCGGGCGGCGGCGAAATCCTGGTAGTTGTCCGGCACTTCCAGTTTGTCGATGGCCGACTCGATCGCCGCGAGCAGGGTCTCCAGCTTCTTGCGGCTCTCCTCTTTCTGCTGCAGTTCTTCGGACTTGTCCGAGATGCTGGCGGTGACCCGCGCCAGGGCCTGCTCGCGTTCGCGCCGGGCGACGTCCAGCCGGCCGTGCTGCAGGTCGAGTGCCTCGCGCCGGGTGCGCAGGCTCGACAGTGTCCTGTCGATGCTCGCGCTGGTGGCGGCGAGTTCCGCCAGGGTGGCGCGGTATGTCGCGAGCCGTGCCTGGCGCGCCTCCAGGAAGTAGCGGTAGTAGGTGAGGGTGCGGCTCACGGTGTCCGGGCTGTCCTGGCTGAGCAGGAGCTTGAGCTGGCCTTCCCTGCCCATGCGCCACGCTGTGTTCAGTTCCAGCGTGATGCGCTCGCGCTGTTCGTCGCGGGCGGCCTGCAGCCGCGCCTGTTCCTGTTCGAGTTCCCGCAGTTCGCGCTCGCTGTCCTCGATCTCGCGCTCGCTGCGTTTGATGTCGCGCAGCAGCCTGCCCAGCTCGACCTCCGTACTGCGCAACTCGGACTGCAGCTTGTCGCGCGCTGTGCCGGCGCTGCCGAGCTCGGACTGGATGCGCGCGATGTCCTGTTCCAGTTGCTTGAGTTGCGCGCGGGTTTTTTCGCCGTCGGATTGGCCGTGTGCAGGCAGTGCCAGCGCCAACAGCAGCGCGACGAGTGCGAAGGTAGTGCCGGAAACAGCCATCGCCGCAGTGTCGCGGCGCCGGTGGCCGTGCGTCAAGCGGGCGCGGCGAGGTTGGTGCCGGTCATCTCGGCCGGCACCGGCAGGTCCATCAGGCCCAGCAGCGTCGGCGCGACGTCGGCGAGAATCCCGCCGGTGGCCTGCAGGGTCACGTGCCGCGGCCCGATATAGACCAGCGGCACCAGTTCGGTGGTGTGCTGCGTGTGATTCTGGCCGGAGTCGTAGTCGATCATCTGCTCGCAGTTGCCGTGATCGGCCGTGACCAGGGCCTGGCCGCCGACTTCCTTCACTGCCTCTTCCACGCGGCCGAGACAGGCGTCCAGCGTCTCCACCGCCTTGACCGCGGCGTCGTACACCCCCGTGTGCCCCACCATGTCGCCGTTGGCGTAGTTGCACACGATCAGGTCGTACTGCCGCGAGCGAATGGCCGCGACCAGTTTGTCGGTCACCTCGGGCGCGCTCATTTCGGGCTTCAGGTCGTAGGTCGCGACGTCGG
>JAUIEP010000055.1 GCA_030428835.1 Gammaproteobacteria bacterium | reverse complement strand
GAGGCTCAGCAGCTCGTTGTTGCCTTTGACGTCAGCGGTGTGCTGCGCGAACCGTTCGCCGCGAAAGTCGGCCTCCTCGAGCTTCTCCGCCTGGATCATGGTGCCCATGGCGCCATCTATGACCAGGATACGTTGCTTGAGAGCCGTCTCGAGTGCACTCGGAGTCGGTTGTTCGCCTGCCATTGTTTCGCCCTGTGAAGTTGCTGGAGGGGATTTGGACGCCCCAGAAAAGGCGTCGAATAATAGCAGATTATGCCGATCATTGAGGACGGATTCCCGGCAGACCTCACACTTTTGTGCACAAGTTTGGTAGAATACCTGAGTAATTTAGTCGGATTGAGGCTAAGGCATGATCACCATCACCGAATCGGCGCAGGAATACCTCGCCGAGTTGCTCGCAAAACAGGATGACGCGCTAGGCGTGCGGGTCTTCATCAACCAGCCCGGCACGGCCCGGGCGGAAACCTGCATCGCCTATTGTCGTGACGGCGACGTGCAGGATGAGGATGTCGAGGAACAGCTAGCGAAGTTTACCGTCTGGTACGAGGGGCGCAGCGTGCCGTTCCTCGAGGACGCGCTCGTGGACTACTCCAAGGACCGCATGGGCGGCCAGCTGACCATCAAGGCGCCCAATGCCAAGATGCCGCGGGTCAGCGATGACAGCCCCATCGAGGACCGGATTAATTACGTGCTGTACAACGAGGTGAATCCCGCGCTGGCCGCGCACGGCGGGGAAGTCAGCCTGGTGGAGATCACCCAGGAGAACGTTGCAATCCTGCAATTCGGCGGCGGCTGCCAGGGCTGCGCCGCGGTGGACCAGACACTGAAAGGCGGGGTGGAGAAGACGCTGCTGGAGCAGATTCCACAACTTGCCGGGGTGCGGGATATCACCGACCACACGGATACGTCACAGGCCTACTACTAGGCCACAGCCAGCGCCCGGAGACGCTCAGTTCCGGGCGGGCAATACGTCTTTGAGCCTGGCGCGCATGTCGCGCAGGCAGGACTCTGTCGTGGCCCAGTCGATACAGCCGTCGGTCACCGACACGCCATACTTCAGGTCGGCGAGGTTCTCCGGGATCGACTGGTTGCCGGCGTGCAGGTGGCTCTCGATCATCAGGGCGACGATCGACCGGTTGCCCTCAAGAATCTGGTTGGCGACATTTTCAACCACGAGCGGCTGCAGTTCCGGCTCCTTGTTGGAATTGGCGTGGCTGCAGTCCACCATGATGTTGCGCGCGACCTTCGCCTTGTCCAGCGCATCCTCACACAACTTGATATGCACGGAGTCGTAATTCGGCCCGGCGCTGCCGCCGCGCAGGACGATATGGCCGTAGGGGTTGCCGCGCGTTGTGAATACAGACACCTGTCCCTGGCGGTTGATACCGAGAAAACGGTGCGGCTTGGCGACTGAGTTCAAGGCGTTGGTGGCCACCGTGAGACCACCGTCGGTGCCATTCTTGAAGCCGACAGGGCTGGACAGGCCGCTGGCCATCTCGCGGTGCGTCTGGGACTCGGTCGTGCGGGCACCGATCGCTGTCCACGTGATCAGGTCCTGCAGGTACTGGGGAGAGATAGGGTCGAGTGCCTCTGTGGACGTCGGCAATCCGAGACCGAGTATATCCAGCAACAGCCCCCGCGCGATGCGCAGCCCCTCTTCAATCTTGAAGGAATCATCGAGGTGCGGGTCGTTGACCAGGCCCTTCCAGCCGACGGTCGTGCGCGGCTTCTCGAAATACACGCGCATCACGATGTACAGGGTGTCGGAGAGCTCCTCGGAGAGCGACTTTAGGCGGCGCGCATACTCCATCGCCGCCTTCGGATCATGGATGGAGCAGGGTCCCACCACGACGAAGAGGCGGTGGTCCTTGCGATCGAGGATATCCTGCACGACCTGGCGGCTCTGCACGATAGTGTCGTGTACTGCTTCGGACATGGGCAGGTCGCGCTTGAGTTGCGCAGGCGTGACCAGCACGTTCTGCGCGGCGACGTTGACATTGTGTACTTCGATGTTGCTCATGGAGGCCGACCTGCTAAAGTGACTCCGGTTATCCAGCGGGACCGGGCAACCGGGGCGGCGCATTCTATAGCACGCACATGCCTTTGTGTAGCGCCGCGCGGGCTCCTTCGGAGTACAGATTGACCCACAGCCTCTACGACATCGCGACCCTGGCGCCCCTGGTTGACCGGGCGGCGGCATTGCTGACGCCCAACAGTCGCCTTGCGCGGCGCATGGTGGCCGAGTGGGGCGCCGCTCAGCGGGCGACGGGGATCACCGTCTGGGAGCCACTGGACGCGCACCCGCTCGAGGCCTGGCTGCGCGCGCGCTGGTCCGAGGCGGTCGCGCGGGATCTCCTGCCGCCACGCGCCGTACTCTCGCCACTGCAGGAATACCAGGTCTGGCAGCAGGTCATCGCCACGCATACCGCCCGCACGGGCGCGATACCACTGCTGCGCATCGGGGAGGCGGCCGAACTGGCCGCCGAGGCGCGACAGCGCCTGCTGCGCTGGGAGCTCGACCCCGCCGAACCCCGCACGCGACAGCTGTTCAAGCTGGAGAGCGACTGCGCCGTATTCCTCGACTGGCTCGAGCAGTTCGAATCACGCCTCGCCGCTGACGAGTTGTACACGCCGGACGATTGCCTGGTCGCCCTGGCGTCACTCCATGACTACCCGCGGGCGCAACCCGTCGCCCTGGTGGAGTGTGAAGAGTTGGCACCGCTGGAAGCGCGCTGCCTGGAACGGGTCGCCGCCCGCGTGGAACGGCTACCCGCGCCGACCCATAGCGCCGACTGCCGGCTCCTCGCGTTCAAGGACCGGCGCAGCGAGCTCGACGGCGTCGCGCGTTGGGCAGCGGCGCTGCACAGGGAGCAACCCGAGGCCACGATCGGCATCGTGCTCGCCGCTACAGGGCAGGACCGCGTCGGGCTCGAATACCTGCTGCGGCGCGAATTCGATTGCCTGGGAGACGACTACGCCAGCCTGCCGGTCAATTTTTCGACGGGGATCAGCCTGTCGGAGGCGCCGGTCGTACGCGATGCGTTCAGCGCACTCGCGCTGGGCAAGGACCGTGTGTCGATCGCCAGTGTCTCCCGGCTGCTGCGTTCCCGCTACCTGCAACTCGACGATGCCGACTCGACACTGGTGCAGGATTTCAAGTTGCGTCTGCTCGACAACGGCAACGACACGATTGACGTCGCCGAGTTGCGCGGCTTCGCAGGCGGCCTGCTCCACGGGGACGGGCAGCGGCTGGCGCTGGGCGGCAAACTCCTCGCGCTACACGAGCACCGCGAGCTGCGCAATGCGGCGCTGCCGTCGCGCTGGGCCGTCCATTTCCACGCAGTGCTCGATCTCTGGGGTTGGCCGGGCGCGGCGGCGCTCGACTCGCTGGAGTACCAGCAGGTGGCGCTGTGGTACGCGACACTGGAATCCCTCGGCGCCCTGGACGGTATCTGCGGCGAGATCGACTACGCCGGGGCTGTGGCTCTGCTGCGCGAGGCCTGCGACAGACAGGCCTCGCACCCGCAGACCGCCGACAGTCCGGTGCAGGTGCTGGGCCCACTGGAGGCGGTGGGGTTGTCATTCGATCACCTCTGGCTGCTGGGCATGCAGGCCACGGCCTGGCCCGCGCCCGCCCGCCCGAACCCTTTCCTGCCGGTGAGCCTGCAGGCAGCGCGCGGCATGCCGCACGCGACCGCGGCGCGCGAGTGGGCCTTCGGGAGCACACTGCTCGCCCAGTACCGGCGTGCAAACCGGCACGTGTTTGCCAGCTACGCCGCAGAGGTGGACGGGGTGGCGGAGCACCCCAGTGCGTTGCTCGATGGCTTCGTCTCCCTGGGCGACGACGCCCAACCCCCGATTCCAGCGGAATGGCTGGCGGAGCAGGGCGGGGCGCGCCTGGAATCCGTTGGCGATTCCGCTGCGCCGCCGCCAGGTGATCCCGAACTTGCCGCGTTGCGCGGCGGTGCCGCGCTCCTGCAGAACCAGTCGCTGTGCCCGTTTCGCGCGTTTGCGGCGCACCGGTTGCACGCAGAGGCCCTGCCCGAGGCCCAACCCGGCCTGTCGCCCGCGGAGCGCGGCAAGCTGGTGCACGAGGCGCTGCAATACCTGTGGCGGGTGCTGGGCGACCACGCCGCGCTCGAGGCACTCGACACGGCGTCGGAGCAGTCACTTATCGCCGCGGCCTGTGACGACGCGCTGCGACGCCTCCGGGGTTTTCGTCGCCGGGCGCTGGGCCCGGCCTGCCTAGAACTGGAGGCGAGCCGCCTGCGCTCACTGCTCGCGGAGTGGCTCGAGGTCGAGCGACAGCGCGCCGACTTCTCGATCGCGGCGCTGGAAGAAGACGTCGTCGTACACATTTCCCGACTGGCCGTGCGCCTGCGCGTCGACCGTATCGACACGCTGCCGGGTGGCGCGCACGTCATCATCGACTACAAGACCGGCACCACGCGGCTCAGCAACTGGCTCGGGGAACGACCGTCCGAGCCCCAGATGCTGCTCTACGGTCTCGCGACCGAGGAGCCGCCGGCGGCGCTGGCTTTCGCGCAGGTCCGTCCCGGCGACTGCCTCTACCGGGGCCTCGGTGAGGTAGAGGGTATTGCCGGTGTACAGACCGATATCGGCAAAGCGGTGGGCGAGCGCATGGCCGCCACCGACTGGGCTGCCCTGAATGCCGAGTGGGCCGCCACGCTGGCACGGCTTACCGAGGACTTCCTGGCCGGCACGGCGGGCGTCGATCCCAAGGAGTCCGCGGCCTGTCGCTACTGCGGGCTGCAACCGCTGTGCCGCATCGGCGAGGAGGAGCCCGATGACTGATATCGTCGACCTCGCGCAGCGCGAACAGGCGATAGCCACGGACGGCAGTTTCTGCGTCAGCGCGCCGGCCGGCTCGGGCAAGACGGAGCTACTGATCCAGCGCTACCTGGCACTGTTGGCGCGCGTGGAGCGGCCGGAGCAGGTTCTCGCGATCACGTTCACGCGCAAGGCCGCGGCCGAAATGCGCGAGCGGGTCCTCGACGCGCTGCGCGATGCGTTGGCCGACGTCCCCTGCGCGAGCGACCACCAGCGGCGTACGCGCGAACTCGCCGGGGCCGCGCTCGCGCAGGACGCGGCGCATGACTGGCATATGCTGCGCGATATCTCGCGCCTGAACATCAAGACGATCGACAGCTTCTGCGCCGGGCTCACGCGCCAGATGCCCGTGCTCAGCAACTTCGGCGGGCAGGCCAGTGCCGTGGACGACAGCGAGCCGCTGTACGAGGCGGCTGTGCAGGAGTTGTACGCGCTGCTGGATGAGGGGCATGCCGTCGCCGCCGACCTGAGAGCGCTGTTACTCAGCTTCGATAACAACTGGCAACGCCTCCAGGACCTGTTGGTCAGCATGCTGGCGCGGCGGGACCAGTGGCGCATGTACACCGGCGTGCACGAGACCCCGGATGAGTCCGAGCGCTATCTCGCCGCCGTCGTGGCGGATATCGTACGCGACGCGCTGGCCGAGTTGGCAACGGATTTCGCCCCATACAGTGAACTGCTGCTGGACCTGATGCGCTACCGGGCGAGGAACCTCGGTCTGACCGAGCCGCACGCGTTCCCGGGGACAGAGCCCGCTGACCTGCCGCAGTGGCGCGAGCTTCGGCAGATGCTGCTGACCAAACAAGGGGCAGTGCGCGCCCAGGTTACGGTCAGGGAAGGGTTTCCGGCGGACAAGTCCGACGAGGCGGTCACGAAGAAAGCCCGCATGATTGAATTCCTGGAGGAATTCGGTGGTTTCCCCGAGGCGGTCGAGCGCGTGGTCGCGCTGGGGCGACTGCCGCAGATGGAGGCCGGGGCGCCGTCGTGGCAGCTGGTCCTGCACCTGTCGCGCCTGCTCCCGGTCCTGGCCGCGACGCTGCTCGTCGTGTTTCGACGCGAGGGCGTCGTGGATCACAACCAGGTGGCCCAGTCCGCGCTGCAGGCGCTCGGCGACCAGGACACACCGACCGACCTCGCACTGCGCCTCGACTACGCCATCGAACACATTCTCGTGGACGAATTCCAGGACACGTCCATCAACCAGTATGAACTGCTGGAAAAACTCACGCGTGGGTGGTCGGAGCACAACGCCACGAACCCCGACGCGCCGCGCACCCTCATGATCGTTGGCGACGCGATGCAGTCCATCTACGGCTTCCGCAACGCCAATGTCGGGTTGTTCCTGAAGGCGCGCCGCGACGGGTTCAACGGCATCGTACCGGTGCACCTGGAGCTGGCCAGTAACTTCCGTTCCGATGCCGGGGTGGTGAACTGGGTCAACGACACGTTCACGGCGGCGTTCCCCGCGGAGGATGACATAAGCGCTGCCAGGGTGCGGTACCGTCCCGCCGCTCCCGTGCGCGGTCACGGCGAAGGCCCGGCCGTGGCGCTCGACGGTTTCGTCGGCGAAGACGCGCAGGAGCGCGAGGCGGAGTCGATCTGCGCACGCATCGCACAGTGTGTTGCCGCGGGTGAAAAGGGCATCGCGGTGCTCGCGCGCCAGCGCAGTCACCTTGCACCGATCACCACCCGCCTCAAGGCACTGGGCATCGACTACCAGGCGCAGGACCTCGACAGCCTCGCGCATTCTCCGGCTGTGGCGGACCTGATGACGCTGTGCCGCGTGCTGGCTGGCGACGAGGACCGGCTCGCTTTCCTCGCCCTGTTGCGCGCTCCCTGGTGTGGCCTGCGCCTAGCGGATCTGCACGCCGTGGCCAACTTCGGCCCGGAGGCTCCACTGGCGCCATTGCGCCACGTGCTCGCCGATACAGCGCTTGACGAGTGCCTGAGCGAAGAGGGCAGGACCCGCATCCGCCATGTGCGTGCAGCCCTGGCCTGGGCAGAGCAGGCGCGGGACCGGCGTGACCTGCGCGTGTGGGTCGAGTCCACCTGGCTGCGGCTCGGCGGACCGCGCGCCGTTGTCGGGGCACTGGCACTGGAAGACGTCGCCAGTTTCCTCGAGTTGCTCGAGCAGGCGCAGGCCGAGGGCATCGGCCTGGATATCGACTGGCTGCAGCGCCAGGTGGACCGACGTTTCATGAGCGGTGGTGACGGCACCTGCGCGGTGCAGGTCATGACCCTGCACAAGGCCAAGGGCCTCGAATTCGAACGCGTCTTCATCCCGCGCCTGAATGGCCAGCCCCGCGCCGACGACGGCGACCTGATGCTGTGGGACGAGCGCAGCGTCGGGAACAGGCGCGCTTTCCTCCTCGCCGCCAACGACCGCAGCGACGCGGAAGCACCCACCCTGTACAACTACCTGCGCGCGCAGCGCAAGGAGAAGACCCGCCTCGAGAACACGCGACTTCTGTACGTCGGCGCCACCCGCGCCATCCGCCACCTGCACCTCAGTGCGGCCATAAGCTGGGATGAGCGCAAGGACGAGCCCAGGCCGCCGCCTGCGACCAGCCTGCTGCACTCCGTCTGGCCCACGTTCCGCGACGGTATGCAGTTGCATCGCGCAGAGCCCGTCACTGCGCCGGGACGCGAGGAGCGCCTGCTGACGAGGCTGGCCGCCGGGAGCCTGCCCGCGAGCGTCACTCCCGTCGATGCCGCGCCGCCGGGCAGTAACCAGCCCGAGCGCGCCGACAACCACCGCGACCGCGCGGTGGGCACGGTGGTCCACCTGGCGCTGGAGCAACTGGCGCAACGCGACGAGTTACCGCCGGCGCCGACCGTGGCGGACCGGGCGCGCTGGCGAATCGCACTGCTGGCCGAAGGCCTGTGGGGCGATGCGCTGGCGGCAGCCCTGAACGCAGTGTGCGATAACGTTGACGCGACGCTCTCCGGTGACGGCGCCGGCCGCTGGGTGCTATCCAATGCGCACGAGGACGCGCGCAGCGAGTGGCGGCTGTCCACGGTCGACGCCGAGGGCGAGATCTCCGACCATATCATCGACCGCACATTCATCGACCGGGATACCGGCGTGCGCTGGATAGTCGACTACAAGACCAGTCGACCGCGAGAGGGCGAGGACTGGGACGCGTTTGCGCAGCACGAGTCGGAGCTGTACCGCGAACAGCTCACGTTGTACCGCGACGTTCTCCAGCGGTACGGCGCGCGGCGCATTCGCTGCGCGCTGTTTTTCACCAGCGCCGGCGTGTTGCATACACTGCCGGAACTGACACTTGGAGAGGCCTGACGATGGCGCTGTGGAACGGCCGCGATATCCAACGCATCGTGATACTGACCGGGGCAGGAATATCGGCCGAGTCCGGCCTGAAGACCTTTCGCGACACCGGGGGCCTTTGGGAAAACCACGACCCGATGGAGATCGCGACACCCGAGGCCTTCGCCCGCGACCCCGGGCTGGTCTACCGTTTCTACAACGCGCGGCGCAGGCAACTGGACGAGGTGGCGCCGAATGCCGCCCACCGCGCACTGGCGTTGCTGGCGGAGCGTTTCGCGGGCTCCGTGTTTCTGGTCACCCAGAACGTCGACGACCTGCACGAGCGCGGCGGTAGCGAGCAGGTGTGCCATATGCACGGCGAACTCAACAGCATGCTGTGCGCGAAATGCACAACACGCCAGCCAGCGGCTTCAGACTACGACGGCAGTACGGTGTGCCCGGCATGCCGGCTGGCGGGTGGCCTGCGACCGGACATCGTCTGGTTCGGCGAGATCCCCTACCACATGGAACAAATAGGTGCGGAGCTTGCGGCGTGCGACCTGTTTATCGCGATCGGCACGTCCGGCACCGTGTACCCGGCGGCGGGCTTCGTGCGCGAGGCGCGTTTCGCAGGAGCCCTGACGGTCGAGGTGAACCTGGAAGTCAGCGACACCAGCGGTTACTTCGATGTGCAGCGCCAGGGGCCCGCCTCGGTGGAAGTGCCGGCCCTGGTTACGAGCCTGCTCGGCTGATCCGGCTACACGGCGTGAGGTGGCGGTGCATGAACCGGCGACGGCGCGACCTCAGCCACCGCGCACGTATAGCGTGAGGCGTTGGCCCGGCTGCAGGTATTTGCCGGGGTCGAGGGAATTCCAGGCGATGATGTCGTTGATCGAGACATTGAACTTGCCCGCGATGAGGTACAGAGAGTCGCCGCGGCGCACGCGGTAGCCCCGTTCCTGCGCGGGCTCGGCGCCCGCGAGTGCCAGGCTCTCGGCCCAGCCGCTGCCGTTGGGAATCATGAGCGTGTCACCTGCGCGGATACGGCTGCCGCGAATACCGTTCACTTCCTTGAGCAGCCCGACCTCGGTGTTAAAGCGCCTGGCGATGCGGATCAGGCTGTCGCCGCGCTCTATGCGATAGTGTTGCCAGCGCACACGATCGGCCGCGGTCAGGCCCGCCACGCCTTCTTCGAAACGCGTTTTGAGGCCCACGGGGAGCAGGATTTCCGGCGGCCTGTCGGGGGAGGTGGCCCAGCGCAACTGACCGGGATTGTAGGCACGCAGTGTGGACAGCTCTATGCCGGCCAGCTCCGCCGCGCGCAGCAGTTCGAGCTGGCCCCCGGTAGTCGCAATCTCGAACGCCGGCTCGTTGGGAACCGGGGGAATGGTCACGCCATAGCGGTCGGGGTCCGCGATAATCTGCGTCAGCGCCAGTAGCTTGGGAACGTAGTGACGCGTCTCTCGCGGCAGTGACAACGACCAGTAGTCGGTAGGCTTGCCGCGGCTCGCGTTCTTGCGCTGCGCGCGCGTGACGCGCCCCTTGCCGGCGTTGTAGGCCGCTAGCGCAAGCAGCCAGTCGCCCTCAAATTCCGCGTGCAGTTCCTCCAGGTAATCCAGCGCCACGCGGGTGGAATCCCGCAGGTCGCGGCGCCCGTCGTACCACCAGTCGCGCTGCAGGCCGAGGTGCCGGGCGGTAGCGGGCATGATCTGCCACAGGCCCACCGCGCGGGAGGGGGAAGTGGCGAACGGGTTCAGCGAACTCTCGACCAGCGGCAACAGGGCGAGTTCGGCGGGCAGGCCGCGTGCCTCCACGGCCTCGACGATGTGGTACAGGTAGAAGTCGGCGCGCTCGGCAATGACCGGCAGGTAGTTTTTCTGCTTGAGGAAGCCGCGACGGGCCACCGCCACGGTCTCGTGCTCCTCGTCCGGCCAGGAGAACTGCAGGCGCAGGCGCTGCCAGAGATCGGTCGGGGGTGCGGCGGGCTCGAGTTGCTCTGCGACAGCAGGTACCGCAGCGCTGGCAACCGGTGGCGCCTGCTCGACGGTGGGAGCCTGCACCACCGCAGTGTCGCTCCCGGGCGGTATTGTTTGACAGGCAGTTAGCGCCAAAACTGCAGAAAATACTGTAACTAAACTACGTAAGTCCATGTATTTATAGTCTAATTCGCTTCCCCGTTCACCCCATAGTTACTATTGTATGGCGCGCTCCGGGCAACGCCAGCAAAAACTTCGGAATTCGCCTAAAAGTTGTCTTTCCAGCCCCTGACCGTGGTGAAAACCTCGGCCGGCGTCGTGCCCTCAAGACGGCCCTGGCCCGCCAGGGCGTCCCGCAGCGCGCCCTCGCCACAGCGCAGGAACGGATTGGTGGCAAGCTCCAGTCCGATATCGGACGGCACCGTGGGCTCGCCCCGCGCACGGGTAGCCTCGGCGGCGCTGACGCGGGCCGCGAGGGCATCGTTGTCCGGTTCCACGGCGCGGGCAAAGGCCAGGTTGGCGAGCGTGTACTCGTGCGCACAGTACACCCGTGTTGCAGCCGGCAGCGCGGCCAGCGACTTGAGCGACTGCAGCATCATGGGCGGGTTGCCCTCGAACACGCGACCGCAGCCACCGGCGAAGAGAGTGTCGCCACAGAACAGCAGCGGGTTATCGCCGTCGTGGAAGTACGCGATGTGGTCCAGGGTGTGGCCCGGGACCTCGAGGACAGTGAAGGGCAAACCGAAGACTTCAATGCTGTCGCCCTGGCGCAGTACCCGGTCAATACCCTCTATGGCGGGGTTGTCCGGCCCGTAGACCAGCGGCTCGTAGCGCTCGCGTAGCGCGGCCAGTCCACCCACGTGGTCGAAATGGTGGTGGGTGACCAGGACGCCGGCCAATGCAAGGCCGAGTTCCTCCAGGCGCGCCACCACCGGTGCGGCATCGCCGGGATCGACCACGAACGCGGTGCCCGAGTCGGCGTCCGCCAGCAGCCAGATGTAATTGTCGGAAAAGGCCTCGATGGGCTGGATGTCGAGCATGGCCGGGCGTTCCAAAGGCGTCAAAATACAGTAGTATAGAAGCGTAATTCGCGGCGCCCTTGAAGCTTTTGATACGCTGGCGCGTAAGACCGAACAAAGGTGCGGTGCCGGGCGCGGGGCAGGGGCTTCATGCGAGCAGAGTGTAGCGACATTTCGACGGAACTGGAATCCTGGTACGCCACCGATAACGGTCTTTACCTGCTTGCGCAGACGCGCCTGGCGATTCAGCACCTCCTCGACACGACCTTCGGCTACCACATACTCCAGCTCGGGGTGCGCACCCCACACCCCCTGTTCCAGGGCAGCCCCATTCACCATCGCATCTACAGCGCGCGCAACGCGGCCGACGGCGTGGATCTCATCGCCCGCCCGGATGAGTTGCCCCTCGACTGCGACAGCGTGGACACGGTCATAGCCCACCACTGCCTGGAATTTGCGCAGCACCCGCAGCGGGCGCTGCGGGAAATACAGCGCGTGCTGACGCCGCAGGGGCGACTGCTGCTCATCTGTTTCAACCCGTGGAGCCTCAAGGGTATCGCCGCGCGCACCTCGGGTGCGTTGCGTCACCCGCTCTGGTCCGCCTATCGGCCGCTCAGCGAGGGTCGCCTCACCGACTGGCTGCACCTGCTGGGCTGCGAGGTCCAGGACAGCATGCACCTGTACGGCGTGCCGGTGGCGGGGAAGGGGCGCATGCGCGGCTTCCTCGAGTCGGCCGATCGCTTCACGGTACAGCACAACCTGCCGCTGGGCGGCGTCTTCGTATTGCACGCCACCAAGCAGGTTGCCGGCGTACACCCGCGGCGACGGCTGAGCCTGGCACGCCCGGAGCGGCTCATCGGCCTGGTGCCCAAACCGAGCGCGGCACAAAGTCCGGCGGCGCCGGCGCCGCGTGACGGCGTCACCTACCACCGGAACAACGACACGCGGTGAGTGCGGTAGAAATCTTCACCGACGGCGCCTGCCGCGGCAATCCGGGGCCGGGGGGCTGGGGAGCCCTGTTGCGCTACGGCGACCGCGAGCGGGAGTTGTACGGCGGCGAGCCGGAGACGACCAACAATCGCATGGAACTGCGCGCCGCCATCGAGGCCCTGCGCGCGCTGTCCCGCCCCTGCGAGGTAATCCTCACCACCGACTCCGAGTACGTGCGCAACGGCATCACCTCCTGGCTCGAAGGCTGGAAAGCGAAAAACTGGAAGACCTCCGCACGCAAGCCAGTGAAAAACGTGGATCTGTGGCAGGCGCTGGATGAGCAGAACCAGCGCCACGATGTGGAATGGCGCTGGGTGAAGGGCCACAGCGGACACCCGGGCAATGAGCGCGCCGATGCCCTCGCCAATCGCGGCATCGACGAGCTAAGCAACTAGAACCCACCTACCAGGAGAACACGTTGCGACAGATCGTACTCGACACCGAGACCACCGGACTGGAGGTCAGCCAGGGCCACCGCATCATCGAGATCGGCTGTGTGGAACTGGTCAACCGCAAGCTGACCGGCAACCACTATCACCAGTACATCAACCCGGAGCGCGAGGTGGACCAGGGGGCCATAGAGGTGCACGGCATCACCAACGAGTTCCTGGCCGACAAACCGCTGTTCGCGGTCATCGCGAGGGAGTTTTTCGATTTCGTGCGCGGCGCGGACCTGGTCATCCACAACGCCTCGTTCGACATCGGCTTCCTCGATGCTGAACTCAAGCGCCTGGACGGCGGCTTCGCGCCGCTGGCCGAGGTATGCGGGGTGACGGATACGCTCGCGATGGCGCGCTCGCGCCATCCCGGGCAGCGCAACACGCTGGACGCGCTGTGCACACGCTACGACGTGGACAACTCACAGCGCGACCTGCACGGCGCGTTGCTGGACGCGGAGATACTGGCCGACGTCTACCTCGCGATGACCGGCGGCCAGACGGCGCTGCAGTTGTCTGAATCGAGCGGCGAAAGCGAAGGCCGCGCACCCGCGGAATCCATCGTGCGCCTGCCCGGCACGCGCAAGGCGCTGCCGGTTATCAAGGCTTCACCGGAGGAACTGGCCGCCCACGAGGCGCAGTTGCAGGCGATCGCCGCGAGCAGCGGCGGCAAGGTCCTGTGGCGCGGTGATAACGAGCCAGCCTAGATAAAGAGCGCCACGCAGGTAAAACCCACGCCACCCAGCACGAGCGTGTAGGGCAGGGCCATGATCACCATGCGCCCGTAGGACAACCGGATGAGCGGCGCCAGCGCCGAGGTGAGCAGGAAGAGAAACGCCGCCTGGCCGTTCGGGGTAGCGACGCTCGGCAGGTTGGTGCCCGTGTTGATGGCGACCGCCAGATGATCAAACTCTTCCCGTGTAATCGTGCCGGCATTCAGGGCGCTCTTGATCTCCGTGATATAGACGGTGGCCACGAACACGTTGTCGCTGATCATCGAAAGTGCGCCGTTGGCGAGGAAGAACATCGGGGGACGTATCTCCGAATCCATCGCGAGTACCGTATCGATCACCGGTGTGAACAGGTGCTGGTCGTGAATGACCGCGACAATGGCGAAGAACACCACGAGCAACGCCGTGAACGGTAGCGCTTCCTGGAAAGCGTGGCCGATCTGGTGCTCCTCCACGACGCCATTGAACGCCGTGAGCAGTACGATCACCATCAACCCGATCAGGCCGACCGCGGCCCAGTGCATGGCCAGCGCGAGAACCAGTGTCACGGCCACCAGTCCCTGGACGACAAGGCGCATATCGGAGCGGGGGTTGCGGTGCACCTCCTGGCTCTGCTGGAACTCCTCCAGGACATTGCGCACATTCTCTGGCAATTTGGCGCCGTAGCCGAACCTGCCCGTCATCTCCAGCAGGATGCACGTGGCAAGCCCACAGGCCAGTACCGGCATGGTCACCGGCGCCATCACCTTGGCGAAGTACATGAAGTCCCAGCCGGCTATCGTGGCGATCAGCAGGTTTTGCGGCTCCCCGACCAGCGTGCAGACGCCGCCGAGCGCCGTGCCCACCGCCCCGTGCATCAGCAGGCTGCGCAGGAATCCGCGAAAGCTCTCCAGGTCTTCACGGAAGTCGTTGTGCACGGCGGCATCGTTCGAGGAATCGTATTCACCGGAGGAGAGCCCGCCACCGGAGGCGACCTTGTGATACACGGAATAGAAGCCGACCCCGACGCTGATGAGAACCGCGGTGACCGTGAGGGCGTCGAGGAAGGCCGACAGGAACGCCGCGACCAGTGAGAAGAGCAGTGACAACAACACCTTGGAGCGCACGTTCAGCAGGATCTTCGTGAACACGAAGAGCAGCAGTTCCTTCATAAAATAGATACCCGCCACCATGAACATGAGCAGCAGGATCACCTCGAAATTGGCAACGGTCTCGTGGAACACGGACTCCGGCGTGGTCATGCCCAGCAGCACTGCTTCCAGCGCGAGGAGCCCGCCGGGCTGCAACGGGTAGCAGCGCAGCGCCAGGGCGAGCGTGAAAATGAACTCGCCGATCAGGAGCCAGCCTGTCCAGAACGGACCAATCAGCCACAGGAAGAGCGGGTTTAACAGCAGGAAGGCAACAACAGTCTGCTTGTACCAGACAGGCGCGGGGCCGAGGAAATTCTTCCAGAGTGCAGTGGCTAGGGTGTCTTGCATGTCGACCAGGGCGTGGGAGTGGGCAGATCGGGCCGCATTTTACGGTATTCGCAGCCGCCAGCGTAGGCCTTGGGCGGACATTTCGGGTGCGTGCGGGATGTTACCGCGACTGCCTTGCTACCCGCTGAGGCGCCGCATACTATAGCCGGTCGAGCTTGAGCCCCCCGGAGAACCCATGTTTCGGCCAGACAACAACCCGCCAGAGCCCTCCACCGATGAACTGCTGATCGTCTTCCAGAAGGGTGAGTTGCTGAGCGACATGCGCTCCCGCGAGCTGTGCCTGATGCAGCGCCGCCAGGTGGACGATTCTGGCTGGCGCGAGGTGCGGCGCCAGTTCCTCGGGTACTGGCAGGAGCGGCCGTGCTGGGTGCTGGAGATCGACGAGGTCGACGAGCCTGACCCGATGCAGTTCCAGAAAGGCAACCTCTACCATATCCTGGGCCGGGTCGACGAGCGGCTGTTCGCTCTCGCGGGACGCGCGGCCCAGCTACTGGACTGGGAACGGGATCACCAGTTCTGCGGGCGCTGCGGCGAACGCATGGAGGTCGATATCCAGGAGCGGGCAATGCGTTGCGGTCCCTGTCGCACCATCAATTACCCGCGCATCGCACCCTGCGTCATCGTGTTGGTGACGCGCGGCGAGGAAATGCTGCTGGCGCGCAACGCCAACTTTCCACAACCGATGTACAGCACCCTCGCCGGTTTCATCGAGGCCGGAGAGAACGTCGAGGAGACGCTGCGCCGCGAGGTGAAAGAGGAGGTGGGCGTCGACGTCGGCGAACTGCGCTATTTCCAGTCCCAGTCGTGGCCCTTCCCGAATCAACTGATGCTCGGCTTCTTCGCCGAATACACCGGGGGTGACATCGTCTGCGACGAGGTGGAGATTGGCGATGCGCAGTGGTTCCGCGCCGGCGACCTGCCGATGATCCCGCCCGAATCTTCCATCGCGGGGCAGCTCATCCGCACCCACATCCAGTCCACACGTTAAGCCAGGCGGAGATTACCTTGGAACATCTATACGACTACGGCCTGTTCCTCGCACAGGCGGTCACCCTGGTCGCAGCCATCCTGGTTGTGTTCAGCGGTATCTTCGCGCTCGGCCAGCGCCAGCGCTCCGAGCAGCAGGAAGGCCATATCGAGATTCGCAACCTCAATGAAAAGTATCGCCACATCGGCGACACGATCCGCTCCGTGGTGGACGACCCGGCCACGGTCAAGTCACGGCGCAAGGCGGACAAGAAGCGCGAGAAAGAAAAGTCGAAGGCCGCGAAGAAGAAGCGCAAGGGCGGTACCGAGGAGAGTGAACGGCGCAGGAGGCTCTACGTACTGGCGTTTGAAGGCGACCTGCGTGCCTCCGCGGTCGATAACCTGCGCGAGGAGATCTCGGCCGTACTGCCGCAGGCCGAGAGCGGTGACGAAGTCCTGCTGCGGCTGGAAAGCCCGGGGGGTATCGTCCACGGCTACGGACTCGCGGCAAGTCAGCTGCAACGCATCCGCAATGCGGGGATACCGCTGACCGCCGCGGTCGACAAGGTCGCCGCGAGCGGCGGCTACATGATGGCCTGCGTGGCGGACCGGATCATTGCCGCACCCTTCGCGGTACTCGGATCTATCGGCGTGCTGGCGCAGCTACCCAACTTCCACCGCCTGCTGAAGAAGCACGACATCGACTTCGAGCTGCTCACCGCGGGCGAGTACAAGCGCACACTCACCATCTTCGGCGAGAACACCGACAAGGGCCGCGAGAAGTTTGTCGAGGAACTGGAGGAGACGCATCAGTTGTTCAAGGATTTCGTCGCCGATAACCGGCCGTCATTGGATATCTCGAAGGTGGCCACCGGCGAGGTCTGGTACGGACAGAACGCCCTCGATGAGGGCCTCGTGGATGCACTGCAGACCAGCGACGCATTCCTGCAGGAGCACCTCGAGGACTGGGACGTGTTCGAGGTGAGGTATGTGCAGCGTAAGAACTGGCAGGAAAAGCTCGGGTTTGCCGCACAGGGCGCTATCGAGCAGGTGCTCATGAAGGTCTGGCAACGCGGCCAGGACCGCAACAACTACTGAGGTTCTTCCTCGGGCTCGCACTTGCCGCGCACCAGGATGGCGCGATTCACCAGTCCCTCCTGGTCACCCTCCGTCTCGCCGAGTACCGCCGCACCCACGTCGGCGCCTGAATCGGCGCACGGGTCCTCCTCCACCTCCGTCAGGAGGGCGAGGGCGGCGATGAGGCCGACAACAAAGAAGAACACACCTGCCGCCAGCAGCCAGCGATTATTCATGTCGTCTCTCCCGCATCCGTAAAAACATGCTCGCACAAACGCGTCGGGTGGGCGAGAAGTCTCACTCCCTGTCCATCTCACGGCAGATAGCCATCCAGGCCTCCACCGCCTCGATCGGGTAGCGGCCCCGGGGCAGGGCGAAGTAGAACGTGCGGCGCATATCGCGTCGCGGCAGTGTCAGCGGCACGAGGTCGCCGTTCGCAAAATTCTTCTGCAACACGATGCGCGACAGGCAACCGATGCCGAGGCCCGACTCGACGGCGTTCTTGATCGCCTCGTTGTGCTTCAGCTCGAGGTAGATATTGACGTCGGGCAACAGCCCGGCCAGGGCGCGTTCGAAGGTGTGGCGCGCTCCCGAGTCGGGTTCGCGCAGAATCCACATGGCGGTCTTGATGTCGCGCGCGGTGAGTGTCTGCTTCCGGGCCAGGGGGTGGTCGGCGGCACAGAACACCACCAGTTCGTCTTCTCGCCATGGAATCAGTTCGAGTTCCTTGTGCTGCACCTCACCCTCAATCATGCCGATATCCACCTCGAAATTGAGCACCCGGGCAACAACATCGGGGGTGTTGGCAATGTCGAGCTGGACGTCAGCGTCCGGATAGCGGCCCAGGTAGCCGGCGAGGTAGCGGGTGGCAAGGTGATTGCCGATAGTGAAACTGGCGCCGACCTTGATGTGGCCGACGTTGTTGTGGCCCTGGAGCCGCTCCTCGAAACTCTGGCAGTGCGCCAGCAGCTTCTCGGCCTCCTTGCGCAGGGTCTGCCCGATGGGATTCAGGGTCAGTTTGTTGCGGGCGCGGTCGAACAGGCGCACCTCGTAGACCTGTTCCAGGTTGAGTAGGGCCTCGCTCGCCGCGGACTGGGACATATGCAGGCTCTGGGCGGCGCGCGAGATGTTTTCGTACCTGGCGACCGCCAGGAAAATCTGCAACTGGCGCAGGGTGAACTTCATAGGTTGCTCCGAGGGCCCGACCCGCCCGATTATCGGTTTAGCCGGTAGCAGCATCCATAATATCCTGTTTTACATGGAGAACAGAAGTCGTTAACCTTACCCACTTTTTAGCCCCGGGACCTAGAAGCGGCTCCCGGTTATCAATTCAACCCGTTGTATTCTAAAGAAAAGGAGAGAACTCCGATGGCGGAACAGAAAGCCACCAATGTGCACTGGCACGAAGGCGATATTACCCGGGAGCACCGCGCGAAACTGCTGGGCCACAAGGGTGCCACCCTGTGGTTCACCGGGCTGTCCGGTTCCGGCAAGAGCACCGTCGCCGTGGAACTCGAAGGTACCCTGAACGAGATGGGTGTTCTGTCCTACCGCCTGGACGGCGACAACGTGCGGATGGGCATTAACAAGAACCTGGGTTTTTCCGCCGAGGACCGCACGGAGAACATCCGCCGCATCGGTGAGGTCGCCAAGCTGTTTGTCGACACCGGCGTGATCGCACTGTCCAGCTTCATCAGCCCCTACCAGGCGGACCGCGACCAGGTGCGCGCGCTGCACGAGGACGCGGGCATGGACTTCATCGAGATCTTCGTCGATTGTTCGCTGGAAGCGGCGGAAGGTCGCGACCCCAAGGGCCTGTACAAGAAGGCGCGGGCCGGCGAGATCAAGAACTTCACCGGTATCGACGACCCTTACGAGGCGCCGCCCAGGCCGGAAATTCACCTGCATTCCGACCAGCAGACCCTGGCCGAGGAAGTCGAACAGATACTCAGTGTGCTGCGCGAGCGCGGCATCATCAGTTAACCAGGAGCCAACAATGATCAAGCCACACGGATCCGATGAACTCAACCCGCTGTACATCGATGACGACGAGCAGCGCGCCGCGCTCGTCAAAGAGGCGGAGCGACTCCCATCGCTGCTTCTCAACTCCGCCGCGGCCGCCAACGCGGTCATGCTCGGCGGCGGCTACTTCAACCCGCTGACCGGCTACATGAACCTCGCGGACGCCATGAGTGTGGCGGAAACCATGCGCACGAGCGACGGCCTGTTTTTCCCCGTGCCCATCGTCAACATGACGGACGAGGAGGGCATTGAGGTCGGCGATCGCATCGCGCTGCGCGATCCCAACGTCGAGGGTCACCCCGTGCTCGCGATCATGAACGTCGCCGGGCTGGAGAAGGTTACCGACGAACAGATCGACTTCATGGCAGAGAAGATCTTCCGCACGCTGGACGAGAACCACCCCGGTGTCGCGACGTTCAAGAGCCTCGGCCGCACGATTGTGTCTGGCCCGATCGATGTGCTGAACTTCTCCTATTTCCAGAAGGACTTTCCCGATACATTTCGCACCGCCGTGCAGATCCGCGAGGAGATCGCCGCCAACGGTTGGGAGAAGGTGGTGGCTTTCCAGACGCGCAACCCCATGCACCGCGCGCACGAGGAACTCTGTCGCATGGCGATGGAGGACCTGGACGCCGACGGCATCCTCATCCACATGCTGCTGGGCAAGCTGAAGCCTGGCGACATTCCCGCCGACGTCCGCGACGCCTCCATCCGTAAGATGGTGGAAGTGTACTTCCCGCCGAACACCGTCATGGTCACGGGCTACGGCTTCGACATGCTCTACGCCGGGCCGCGCGAGGCCGTTCTGCACGCCGTGTTCCGCCAGAACTGCGGCTGCACCCACCTGATCGTGGGTCGCGACCACGCGGGGGTCGGTGACTACTACGGCGGCTTCGACGCACAGACGATCTTCGACGAGGAGGTCCCCGCCGACGCGCTGGAGCTCGAAATCTACCGCGCCGACCACACCGCCTACAGCAAAAAGCTCGGCAAGGTCGTGATGATGAAGGATGCGCCGGACCACGAGAAGGAAGACTTCGTGCTGCTCTCCGGTACCGCGGTGCGCGAGATGCTGGGCAAGGGCATCGCGCCGCCGCCCGAGTTCTCGCGGCCGGAAGTCGCCAAGATCCTCTCGGACTACTACCAGGCGCTGGACAGCAAGGCCTCCTGAAGGCCCGGCGCCCGCAACAGCAAAAGGCCGCTCCACCCGGGGCGGCATTTTTTTAATGGACTGCTGAGAAATGAACTACGACCTGTTTAACGGCGATGCCGACGGCATCTGCGCCCTGTTGCAACTGCGCAAGGCAGAGCCGCGCGACGCCCGGCTCGTCACCGGCGTCAAGCGTGACATCAACCTGATGGCCCGGGTGACCGCGGCGGCCGGCGACCGGATCACGGTCCTCGACGTCTCCATGGACAAGAACAAGGATGCGCTCGTCAACGCCCTCGACGCCGGTGCCGAGGTGTTCTACGTCGATCACCACCAGCCCGGCGACATCCCGGAGAGAGACAACCTCACGGCGATCATCAACGAGGCGCCCGATGTCTGCACCGCGGCGCTGGTAAATGGTCATCTCAACGGCGCGCATCTCGACTGGGCCGTCACCGGCGCGTTCGGCGACAACCTGAAAGACACTGCGCGCACCCTTGCCAAGGGGCTCGACATTTCACCACAGGATCTCGACTCGCTCGAGGCGCTGGGCACGTACATCAATTACAACGGTTATGGCCCCTCGATCGACGACCTGCACTACGACCCGCAGGATCTCTACGGCAAGCTCTACGCTGCCGACGGACCGCTGGACTTCGTCGCCAACTCCCCGGACTTCGTCAAACTGAGCACCGGCTACGCGCAGGACATGGACGCAGCCGCCGCGCTGCAACCGGCACACGCCGACGCCAGCACCGCGGTGTTCATCCTGCCGAACGAGGCGTGGGCGAGGCGCGTCAGCGGCGTCTACAGCAACGACCTGGCCACCGACAACCCGGAACGCGCGCACGCCGTACTGACAGTGAAGGACAACGGCAATTACCTCGTCAGCGTCCGCGCGCCGATGACGAACAAGCAGGGCGCCGCCGATTTGTGCGCACAATTCCCCACGGGTGGCGGCCGCGCCGGCGCGGCGGGCATCAATGACCTGCCCGCGGCCAGCCTCGACGACTTCGTGGCGGCCTTCAGGGCGACGTATCCCGGCTGAACCGGGTCCAGCCCCAGCCGGCGCCGGGCGTTCCTGCTTCGCCCCGGCGACGTTCGCCCGCTGCCTTACCCACCCGCAGCGCGCGCCTGGTTTAACATAAAATAATTATCGCTGCGCCTCACTGCCTGCGAACTCGCCGTGGCGACCGCCCGAAATGGCGTGTGAACGCGCGGGTGAAATGACTGTGGTCGGCAAACCCTGTCTCCAGCGCGATGGTGCCGATCGGTTTTTCGGTATCGAGCAGGAGTTGCCGCGCGTTGTCCAGGCGCACCTCCACAATGTACTGTCGAGGGGTCTTGCCCAGGTGTTTGCGAAAACGCCGCTCCAGCGCACTGACCGACATGTTGCAGGCGCCGGCCAGGGCTTCCACGGAAATCGGGGTGGCGAAGTGCTGGCTGATGTAATCGACCGGCGCCCGCAACTCGCGGAAGGGGATAGCCGTGCCCTCGGTGCGGTTCAGGTGGCGACTGAGGCCGAATGTGCCGAGGATCGCCTGCGCGGGGCTGTAGATCGGCCACTTGGACGTCAGGAACCAGTCCCCGGTACCGTCGGGCCCCAGGATGAGTTCCAGCCGGTCGTTGACCACACCGCCTTCCAGTACGAAGGCGTCGTCTTTCGTGTACTGCACCGCCAGGTATTCCGGCGCGATATCGTAGTCGCACTTGCCGAGCAGGGCCTGTAGCGAGCTGAACCCGAAGCGTTCGAAGAACAGGCGGTTGCCGTAGACGAAGCGGCCGTCGGAATCCTTGATCCAGGCGTGGGTGTCCGGAACCAGGTCGAGCAGGGCGAAGCCGGGTTCGGCCTCCGCCAGCGAGCGGAAAATCAGGTTTGACATTATTTGGCGTCCGCGCCGATTTTTTACAAATTATGACTCAATTCGTTCAAGAATTCAGCGTGGAAACGGCGGAGTATCGTTCCGCTGTGGCCCGTCCGGTGGGCGCAGCGGGCAAATGACGACAATAAGGTCTTTACACGTCATGACCACCAGCACAGCGGCGCACTGAAGATGTACCTCGGTATCGACGTCGGCACACAGAGCGTCAAGGCGCTGCTCTTCGACCCGGAGCGCGGCGGCGTGGTATCCGCGTATGCCGCTCCGCTGGACCTCATCAGCCGGGACGACGGCAGCCGCGAACAACTGGCCGAGTGGTGGGTGAAGGGCGTGCGCTCGGCGGTGAAGGGCCTGCCGCGGGACCTGCGCGGCGCCGTGCGCGGCATAGGCGTGTCCGGGCAGCAGCACGGCTTCGTTCCCCTGGACGCGGCGGGCGACGTACTGGCGCCGGTGAAACTCTGGTGCGACACCTCGACGGTCGCGGAATGCGACGAGATCACCGCAAACTTCGGCGGAGCGCAGGCCTGCATCCGCGAACTCGGCAACCCCATCCTGCCGGGTTACACCGCCTCCAAGATATTGTGGTTGCGCAAGCACAACCCGCAGGCCTACGCCGCCCTCGACACCATCCTGCTGCCTCACGACTATATCAACTTCGTGCTGACGGGCGCGCGAACCATGGAGGCCGGCGACGCCTCTGGCACCGGCCTGCTCGATGTGTACACGCGCTCATGGCACAGCGGCATACTCGCCGCGCTCGACCCGGACAGGGATCTTGCGCAGGCGCTGCCGGCGCTGGTCGCGGCGCGTCAACCCATCGGCGCACTGCGCACGGAGATTGCAGCGGATCTCGGCCTGCCCCCCGGGATTCCGGTGTCGCCCGGCGGCGGCGACAACATGATGGCGGCGATCGGCACGGGCAGTGTCGCCATGGGGCGCGTGACCGTCAGCCTCGGCACCTCGGGCACTCTGTTCACGAGCGCCGATGCACCGGTGGTCGATCCCGACGGCGGGCTGGCCGCGTTCTGCTCCTCCACCGGGGACTGGCTGCCGCTGGTGTGTACCATGAACTGCACCGTCGCGACGGAACTCGGCCGCGGCCTCTTCGATCTCGGAATCGCCGCGCTCGAGGCCGAGGTCAGCGCGGCGGAGCCCGGCTCGGGCGGCGTCGTGACACTGCCGTTCTTCAACGGCGAGCGCACACCCAACCTGCCTGCGGGCAAGGGCTGCATACTCGGGCTGAGCGAGGCGAACTACACGCGCGGCAACCTGCTGCGATCCGCCATGGAGGCGGCGGTGTACGGCCTGCGCGCCGGGCTCGACACCCTGCGCGCCCTCGATTGCCCGGTCGAGCGCGTACGCCTGACCGGCGGCGGCGCGGGCAGCGAGAGTTGGCGGCAGATGGTCGCGGACGTGTTCGGCTTGCCCGTGGAGGTGCAGGCAAACGACGAGGGCGCCGCACTCGGCGCCGCGTTACAGGCACTGTGGCTGGACAACGGCGGCGACCTCGCGCAATTGACGGACAACCTGCTGCCGCTCGACGACGCGCGCTGCTGCGAGCCGGACGCCGACGCCGCCGGCGCCTACGGCGACCACTACGCGAACTACCTGCGGCATGTGCAGGCCGTGACGCCGCTTTACACACGTTGACGCCGCGACGGCAGGAGAGTCACGCCATGGCAAGATCACTATTCGTCGGAGAGCGGGAGTACTTTCCCGGCATAGGTCCGATAGCCTTCGAGGGGCGGGAATCCGACAACCCCCTCGCATTCAAGTTTTACGACAGCGCGCACGTGGTCGGTGACAAGACCATGGAGGAACACCTGCGTTTCGCGGTGTGTTACTGGCACACGTTCTGCGGCAAGGGTGCGGATCCCTTCGGCGAGAACACACAGATCTTCCCCTGGGACGAGCCCGCAGAGCCCATGGCGGCAGCGCATGCGCGCATGGACGCGGCGTTCGAGCTGTTCACCAAGCTCGGGGTACCGTACTACTGCTTCCACGACCGCGACATGGCGCCGGAGGGCGACAGCGTGGCAGAGTCCGAGGCGAATCTCGCCACCATGGTGGACGCGGCCGCCGAGCGCCAGCGCGCCACGGGGATGAAGCTGTTGTGGGGCACGGCCAACCTGTTCGGTCACCCGCGCTATATGAATGGCGCGGCGACCAACCCGGACTTCGCCGTGGTGACGCATGCCGCCGCGCAGGTGAAAGCGGCGCTCGATGCCACCGTCGCACTCGGCGGCGAGAACTACGTGTTCTGGGGCGGTCGCGAAGGCTACGCCAGCCTGCTCAATACCAATACCAAACGCGAGATCGAGCATCTCGCGATGTTCCTGCACAAGGCGCGCGACTACGGCCGCAGCATCGGCTTCAAGGGCACGTTCCTGGTCGAGCCCAAGCCCATGGAACCGAGCAAGCACCAGTACGACTTCGACGCCCAGACGGTCATCGGCTTCCTGCGCCACTTCGACCTGGCGGGCGACTTCAAGTTGAACGTGGAAGCCAACCACGCCACGCTCGCCGGGCACAGCTTTGCCCACGACCTGCAGATGTCGGTCGACGCGGGCCTGCTCGGCAGCATCGACGCCAACCGCGGCGACCCGCAGAACGGCTGGGACACCGACCAGTTCCCCGTGGACCTGTACGACGCGGTGCACGCCCTGCTGGTGGTGCTCGCGGGCGGCGGCCTGCGCAGCGGCGGACTCAACTTCGACGCCAAGGTCCGCCGCGAATCGGTGGACCTGGAAGATATTTTCATCGGCCACATCGGCGGCATGGACACGTTTGCGCGTGCGCTGACCGTGGCGCACGCCATATCCGGGAATTCCGGTATCGCGGAACGCCGCGAGGCGCGTTACGCAAGCTTCGACGCGGGGGAGGGCGCAGCGTTCGAGCGCGGCGAACTCGACCTGGCGGCGCTGCGCGACCTCGCCGCTACCGCGGGCGAGCCGGCTCATACCAGCGGCAAGCAGGAGTGGTACGAGAACCTGGTCAACCAGTACCTGTAAACGGGTCGCGCTGAGGGAGAACACGATGGCAAAAATACGCATGGGCATGGTCGGCGGGGGCGAAGGCGCTTTCATCGGCGCGGTGCACCGCATGGCCGCCGCGCTGGACGGCGAGATCGAACTCGTCTGCGGTGCGTTCAGCGCAGACGCGCAGCGCTCGAAGCGCTCGGGCGCCGCGCTGCACCTGCCGGCAGAGCGTGTTTACGCCGACTTCAATACCATGATGACGGCTGAGGCCGCCCTGCCCGAAAGCGAGCGCATGCAGTTCGTGGCCATCGTCACGCCGAACCACATGCACTTCCCGGTCGCCGAGGCCGCACTCAGGGCGGGATTCCACGTGATGTCGGACAAGCCGGCCACGTTCAATCTCGACGAGGCGCTGCGCCTGCGCGACCTGGTGCAGGAGACCGGGCTGCTCTACGGGCTCACCCATACCTACACCGGCTACCCACTGGTGAAGGAGGCGCGCGAGCGCGTGGCGTCTGGGCAACTCGGGGCGGTGCGCAAGGTGGTGGTGGAGTACCCCCAGGGCTGGCTGGCCGGTCGCGAAGAGGATGCAGACAACAAACAGGCGGCCTGGCGCCTCGACCCGCAACAGGCGGGCATTAGCAGTTGCATGGGCGATATCGGTGTACACGCCGCCAACCTCGCCGAATACGTGTCGGGTGAACGCATCACCCAGGTCTGCGCCGACCTCACCGCGTTCGTGCCCGGTCGCGAACTGGATGATGACGGCGCGGTGCTGCTGCGCTTCGGGAACGGCGCCAGGGGTGTGCTGCACGCCAGCCAGGTCAGCGTGGGCGAGGAAAACGCCGTCAGGATTTTTGTCTACGGCGAGAAGGGCGGCCTGGAGTGGCACCAGCAGGAGCCCAACACGCTGTGGCTGAAGTGGCCCGACCGACCGACGGAAATGCTGCGCACGGGCGGCGGCTACCTCGGCGAACTCGCCACCGCGAACACACGCACGCCCATGGGGCACCCGGAGGGCTACCTCGAGGCCTTCGCGAACCTGTACATGGCGTTTGCGGGGCAGGTGCGTGCGCGCCTGGAAGGGACGGCGCCGGATGCGCGCTCCGCCGATTGCCCCGGCATCGACGAGGCCGTGCGCGGCATGACGTTCATTGGACTCGTGGTGGCCGCCAGTGCGTCGGACACCAAGTGGCACACATTCAAACAGTATTGAGCTTACCAGCAGAGGATAGACACATGTCTAAAATGAAAGGGCCGGCGATATTCCTCGCCCAGTTCGCGTCCGGCGAGGCGCCGTTTGACAACCTCGACAACATCACCCGGTGGGCCGGCGGTCTCGGTTACAAGGGCGTGCAGATACCCACCTGGGAGAGCGGGCTGATCGATCTCGAGATGGCCGCCGAGAGCAAGGACTACTGCGCCGAACTGCAGGCGACCTGCGCCGCGAACGGCGTGGCAATAACCGAGCTCTCCACGCACCTGCAGGGACAACTGGTGGCGGTGCATCCCGCCTACGACGAACAGTTCGACGGCTTCGCGCCCGCGCAGGTCCACGGCAACCCGCAGGCGCGGCAGGAGTGGGCGGTAAACCAGTTGCTCCTGGCGGCACGCGCCAGCCGGAACCTCGGCCTGAATGCCCATGTGACCTTTTCCGGCGCACTCTTGTGGCACACCATGTATCCCTGGCCACAGCGGCCGGAGGGACTGGTGGAGACGGGCTTCAGGGAACTGGCCGATCGCTGGGTGCCGATCCTCAACGCGTTCGACGACGCGGGCGTCGACCTGTGCTACGAGATCCATCCGGGCGAGGACCTGCACGACGGGGTCACCTTCGAGCGCTTCCTGGAGGCCACGGGCAACCACGATCGCTGCCACATTCTCTACGACCCAAGCCACTTCGTGCTGCAACAACTCGATTACGTCAAATTCATCGACTACTACCACGAGCGCATCAAGATGTTTCACGTGAAGGATGCCGAGTTCAATCCCGATGGTCGCTCGGGCGTCTATGGCGGCTACCAGGGCTGGGTCGATCGCGCCGGGCGCTTCCGCTCACTCGGCGACGGGCAGGTGGACTTCGGCGCGATCTTCAGCCAATTCGCAAAATACGGCTTCGAGGGCTGGGCCGTGCTGGAGTGGGAGTGTTGCCTGAAACACCCTGAAGACGGCGCGCGCGAGGGCGTGGACTTCATCAACCGGCACATCATCCGCACGACCGACAAGGCGTTCGACGATTTCGCCGGCGGCGGCGCGGACGAGGCGAGCAACCGGCGAATCCTGGGATTGTCCTGACAATGGCTGCCGCGCACTACGCTTCGTCATGCCCACGTGAGCAGTGGTCCGGCATTCCAGAATCCAGTACTGTTCGCATAAGGCGCGATTAGCCCGCAGCGACGCCAGATTTCTAATGATAAAAGCATCCGGAGCATCCAGATGAGCGATAACACCGTTGACCGCAAGCGACTGTACTACGTCGGCAACCTGTCGATCTTCATGATCGGCCTGGGTTTTGCCGTGCGCGCCAATATCGCGCCCAACCTACAGGAAGATATTTACAACCAGATCGACCTCGCCAATTCGGCGGCGATGGTCGGGGAGGCGCTGGGGGCCACCTTCACCGGCTTCGCCCTCACCCTGCTGTTCGGCAGCGCGCTCGTCGACCTGATCGGCATGAAGCGCATGTTGCTGCTGTCAGCGCTGGGGTATATCGCCGGCGCCGCGGGACTGTTCTTCGCGACCACGCTGCCCGTGGGGCCCACCGTGGAAACAGTGGTGCTGGTCAGCCTCCTGCTGACCGGTCTCGGTTGGGGCGCCGTCGAGGCTGCGTCCAACCCGATGGTTGCCGCGCTGTACCCGGAAGAAAAGACGCACCGCCTCAATATCCTGCACGCCTGGTGGCCGGCCGGCATCGTGATCGGCGGTCTGCTGGGTGTCGCCATCTCGGGTTTCAGCCTGTCGTGGAAGCTGAACCTGCTGGTACTGATGGTTCCGTCCCTCGTACTGGCCTGGATGGTCGCCACCTCCACCTTCCCGGTGACCGAGCGCGTCGCCGCAGGGGTCAGCTACCCGGACATGTTCAGGGAGCTGCTGAAGCGACCGCTGTTCTGGGTGTTCTGGGCATGCATGTTCCTCACCGCGGCCGCCGAACTCGCCCCCGGACAGTGGGTCAACATCGCGCTGTCCAACATCGTGGGAATGCAAGGCATCCTGCTGCTGGTCTATGTCAGCGCGTTGATGTTCGTCGGCCGCCACTTCGCGGGCCCCATCGTCGAGCGCGTATCCCCCGTAGGCCTGATGTTTTTGAGCTGCGTGGCAGCGGGTATCGGCCTGTATATGCTCAGCCTTGCCACGTCGCCCGTGCCCGCGTTCGCAGCCGCTACCGTCTGGGGTCTGGGTGTCTGCTGGATGTGGCCCACCATGCTCGCCATCGTGTCCGAACGCTTCCCCAAGGGCGGCGCCATGGCCATGGGCCTCATGGGTTTCGCGGGCGGCATGTCCATCCAGTTCGTACTGCCACAGATGGGCGCGATCTTCGACAACGCCAAGGCGCAGGCAGCCGGCGGGGCGGAGATGCTCGCCTCGCTGTCGCCCGAGGCGATGGCGGGCGTGATCCGGGTTGCCTCGGTGGAGTCGTTCCAGGCGGTGGCCTTCGTGCCGCTGATGCTGCTGCCCGTCTTCGGCCTGATCTGGCTGGTCGACAGGCGCTCCGGCGGTCACCAGCCGGAGGTCATCGGCGAACCCGGCACGCCGAACCCCTAGGTGTAACGAGATGGACGTGAAGATAGGCATGAACATGCTGCTCTGGGGTATACAGATCACCCCGGAGCATATCCCGGTATTCGAGGGCATTGCCGCGGCGGGCTACGACGGCGTCGAAATCCCCGTGGTCGGCCAGAGCGCGGCGGAACTCAGGGAAATGGCCGCGGCCTGCGACGATCTCGGGCTGGAGCGCACGGCAGTCGCGTTTGTCGGCGAGGACGTGAACCCCATATCACCGGAGCCGCGCATTCGGGCCGCCGCCGTCGACAGCCTGAACAAGGCGGTCGATGACGCCAATCTCATCGGCGCCGATATTATCGTCGGCGGGATCTACCAGGCGCACAAGTACTTCACCGGCAAGGGGCCCACCACGCAGGAGTGGAACTGGTCCGCAGAGTACCTGCGCACCTGCGGCGAGTATGCGCAAAGACACGGCGTGCGCCTCGGCCTGGAGTTCCTCAATCGTTTCGAGGTTTTCCTTATCAACACCTCGGCCGATGCCAGGCGCATGGCGCAACAGGTGGGCCTGGACAACGTCGGCGTGCACTATGACACCCACCATTCCAACATCGAGGAGCCCAATCCACGGGAAGCTTTGCTCGCGTGCG
>JAUIEP010000254.1 GCA_030428835.1 Gammaproteobacteria bacterium | reverse complement strand
TGGCCAACCTGCGCCGCATCGCGCGGCCCGGGTCCAGCCTCTTCCTGGTCAGCGACTTTCGCGGCGCCTGGGAAGAGACCGCGCGGGAGCAACTCTTCGAACTCGGCAAGCATACGGAGATCACGGCGATCGCCTGCAGCGATCCGCTCGAAGCCGACCTGCCGCGCGCCGGCAGCTACGCGGTCACCGACGGCGTGTCGCGCAGTGAACTGGACACGGGCGACGCGGCCCTCAGGCGGCGCTTCGCCGAACAGCGCGAGCGCCGGCAAGCAACGATCGCGGCGGACTTCCTCAAGCTGGGAATACCGCTGCTGCGCGCCGATACCGGCACCGCCCCGTTCAGCCTGCTGTCGCGTTACTACGGGGACCAGCGGCGGTGAACCCCGGCGACCCGCTAGCCCGGTTGCAACCGCTGCGGCAGCCGGAACCCATCGGCTGGTGGCCACCCGCGCCGGGTTGGTGGATACTCGGGGCGCTGCTCGCCGCCCTGCTCGCCTTCGCCCTCTATCGCCTCTGGCGGCGCCATCGGCGTAACGCCTACAGGCGCCAGGCGCTGCGACAACTCGCCGCGCTGCGGCAGAGCGCAGCGGGTGACGCGGAGTTCGTGACGGCGCTGAACGCACTCCTGAAAAGCACGGCGCTCGCCGCCTACCCCCGGCGCGACATCGCGGCGGAACACGGCATGCGCTGGTGTTCGTTCCTCAATGACAGCCTCGAACCCGCGCAACACTTTTCCGCCGCGTTCGCGGAAGCGGCCTACAACGGCGGCCGCGGGGTGACGGACCGCGAGCAACTGGCGCACTCCGCCGAGTGCTGGATCAAACAACACCGGGGGCCCGGCCAGTGATCGAGTGGCTGTGGCCCTGGATGCTCGCCCTCGCGCCGCTGCCGCTGCTGGTGCGCCTGCTGGCGCCCGCCGCGACGAGCCGCGACCCCGCATTGCGCGCACCCTTCTTCGAGGAGTGGCAATCCCTCGCCGCCGCTGAGGCACGGGGCCACGGCGGCACGCGCGCTCCCTTGCTGCTGCTGTGGCTGGTCTGGCTCCTGTTGCTGCTTGCCGTTGCCCGACCGGTGTGGATAGGCGAACCGGTGGAGTTGCCCGAATCCGGCCGCGACCTGATGCTGGCGGTCGACATCTCCGGCTCGATGCGCATCGAGGACATGCGCGAGGGACAGGAGCTGGTCCCGCGGCTGCAGGCCGTAAAAAATGTCGGCTCCCGTTTTATCGAGCGCCGGCGTGGCGACCGGCTGGGGCTGGTCCTGTTCGGCAGCAACGCCTACGTCCAGTCCCCGCTGAGCTTCGACACCGCGACCGTCGAGCGCTTCCTGCGCGAGGCACAGATCGGCTTCGCGGGCCAGGAAACCGCCATCGGGGATGCGATCGGCCTCGCGGTCAAACGCCTCAAGGAACGACCCGCCGAGAGTCGCGTGCTCATCCTCCTCACCGACGGGCAGGACACGGCCAGTTCGGTCACGCCGCTGGATGCGGCGAGGCTCGCGGCCAATCTCGATATCCGCATCTACACCATCGGCATCGGCGCCGACGAACTCACGCTGCCCGGCCTGTTCGGTTCCAGCTTCGGCAGCCGCAAGGTCAACCCGTCGGCGGAGCTGGATGAAGCCGGCCTGATGGAAATTGCACGACTGACCGGCGGCCGCTATTTCCGCGCCCGCGACCCGCAGGAACTGGCCGGCATCTACGCGCTGCTGGACGAGCTCGAACCCGTCGAGCAGGCCACCAATACCTATCGCCCGCGGCAGTCGCTCGGCTACGTGCCGCTGCTGGCCGCACTGGGCTTGTCGTTCCTGCTCGCCGCCCTGCGCCTCTGGCCGGGTATCAGGCTTGCCACGCCGCCGGCAGCGGAGGGCAGGTCATGAGCGAACTGCACCTCATGCGACCGGAGTGGTTGTGGCTGGCGCTACCCGCCATTGTGCTCGCCTACGCGCTGTGGCGGCGCCAGGCCCGCCGCGGCAACTGGCGCAGCGTGATCGCCGCCGACCTGCTGCCGTACCTCGTTGGCGAAAACGCGGGAGAGACACGGCACAACCTCGTGCCCGCCCTCCTGCTCGGCTGGCTGTTGGCCTGCCTCGCCGCCGCCGGCCCGAGCTTCACCAAGATCCCGCAGCCGGTGCACCAGAAACAGGATGCCATGGTGCTGCTGTACGACCTCAGCTACTCCATGAAATCACAGGACCTCGCGCCGTCGCGGGCGGACCGGGCCCGGCAGAAGCTGAAAGACCTGCTCGCGAAGCGTCGCGAGGGGCAGACCGGACTGATCGCCTTTGCCGGCGACGCCCACATCGTCGCGCCTCTCACCGACGACGTGCCGACCATCAACAACCTCCTGCCCGCGTTGCACCCGGACATGATGCCCGTGCCGGGTTCGGACGCCGCCCACGCCGTGGCGCTGGGCCTCTCGCTGCTGCGCAGCGCGGGGATCCGCGGCGGCAAGATCCTCTTGCTGACCGACGGCGTGTCAGAGGATGCGGCGGCTGACATTCGCCGCCAGCTGCGCGGTTCCGGTGCGGGCCTCACCGTCATGGGCGTCGGCACTGCCGAGGGCGCCCCGATCCCGCTGCCCCGCGGCGGCTTCCTGAAAGACGACAACGGCGCGATTGTCATGCCACGGCTGGAGGAAGGCACGTTGCGCGAACTCGCGGTCTCGGTGGGAGGCCAGTACACACCCATGCGCATCGATGACAGCGACCTGCAGCAACTGCTCGCGGCGCCGATGCTGACCGGCGCGGAACAGACGCTCGCGCTGGAGCGCACAGCCGATACCTGGGAGGACCAGGGTTACCTGCTCCTGCTCCTGGTATTGCCCCTGGTCCTCGCCCTGTTTCGCCGCGGCTGGGTCCTGGGGCTTGTAGTGGCGCCGCTGTTGCTGGTCCCGGCTCCCGCGAGTCATGCACAGGGCTGGTCGGATCTCTGGGCCACACCGGACCAGCAGGGACAGCGTGCACTGCAACATGGCGACGCGGGCGCGGCCGCCGGGCTGTTCGAGGACCCGGGTTGGGCGGGCACCGCCGCCTACGAGGCCGGAGACTTCGACGCCGCCGTGGAACACTTCAGTGCGCTGCCCGACGCGGACGGCTGGTACAACCGCGGCAACGCACTCGCCCGCGCCGGGCGACTCGAGGACGCGCTTGCCGCGTACAACGAGTCGCTGCAGCTCGAGCCCGGGCGGGACGACGCGCTGGCCAACCGGGCGCTGGTGGAGCAGTTAAAAGAGCAGCAGGAGCAACAACAGCAGCAACAACAGCAGCAACAACAGGGCGACCAGGGCGAGGACGGCGAGAGCGGCCAACAGGACCAGCAACAGGGCGAACAGCAGTCAGAGTCCGGTGCCGGCAACGAGTCACAGGGTGACTCACAGCCCGGCGCGCAGGACAACACCGAGGAGAGCCGGCGACAGGCGCAAGGTGACAGCGCCCCGGACGGCGACCGGCAGGAGCGCGAACAGGCCAGGGAGGACGACGCCGAGGCAGAGGAAGGCACCGCACAACAGGCGCGCGCCGACACCACGGAGGGTGAGGAGAACGGCGAGGAGCTTGCCGCCGCCGAGCCGACGCCGGAGGAACTGGAACGCAACCAGGCGATGGAGCAATGGTTGCGGCGCGTGCCCGACGACCCCTCCGGGCTGTTGCGTGAAAAATTCCGCTACGAAAGCCGCCTGCGGCGTGAAGAGGGACGTGAGACCCAACATGAGCAAGTCTGGTAACTACATCGTCGCGGTTGTCTGCCTGTTGTTAACGGCAGCGCTGCCCGCGCTCGCGAAGGTCGACGCCCAGGTGGACCGCGGCCAGGTCTACCTCGGGGACAGCCTGCGGCTGACGCTCACGTCTGACGACGGTGAAGACGTCGGCGACACCGACCTGGAGCCGATCCTGCAGGACTTCGAGATCCTGGAACGGTCGACCAGCAGCAACTTCAGCCTCGTCAACGGCAAGCGCACGTCAACCCGGGAGCTGCGCCTCGAGTTGACGCCACGCCGCACGGGGGAGCTGCGCATCCCGCCGCTGGACGTCGACGGCCAGCGTACCCGCGAGCTGCGGGTCATCGTCAGCGAGGCGCCCGAGCTGGACACCGGGGGCCAGACCGTGATCTTCGAGGCGGAGGTGGACCGGACTTCCGTGTACGTGCAGGGGCAGCTCATTCTCACACTGCGGCTGTCGCAGGCCATCAACCTGGACGGTCGCAGCATCACCGAGTTCGAACTGGACAACGCGTTCGTCAAGCAACTGGAACAAAACTCGTTCCAGCGGCGCATCGACGGCCGCCCCTGGCTGATCCACGAGGTGCGCTACGCGATCTTCCCCGAGCAGAGCGGCACGCTGGAGATACCGGCCCAGACGTTTTCCGGCCGCATCCGCGAGGCCCGGCGCAGCCCGTTTGACATGGGTC
>JAUIEP010000054.1 GCA_030428835.1 Gammaproteobacteria bacterium | reverse complement strand
CGGCGACGATGTTCGAGCCCGTATCGCGCTCTATCGACCAGATCGCCAACGCCTCGGTTGAGCTGCGCGAGGCGGCCCGCGCGCGCGAAGCGATTGCGGAAGGTTCCGACGGTCTCGTGGACGCCGTGGCCGCGTTGCTGCCCGCCATCGAGAAGATGACCGTCGCGCGCCTGTATGACCGTGGCACGCTGATGGCGCTGTTCGGCGCACCGGCCCTGCTGGCCTTCGGCCTGCTGATCGTGATGTACCGCAGCCAGCGCCGCCGTGTGCTCTACACCGAGCAAGGGGTAGAGGAGATCAACGGCGCGCTGGTGAAAATCGCCGAGGGCGACCTGACTGTACACGTGCCGGACGACAACACGGTGACCCGCGACATCGCGCGGGAAATCAACGCGTCCACGCAGCGCCAGCGCGAGCTGATCCAGAACATCAAGACGCCGTTCGAGGTGTCGATCGAGGGTATCACCAAGATCGGTGTCACCGCCGAGGGGCAGGTGGAAAAAGGTCGTGAACTGACCCGCTCCGTGGTCGAGTCCACCACCGCCACCACCGAGATGGTGCGCACGTCCGAGGAGATCAAGGCCTCGACGGCGGAGGCGGCGCAGACCTCCGAGCGCAACCGCCAGCGCGTGGCCCAGGGCTACGAACTGACCAAGGACATGTCCAAGGCCTCCGCCGACGTGCGGGAGGCGGTACAGGAGACGTCCAAGTCATCCAAGCGCCAGGGCGAACTCATCCAGTCGGTAACGGCCGCGGCGGAATACATCCAGGCGCTCAACACCAAGATCTCCGTTGTGGCGATCAACACGCGTATCGAGGCGGAGAAAGCCGGCGAACACGGCCGCCCCTTCCTCGGTATTGCCGAGGCGATCGGCGACCTGCTGCGCGAAGCCGAGGAGGAGGGTCGCAAGATTATCTCCGAGGTGCGCATGCTGCAGAACCTGTCCGCCGACAACCTGGCGAGCATGGAGAACACGGTGGGCACGGTAGTGACCATCCTCGAGTACATCGATCGTCTCGATGCCTCTCTCGAGGAGATCAACGCCGGTTCCGCGGCGATCAGCTCGATCATTAACTCCGTGGACGACGCGGCGGCGCAGTCCGCCAACACCGCGCGCCACATGAACGCTTCGATGGACCAGATCCGCGAGCGCAACCTCGACATCAGCGAGTACAGTGAAAGCACGCAGGTGGGCGTCAAGAGCCTGAAGACCTCGATGCGCGAAGTGGCCGAGAGCCTCAGCCAGTTCAAGATCGAGGAGCAGGCCCGGCAGGGACAGGCAACAGCCTCCATTGAGAGCCTGCAGCAGTCCGTTGCCGGTACCGTACTCGACGAGCACGAGATGCAGGCCCTTGAAGGCCTGCAAGAGAGCCGGGCGTCCTGATGAGCCTGGCTGCCGCAGGACGGGCACCGGAGATCGGGGGCGAGCAACTGGGCCTGCTCATGCAGGCCCTGCGGACCCACGCCGGTATCACGATCGACAGCACGCCCGGTGTCATCGCCGGGCATGTCCGGGAGCGCATGGAGCACCTGGGCATGCTGGACGTCGACGCCTACCTTGCGCTGTTTGATGACAGCATCGCGGCCCGGGCGGAGCGTCTTGCGCTGACCGACCTGCTGACGGTGAAGGAGACGCGGTTTTTCCGCCAGCCCGCCGCCTTCCAGGTGCTCGCGCAGTACCTGGACAAGGTCGTCGGGAGCGGGGCCGCCCCGGCGGAGTTTTCCTTCTGGAGCGCTGGCTGCTCCACCGGACAGGAACTGTATTCCATGGCCATGGTGGCCGAGGCGGTGTTCGGCCATGGGGAATCCTGGCGGGAGTGGCACGGAATCGGGAGTGACCTGAGTTTCCGCGCCGTGGTTCAGGCGCGCGAGGGTGTCTACCCGGAGAAAGTCCTCGGGGACATCCCGGTGCAGTATCGCGGCCGGTTTATGGATCCCAAGCTCGGTGGCCGTGCGCGCGTGGCCGATGTGATCCGCCATCGGACACATTTCTTCCACAGCAACCTGTTGCACGTGGATGTCGCGCCCTTCGCCAGCTTCAACGTAATTTTCTGTCAGAACGTCCTGATCTACTTCCCGCGGCAGGAGCGCGCGGGAATCATCGACCAGCTCGTGGACCGGCTGGGCCCGGGCGGCCTGCTGGTCCTGGGTCCGGGTGAAGACGTGTCGTGGCAGAACCCGAATGTCGAGCGGCTTCTCAGCCCCGGCGTTTGCGCCTACAGGAAAAACGGAGGTTCAGGGCGTGGATAAGAAACCGGACATCGTCTCCCTCAAGTGGGTAATCGGCCTGATGCAGAACCAGGCCGATGCAGCGGAAGCGGCCCTGGTGGAGTTCGGTAATGACCCCGAGCAGAAGCAGGCGCTGCTGCGCTGCATGTGGGCGGTGCACCAGATCACGTCGACGCTCAAGGCGCTCGGCATGCGCAAGGCGGAATACCTCACGCTGGAAATGGAGCGCAGCCTCAACTACCTGTACAAGGACAAGTTGTCGCCGGAGCGCGCCAAGCTCGCCATGGGCGGCATCATGCAGGGCCTGAAGCTGATTCCCGCCTACCTGGAGCACACCGAGAGCGAGCGCCTCGATACCGGCCGCGGCCTGGAGCGGTACGTCAACGACCTGCGCCGCTGGATCGGCGAGAAGCCCAAGGCGCGGGGTTACTTCTTTCATATGGAGCTCGAGCCACGGGCGGGCATCACTGAGGGCGCGCAGCCCGCGCCCGACGAGGAGATCATCAGCCGCGCCAACGTCATGCTGGCGCCTTTCCTCGAGATGGCCAAGCAGGGACTCAAGCGGCGCAACGTCACCGAGAGCATGAAAACCGTCGCGCGGGTCGCGCGCAAGATGCAGATGTTGTTCAGCGGCACGCCGACGGAACGCTTCTGGTTCACCATGATCGGCCTGTGCGAGGGACTCGCGGCCGGCCTGGTGCAGCCTGACGAGTGTATCGCACAGGTCTTCAAGGCCGGCGCCTTCACGATCAAGTACGCGCGGGAGAACGGCGCGCGCATCGACGAGAGCGTCGACTACGACAGCTACGTCACGCAGATGCTCTACTACGTGACCGCGGCGCAGGGCAGTCCCGTGCACATCACGGCGGTGCGCCGCGCCTTCGGCATCGACGAGAACACGCTGGACGAGGCGAGCCGCGGGCTGGTGCACAGCGACGCCATAGAGATCGCCCTGCGTGGCGCGTACGACCAGCTCAGCACGGTGATCGAGTTCGTGCAGAACACGGAGCTGGCCAAGATCGCGGCCATGCCCGCCGACGAGTGCGACAACAGCCCGGTCGAGGCCGTGGAGGCCGCGCAGTGCCGCCTGGTAGCGGCCGGCCAGCTCGAACAGGCAGAGCGGCTCAAGGTCGTGCAGCAACAACTGCGGTGGCTGTTCCAGAGCAACAATGAAATTTCCGTGGGCAAGCTGCCCATCGTCACGAAGAAGATCACCGACGGCGTCGTGTCCGTCGCCCACGAACTCGATTACAAGCTGAAGTACGGCCTGAACAGCGAGATCAACGGCCACCAGTTGGAGCTGCGCCGCGATGTTGCCGATGCGACGTTCCGGCAGATGGGTCTGGTTGAGAATCACCTGCACCAGATACTCAGGCGCAGGGCGTTGGACAGGGCACTGGCGGAAAAGCCGGCGGACGAGATGGCGCTCCTGCAGCTCACGACCGCGCTGCAGCGTTACCTGAACAAGTTGGACCAGGGTTTCGAGGAGCTGCGCGAGCAGATCCGCCAGGCCGACAACGGGGTAGCCGATGTCGATACGCTGTTTGCGCTGGCGCAGGAATTTGCGGCCGGTCTCGCCACCGTATCCGAGGAAGACAGCCTGCAGGACTCGCTTGCCCTGCTGGAGGAAATAGCGGGAGCACTGATGTTCTCGGGCATGGCGGAAGAGGGGCGCGTCATGGAGCGCTGCCACGCGTGGCTGGCGGCTGCCGCGGAGGCCCGCGCCGTCAACGAGGACCAGGCGTTCCGCTGCTTCGCGGACGCCTTCGCCCACATCGAAATGCACCTGCAGCGCTCGCTGCTCGACCCGCTGGATGACACCTCGCACATGCTGGCGCTCGCCGTACAGCGCAGCGAGGAACTGGGCGACTGGATCGAGCGCCTTGGAGCTGCGCCCGCCGCGCCTCAGCCGGTGCTGGCGCCGGTGGCCGGCAAGCCTGTCGCACCGGAGCAAGCACGCGTCGCCACCCTCCCGCCCGCGGCCGCGAGAAAGCAGGAAATCGTGGACGGGGACATAACGCCGGAGTTTCGCGAGGTGTTCATGGAGGAGTCCGAGGAGATCGTGGAGGAACTCCAGGCGCTCCTGCCCCGGTGGCTCCAGACCGGTGCGGCCGACGAGACACTCAAGGAGATACGTCGCCACTTCCATACGTTCAAGGGCAACGGCCGTGCGGTCGGCGCCAACGTGTTGGGTGAACTGGGCTGGGCGGTGCAGGACATGCTCGACCGCGTGCTCGACGGCGAACTGCCCGCCAGTGCGCAGGTGACCGGGCTGCTCGAGGAAGTGGTGCAGGCGCTGCCGGATCTGCTGGCCGGCTACTGCGCCTCGGAAGAACCGGACCTTAGCCGCGTGCGTGAGCTGACCCAGACCTGTTTCGCGGCGGCCCGTGGCGAGGACGTGACAGGGACAACCGGCGCAACGGCGTCGGCAATGGAAGATCTGGCGGTGCCCGTGCCCGCCACAGAGCCGCTGGCTCACTAGAGGTAGGTGCGGCGCACCTACGCAATCAGGGGGAAAGACTCGTGCACAGCGACAAGGACATACCGAAAGGGGTAACCGAGGCGATGGATCCCGAGGATGAGAGCCGGGAGCGGAGTCTCAAATGGCTGCTCGAAATGGATCTGGATGAGCCGGAGGATACCCTGTTCCAGGTGAGCGACGAGGGCGCGGGGCAAGCGCTGTCCGCGTTCGAGGAGGAGGTGGCCTCGCGGCCGCTGGTGCGCGGCGGCAACGGTGACAGTATCGACCAGTTTGTCGGCGAGGAGATCGTGATCTCCTCCGACAGTGCCAGCTCCATCTTCGAAGCGGAGACGGAGTCCGCCAACGAGGGCGCGGGTGTCCCGGAGGGCGGCGCCATGGCGGTCGACTACAGTCGCGCGCGGACCGACCGCAAACGGGGGGCCGCGGCAGTCGAAGAGGGTTCCGATGTACTGGGCCTCAGTGCAGAGGACGATATCGGCGAGACCTTCCTGACCATCAAGCGCGTGCGCCCGGCGCCGCGCGAGCAACAGCCCGGCACTCCCGGCGGGCAGCAGGCACCCGACGAGCAACAGGCCAACGCGGGGCAGCAGGCATCCATCGACACCCAGGCTCCCGCGGAAACCGCGAGCGCGGACGTCGGTCCGACGGCGGGCGAGACACCGGAGGTTGGTGGGGCTGCGCCGCAGGATCGCGTTGCCCAGGACGGTATTGCGGCGGACCAGGTGGCCGCCGTGGCGCAGGCCGACGAAGAACTGGCTATGAAGGGCGATTTCATCGAAGTCGTACCGACGGCGGGCGATGACGACTTCGACTTCTCGGCATTCGGCGCCGGCGACGATGATGTCCTGGCGGACACCGACGATGATGACAGCCTCGACCTCACGGCGCTGGACCACGACGAGACGCTGGAGATGTTGCCCGTGGCGGACATCAACCTCGCCGACGCACCGGTACCCACGCTGTTCGAGGCAGCGGGCGAGGTGGCGAATGACGATTTCGCCGCGGCCCTGCAGATCGAGGACGCGGGCGAGGATTTCCTGGGCGGCTCCCTCGAGGAGGATGAGGACTTCGAGCGCATGCTCGCGCAGGGCGGCGACTTCGAGCCGACCGCTGAGGATTTCGACGCGCTCGAGATCGAGGACGGCCCGGAAGAGGTTGCGGCGGCCTCCGACGAACTGGCGCTGGAAGACGATTTCGCGGCCGCGCCCGACCTGTCCGCGCTGGTCGCGGTGTTGGCGCCGCTGCAGGAGGAACTGATCGACCTGGCGCGCCAGCGGCTGCTGTCGCTGGAGCTGCCCGTCGACGCCGTGAACCCGGAGGTCATGCTCGGGACAGACGAGGACGCGGTCCGGCACTGCTACGCGGAAGGGTATGAGCCCATCAGCGCGCTGCTGCCGCAGATGCCGCGCACGCTGCAACTGCTGGAGCAGGACCAGCGCGACATGCTGTACCTGCGCCTGCTGGAAACGGCCGGTGATGACAACTGGAATCACCTGTTCACCGAGGAATTTGAGCGTGAGCACGCGCCGGTTGTCGCTGCCGCGGACGTTGTCGCCGCGCCGGAAGAGGCGGCGCAGGATGCAGGGCTGGACGATGTTTTTGGCGCCGACCTCGACGCTGAGTTCGAGGGCGACTTCAGTGTTGCGGCTGATACCGATATTGAAGAGGCCTTCGCCGACTTCGATGTCGACGGCATGGCCGCGGACAATGACGTCGCCGGCGAGGCTGCCGGGCAGGAGGCAGGCGAGGCAGGTGAGTCACGGTCCGTTGTTGCAACAGCGGGCGTGAGTGCAGAGGCTCCCGCCGCGTCGGAAGAAGCACCGGCCATCGCAGAAGCAGCACCTGCCATCGCAGAAGAAGCACCGGCGGCGAAAGAAACAGCGCCCGTGGCGACGCAGGAAGCACTCACCGCGACGGAGGACGCGCTGCCCGGGGACGCGGCAGATGCGGGTGCCTTCGACCTGGCGCCGCTTCATGAGACCGGCATCGACTGGGCGATTCCCGCCGATATCGAGTTCGACCACACGAGTGCGAGCAACAACGAGGTGTTTGCGGATTTTCTCGATGCCTTCATCGAGGAGGGCAGCGCGGAGATCGAGAAGCTCGAGAACCTGGTCGGCGAGTGGGAGAAAAACATCGACGACGAGGTGGTGTTCGCGGAAATCTCGCGCACGCTGCACACGATCAAGGGCATCGCCAAGGGTGTCGGGCTGCAGCGCCTGGGCACGCTGGTGCACAATTTCGAAACCCTGCTCGAGAGAATGCCGCAGCCCGACGAGGACGGAGAGCAGGCCTACTTCCGCATCGTCAACGCCTGGCTGGACGCCGTGGTGCGCGGCGTCGAGTTCGTCACGCAGGAGCGGGAGGATATCGCGAGCGAGCTGCCCACCGCGCCCGGCGGCAAGGTTGCGCCCGTATCCGTCCAACCCGAAGAACAGGTCGCGGCGCAGGAGCCGGACGAAAAGCTGCCGGAGCCGGTGCGGGCGACAGTCCATGAATCGGCCGTGCTCGATGCACTGGAGAAGAAACGCGACCAGCAACTCGCGGACGAAGGGGCCAAGGCCCTCGCCGCGCAGCAGTCTGTGCGCATTACCTCCGAGAAACTCGATCACCTGCTGAACCTGGCGAGCCAGGCGCAGCAGTTCGGCGTGCGTGCCTCGCAGAACCTGACGCGCAGCAAGCGCTCATCCTCCGAACTGCAGGGGCGCCTGACCTCCGTGCGCACGCACATACGCAAGATCGCCGACCGCGCGCTGTTCAATGTCAGCGCCCGCGGTTCCAGCTCCACCGAGATGGACGCGCTGGAGATGGACCAGTACACCGAACTGCAGGAAGCCGCGAGCATCCTGCGCGAGGGTGTGGAGGACCTCACGGAACTCGTGGATCTGCTGGGGCGGCAGAACAACCAGATCGAGGCCATGCTCAAGCAGCAGTCCACGGTCATCTCCGGGATCTCATCCACCATCCAGGGCGCCCGCGTGGTGCCCGTGTCACGTCTCATGCCGGGCCTGCGCCGCATCGTGCGCACCGTGAGTACCGATCTCGGCAAGGTCGTGTCCTTCAAGGTGCTGAACGAGACCGGTGCGCTGGACCGCGACCGTTACGCGCGCCTGCAGGTCATCCTGGAGCACATGGTGCGCAACGCGCTGGACCACGGCATCGAGTCCCCGGACGACCGCGTCGCCATGGGCAAGCCCACCGGGGGGCGCATTTCGATCGACGTGCGCAAGTCCGGCGGCGATTACATCATCAAGCTCTCGGACGACGGCAAGGGCATCGACCCGGACGCCATCCGCGAGTCGGCCTACAACAAGGGCCTGGATGTCGACGTGGACGCCCTCAGCGACGACGACGCGATGCGCCTGATCTTCCACAAGGGCTTCTCCACCGCCACCGAGGTCAGCGAGATCTCCGGCCGCGGCGTGGGCATGGACATCGTGCTGACCGAACTGCAACAGATCGGCGGTGATATCCAGATCTCATCCACGCTCGGCCTGGGTACCTCCTTCGAGGTGCGCATCCCCAGCAATGTGACGGTCAACGGTGCGCTGCTGGTCTCGGCCGCCGACGACTCCTACGCCATTCCTCTCAACGGCCTGATTGCCGTCGAGCAGGTGCCGGTCGCGGATTTTTTCCAGGCGGTGGCGGCGGGTGAAACGCTGAAACTGGTGGACCTCGACTGCGAGCCGGCTTACCTCGGCACGCTGTGCCAGGGTGTCGGACTCCCGGACCGGGCCGCGTGGGAAACCTATGTGCCGGTCATCATCGCGGGCGATGAAGAGCGCTACATGGCGATCGCGATCGACAATCTGGAGGAGGCGCTGGAACTCGTGGTGCGCTCCATCGGGCCGCAGTTCGCTACCGTGCCCGGCGTGGCCGGGGCAGCGACCACCTCGGACGGCGAGGCGATTGTTGCGCTGGACCTGAACCTGCTGGTGGCGAGCGCCGGCACTGACGGTATCGCACCGGTGGCCATGTCCCAGCCGGAGGACAACAACCTGCTGGTGCTGGTGGTGGACGACTCGCGTACACAGCGCATGGTGGCGACCAGCCAGCTCGATACGGTGGGCGTGGAAACCGTGACCGCCGAGAACGGGCTGGTGGCGATAGACCTGCTCAACACCACACACCGCCTGCCGGACATTGTCCTGCTGGATGTCGAGATGCCCGTCAAGGACGGTATCGAGACGCTGCGCGAGATTCGCAAGTCGCGCCGCTACGGCGACTTGCCGGTGATCATGGTCACCTCGCGCACGGGTGCCAAGCACCGCGCGATGGCCAAGGAGGCGGGTTGTAGCGCCTACATGGGCAAACCCTTCAACTTCCCGGCGCTGGTCGACCAGATCAATACGCTTACGGGACACGACCTGCAGTTGTCATAAGCCAAGGAGTGACGATGTCGGATATGGAAGGCGGAAGCGCGTGCGTCCTGCTGCCGGTGACGAACGGCGAGACCTGGGCGGTACCGCAGAACTGTCTCGCGGAAATCCTCACCGTGCACACGGCGGAGGAGGCGCCGCCCGGGGAGGTCGCATGGCGCGGCCGCCAGGTGCCGGTGCTCAGCCTGCGCGGCGCCGGGGATGCGCCATGGTGTGACCCGCGTCGCGGCGCCGGGCTGGTCGCTATCTTCCTCGGCCTGGAGGGCGAGGAACTGGAGTACTACGGCGTCGCGGTAGGCGGCGAAGGTATGGGAGCGGCCCGTATCACCGCGGAGGTGATCGAGGATGTGCCCGGCGAGATGACCGAACTCGCCACGGCCGCGTTCCGCTACGAGGGAAGGACCTGCCAGGTGCCCGACCTGGACCGCCTGCAGCAGCGGGTGGCCCAGGCCCAGGGAGCGCAGTGAAGGATGTCGGGGGACAGAGAATTGCACTTGGACGAAATAACAGACTGGATTGACGGCGCCTTCGGCGCAGAGCTGGCCTGCGACAACGACGGCCAGGCGGAAGCGCTGCTGGCTGCGCTGGGCAGCGAGGGTTACCAGCGCTTCCTGCGCGACCAGGTCAACCGGCAGATCATTCGCGACTACCTGACCAACGCGCTGGTGCTCGGTGTGATCACCGAAGGCGCGCTGCCGGCCTTTGCGCCCGATCTCGCCACGGAGGAGGGGCGCTCCGTCCTCTCCCTGTACATGCTGATGAGTTCCGTGGAAGAGGCGCGGGACCTGCCGGTGGGCCACGGCGAGGTGGTCAGCCTGAAACCGCTGCGCCCCGAAGAGGGCGATCGCCCGCACATCAAGCTGGTCCCGAATAACTAGCGGTCCGGCGCAGTCCCCGTGGCTTCGTGTTCCTGTGTGGGTCTCGTGTGTCGGCCCGCTCAACGCCGTATTGTGGTTGAGTAACGCGAAAAAATGACCTTTATGAGCGATTTTCGTGTGGAAAATCATCTTAAATATAAAAATAAGGCCATTATTTTCATTTAAAAGCCAAAACAATAAAATAATGGCACCAATGCCATTGTTCCATGCGCACCCCCCTTTTATAACGTCAATGTCAAGGCAAGGACAGGCCCTGACCCGGGCGGCCGCCCTTGTGAAGCCGCCTCGGTCGTAACACGAGCCAACGATAAGACGATCAGCGGGGACGCAAACCATGTTGACGATCACACCGACCGCAGTTATCGACGCCGCGCCGGAAGAGGGCACGGAAGTATTTGCCGTCATCGGCGGAAAAAAAGTATTCCTGCCGGCCGAGGCCAAGTACGTCATGCAGGACCGGCGCGGACTCTGGTACTACAGCACCCGGAAGCCACGCCCCAAGGAGGGCGACTGGACGCCGAACAAGACCAGCATCGCCTGCCGCAACGAACAGGGCTTCGTGCGCGCCTTGCGCACCGAGACCGAGCGGGAGTGGCTTGAGACCTGCCAACGCACTGTGCGCATGGTGAAAGCCGGATGCGACCGCCGCGTGGCGGACGACTGACATACGGCGCGGCCGACGGCTTACCGCGCCGGCCGCGGCTACTGCAGGCGGAACTGTACGGGGACCGGCACGATCATCTCGTCCGGGCCCACGCCGAATTCCTCGAGCGCCACCGGATCCACATCGTCCACGCCCTTGGCGAAGGCCTCCCGCGCCGCGCTGACCGCGGCGTCGTCCAGCATGTCGTGACCGGAAGACGAGGCGACCTTGACCGCCCGCAACCGGCCTGACCCGGTCAACACCACATCGAGTTCCAGCCGACCCTGCAGGCTGCGTCGCACGGCGCGCTTTGGGTAGCTGATCTTGCTGTACACCCGCGCGACCATACTCCCCTGGAACGCGGCGAGGCGCTGGGAGTACTCCTGCACCCCCAGGCTGGCCAGCGCGTCGGCCGTACCGGGCTGGTTGTCCGGCGTCGCGACCAGCGCGAGCGGTGTCGCCGCCCCGGGTGTGGCTTCGGGCGCTGTACCGGGGGGTATGGTCTGCGAGTCGCCGTCCTGGCCGGCCGGCGCCGCGGCGGGGTCCCACGGCGGGTCGGCGGCGCCCGTGTCGGGCGCCATCGGCCCCGTTGCTGTTGTGTCGGCACCCGCAAGCGCCGCCGTGGCTGCCGGGAGAGTTGCCGTGTCCGTCGTCGTCTCCTGTTGGGCGTCTTTGGACCCGGCCTGCTGCGCCGGTTCGGCGGCGCCGGACCAGGCGGCTACTTCCGCGCGGCGCTCCGCGCTGTAGGCGAGCGCGTCGTACTGTGCGCGCAGGTCCGGATCCACCTGCGTTGCCAGCAACTGGCTGCGAAACGCGCTGGCCGGCCCCTGTTCACCAATCCAGCCCATGAGGAAGTAACTGGCCACGCCGGGGTTGCTGCTGCGCGCGAGGAGTTGGCCGTCGAGCAGCGCGTGGGTCACGTTGCCGTCGAGCACGATGTCGAAGGCGTCGCCGGCGTAGAGACTCGAGCGAATTGCCGAGAGGATACCGTTCGCGAACTCGGTGGTCGCGGGTCCCGGCGGACGGCCGGTGGCCACTTCGCTCTGCAGCAGCATGCCGCCCAGCAGGCTGCGGATGCTGGTGCGCCGCGCGACAATGCGGTACTCCATTTTCCACGGGCCGGGCAGGGCACTGAAATCACCGGGCCGCGGCGTGCCGGCGGCCAGGTAGATGCCGCCGAGGTAGATATCGCGACCGGTTTCCTGGTGCAGCCCCAGCCCGGCAAGTTGCCAGTCCCGCGCCGCGGCGGCCTCGCACAGCGTGAGCAGCAATGCGATGCACAGCGCGAGGCGCATCTTGGCCGGTGCGGGCATCAGGGTCGGCATTGAGTGTGTGTCATGGCATAAGGATTGCAAAGTGCTTCGGTCGCGCGCAAGGCAAAAAGGCGGAAAACCCCAGTTACCCCGGCGCATTTGGTAAATAGTTGGTATTTAGGATCGCCCGCCGTCGAGGGTTTGGCGCCGGCACGGTTACAGTCAGTGCCGCGGGTATTTGGTAGACTGGGAAACCCACCCCCGCTTTGACAGGACTATGGCAGACAGTGCGCCGATCACCCCGGCCGCCAGCGCACGACTCATGCGCCGCGCGACCATCGCCGCGACCTCGGTCGCCCTTGCGCTGATCGTGGCCAAGACCGCGGCGTGGGTTGTCACCGGTTCCGTCAGCCTCCTCGCCAGCCTGGTCGATTCCATACTCGATGCGCTCGCCTCGCTGGTGAACCTGCTCGCCGTACGCCATTCGCTGTCGCCCGCGGACAGTGAGCACCGTTTCGGGCACGGCAAGGCCGAGGCGCTGGCGGGGTTGGGGCAGGCGGCTTTCGTGGCGGGTTCGTCGGGTTTCCTGCTGCTGGAGGCGGGCCGCCGCGTGCTGCGCCCGACCGAGATAGAGGCGTCGGCTGCGGGCATCGGCGTGATGTTGTTGTCCATGGCCGCCACGCTGGGACTCGTCGCTTACCAGCGGCACGTGGTCAGGCGCACCGGTTCCACCGCGATCAGTGCGGACGCGCTGCACTACCGCAGCGACCTGCTGGCAAACGGCGGCGTTATCCTGGCACTGTGGTTGTCGGCCGAGGGATTACCGGCGGTGGATCCGCTGATCGCGATCGTGATCGCGCTGTACATCCTCTACAGCGCATGGCACATCCTGCGCCAGTCGCTTGACCACCTGATGGACCGCGAACTGCCCGATGCCGAGCGCGAGCGGATCATCGAACTGGTGCTCGGGCACCCCGAGGTGCGCGGCATGCATGACCTGCGCTCACGTCGCGCGGGCACGGCGACCTTCCTGCAATTGCACCTCGAACTCGGCGACGACCTCAGCCTGGTCGCGGCGCACCGAATTCTCGAAGCGGTCGAGGCGACCCTGCGCAAGGCCTACCCTGGCGCGGAAATCATCATCCACCCGGACCCCATGTCGGCGATTACCCCTGAACTCGTACGCGACTTCGACGAGGCGAGTCAGAAGGCGTAGACCAGGCGCGCGAAGAGGTTGATGCCCTCGCCCGGCAGGCGCTCGCCGCGGGCGAGGTCGTCGTTGGCGGCGCGGTTGTAGCCGGCGAGATGGTTGCGGTAGTCGCGATCGAACAGGTTGTTGACCCCCGCGCTCATTGTTACGCCCGCGATGCCCGACCAGCTCGCGTGCAGGTTGACCAGGGCGTAGTCGTCGCTTTGCTTCTCCCGCTGCGCGGCGGAGACATCATCCTGCTCCGCCCAGTACTCGTTCTCCAGTGTCACGCTCATATCACCCGTGGTGTAGTGCAGGCGCAGCGTGGTATTGAACGGCGCGATGCGATAGAGATTGTCGTCCTTGCCGTCGCGCCGCTCGCCGCGCGTGTAGTTGACCAGTCCGCTCAACGACCAGCTCCCGGTGAGCGACAGCGTCCAGTCGAGGTCGGCGCCGTAGATTGCGGCGTCCACGTTGTCGAACATGAGTGGGTCGGGGTTGTCGGTGCCGTTGTTCGCATTCATCATGCGCACGAACATGACGGCGGGCATGTTGGTGCTCGCGGTGCCCTGTATATAGTCGTCGATGCGCGAGTAGAAGACGCGCGGCGACAGGGTCAGCCGGTTGTTCGAAAAATCCAGCCCGGCCTCGACCTGGTGCGACACCTCCGGGTCGAGGTTGATGTTGCCGGTATAGGTGTTGCCGTCGGCCAGGCCGGCGGTCGCCTCCAGCGGCAGCCACAGGTAGCGTTCCTGGTAACTCGGCGAGCGGCTCTTGCGCGCGACGCCGAGGTAGAAGCTGCTCTCGTCATTCACGCTGTACCAGCCGCGCGCCACGAAGTCGATGTTGTGATCGGTCTGGCCGCGGTCGGCGGCGTTGAAGGCGTCGCGCAGGGCGGCGGCCGGCGGCATCATGCGCGCGGGCGTGGCATCCACTTCATCCGCATCCATCGCGACGCGGTTGTAGCGCAGGCCGAACTCGGTGCGCAGGTTGTCCGTCCACCGGGCGTCGCGCTCGATGAATGCGCCGAGGACTTCTCGCTCCGCGTCGTTGAAGTTGTCGACGAAGAACATCGCGTTGTTGGGGTTGCTGATGTCGGACTGGTGCGTTTCGCTGAAGCCGTCGACGCCGACGCGCCACAGGCCGCGTTCGTGCGGGCGCTCCACACTGGCCTTGAAGCCTACGTTGTCGCTGGACGCCTCGTTGCGGCGCCAGTTCGCGGCGGGCGGTGCGCCGCGCAGGTGGAAGTTGGTCATGCCGTGGTCGAGGTCGCTGCCGAACACGGTCAGCGCGACGGGGGTGTTACCCGAGAACTGGTAGCCGAGCCTGTACAGGTCGCCGCGGATATAGCGGATGTCCATCGGCAGTGCGGGTGTGCCCGCATCCCCGGTGTCGTTGTAACCGTAGTCGACCTGCACCTGGTGGTCGCCGGTCCGCCAGCCGTAGCCGAGGTCGTAGCGCTCGCGCTCGTACTGCGTCGGCAGGATGTCGCCGCCGTTGAACGCCGCGTCGTTGCCCGACTCCGCCATGGCCGCTACTTTTACGCGGTGTGACTGGTTGGCGGCGAACAGCGCGCCCTGCAGGTGGTAGGCCTCGCTCGCGCTCTGGGCGCTGCCGATGACGCGGCCCGAGAGTTCCATCTCCCGTCCTGTGCCGAATTCGCCGCGCAGGGTGCGCGCTTCGATCGCCCCGCCGATGGACTCCTGCGCCACACTCACCGGCGCGATGCCGCGGTAGATCTCCAGGGCCTCGAGCTGGCCGCTGACCGCGTAGGACAGGGGCGGGTCCATCCAGTTGGGCCCCGAGGGCGCGAGGCTGGCGCCGTCCAGCGCCGTGGCGATGCGGCTGCCGTACATGCCGCGATACTGGGGAATACCCGTGAGCGGGCCGTTGCTGTTGACCGCGGCGCCGGGCGCCCTCGCCAGCAGGCGGGCGACGTCCGGCGCGATCAGGTTGTCGTCGTGCAGGTCGATGCTGCGGGTGTCGTGGCGGGCGCTGACCACCAGTTCCTCGATGTGGTCTGCGCGCACGGGCGCGGCGGCCAGCGTGGCGCCGAGGAGGGCGGCGGGAAGGAGCTTCACGGGTGTCATTGGGGCGGCGTCTCGCTCGGGCGGCAGGAAATGCGCGCATTATAGTGACGCGTGCGCCCCCTGCCGCGTGACAGAATGTCGCACCGCGAGACGATCGTTCACGGAGCGTGGGCTCTCTCCTGGCACGCCATGAACGGCGTGGAAGTCTCTGCTGTGCGTGCGGGAGGAAAAGCGCGATCCTCGGAACCGGCACTGCGCAGCCAATGCCCGGGTTGCTAAACCTCTAGATACTTGAACGTCCGCAAAACATACTGTATGTTCAAATCCGTTTTGCGCCCCGCCCGCACCCCCGGGCGGGGCTTTCTTTCGGCAGCAGATCGGCCGGCTCCGGCACCCCCCGGCGGGTGGCGGTGGCGCCGCGACAGACGAGGACATCCCGTGAGTGACCTGGAAACATTCCGCCAGGAGACCCGTGCCTGGCTGGAGGAGAACTGCCCCGAAACCATGCGCACACCCGTGAAGAGTTTCGAGGATATCTACAACGGCGGGCGCAACCCCGAGGTGGACCATCCCGACCAGGTCGTCTGGTGCGAGCGCATGGCGGCGAAGGGCTGGACCGTGCCGATGTGGCCGAAGGAGTACGGCGGCGCCGCGCTCAGCAAGGAAGAGAACAAGATACTCGCGCAGGAGATGGCGGCGATCGGCGCGCGCCGCGCGCTCGACAGCTTCGGCATCTCGATGCTCGGGCCGGCCCTGCTGGAGTTCGGCAACGAGGAACAGAAGAAGGAACACCTGACGAAGATCGCCCGCGGCGAAATCCGCTGGTGCCAGGGTTACTCCGAGCCCAACGCGGGCTCTGACCTCGCCAGCCTCGCGACGAAGGCCGAGGACAAGGGCGACCACTACCTCATCAACGGCCAGAAGATCTGGACCTCCTACGCCGACAAGGCCGACTGGATCTTCTGCCTCGTGCGCACCGACAACACGGGCACCAAGCACGAGGGCATCAGCTTCGTGCTGTTCGACATGGACCAGCCGGGTGTGACCGTGAAACCCATCAAGCTGATCAGCGGCAACTCGCCCTTCTGCGAGACGTTCTTCGATGACGCCAGGGCCGAGAAGAAGAACCTGGTGGGCGAGGAGGGCAAGGGCTGGACCATCGCCAAGTACCTGCTCACCCACGAGCGCGAGATGATCTCCGGCATGGGCGCGGCGCCGCGCAAGTCGCTGGGACAGCACGCCGTCGATATTATCGGCGCGGACGCCGGCGGCCGCCTGGCCAGCCCGGTACTGCGCCAGAACCTCGCCCAGTACCAGCTCGATACGCTGGTGTTCGGCTACACCATGGCGCGCGTCGGCGACGAGGCGAAGGCGGGGCAGGGCCTCGGCGCGGCCTCGTCCATCTTCAAGTACTACGGCACGGAGTTGAACAAGCGCCGCAACGAGCTGAACCTCGCGGTGTTCGGCGAACGCGCCCTCGGTTGGGACGGCGACGCCTACGACGGCGGCACGCTCACACGCGACTGGTTGCGCTCCAAGGGCAACTCCATCGAGGGCGGCACCTCGGAGGTGCAGCTCAACGTGATTTCCAAGCGCGTGCTCGGACTGCCCGACGCCTGACTAGAGGACTGCAAGCATGGCACTGGTACTGAATGAAGAACAGGTGATGCTGCGCGACGCGGCCGCCGGATTCCTGAAGGAAAAAGCCACGGTGGCACACCTGCGCGCGCTGCGCGACGCGGGCGATGCAACCGGCTTCTCGCCCGACGTGTGGGCGGAGATGGCCGAGATGGGCTGGGCGGGCATCGCGATCGACGAACAGTTCGGCGGCCTCGGCTACGGTTACACCGGGCTGGGACTCGTGCTGGAACAGGCGGGCCGCAACCTGAGCGCGAGCCCGCTGCAATCCACGGTACTGGTGGCGGCGAGCGTCATCAATGAACTGGCGAGCGCCGGGCAGAAGGAGCGGTTGCTGCCCGGCATCGCCGCGGGCCAGGCGCTGGTCAGCCTCGCGCTGCAGGAGGGACCGCACCACGCACCGGAGCGCACGCAGACGAGCGCTGTCCGCGACGGCGAAGACTACGTGATCAGCGGCTGCAAGGTACTGGTCATGGACGCCCCCTCCGCTGCGCAGTTCATCGTGATCGCGCGCACCTCAGGCTCCGCCGGTGACACCGCGGGCCTCAGCGCGCTGCTGGTGGACGCGGACGCAGGCGGGCTGACCGTCGAACCCCGCGCCATGGTCGACTCGCGCGGCAGCGGCGCCCTCGGTCTCGCCGACGTGCGCGTGCCTGCGGCGAACCTGCTGGGCGGCGAGGGCGAGGCTTACAGCGGCCTGTCCCGCGCGCTGGATATCGCCAACATCGGCCTCGCCGCGGAACTGCTCGGCCTGTCGGCCGAGGCGTTCGAGCGCACCGTGGAATACCTGAAGGAGCGCAAGCAGTTCGGGCGCATCATCGGCACCTTCCAGGGGCTGCAGCATCGCGCCGCGGAACTGTTTGCGGAGCTGGAACTGGCGCGTTCGATCGTGCTCGCGGCTTTGCAGGCTGTCGACGCGGGGCAGGAAGACCTGTCGCTCATCGCGAGCGCCGCCAAGGCCAAGTTGTGCGAGGTGGCGCAGCGCGCCACCAACGAGGGCATCCAGATGCACGGTGGTATCGGCATGACCGACGAGCACGAGATCGGCTTCTTCATCAAACGCGCGCGGGTGGTGCAACACACCTTCGGCGACTATAACTACCACCTCGACCGCTTCGCGCAGGCGAACGGCTACTGACGCAGCGCGACGAGCAACCCGCACAAAGAGAGACAACCTACAGCATGACCCCTGAAATCAAGGCCTTCGATGATGCGGTCGCCAGCATTACGGCGCCCGGCCAACCGTTCGAACTCAATACCGTCGAGATCAACGGCGTGCAGTACAGGAATTTCGCCGGCATGCCCGCTAACCTCGGCGAATACTTCAAGGTCATGCTGGGCCATGCAGAGAAGGATTTCGCGGTCTACCTGGACGAGCGTTACACCTTCGCGGAAGGCTACCAGCACAGTGTCGAGATCGGCGCCGCGCTGGCTGACCGGTTCAGCATCGCCAAGGGCGACCGGGTGGCGATCCTCAGCCGCAACAACCCGCAGTGGATGATGGCCTTCATGGGCGCGCTGTCCATCGGCGCCATCGCGGTGCCGATGAACGGCTGGTGGACGACCGAGGAACTCGACTACGGGTTCGAGGACTCCGGCGCGCGCGTCGTGGTGGCGGACCGCCAGCGCATCGAGCGCCTCCTGCCGCTCGTCGACAAGTACGACCTCAAGGTCATCGCCATTGACGACTGCAGCGGCCTGGATGTCGAGGTGACCTATTTCAACGACCTGCTCGCCGACTACGCGGGCGCGACCCTGCCCGCGGTGGACGTGGCGCTGGACGACCCGGCTACCATCATGTACACCTCCGGCTCCACGGGCCACCCGAAGGGCGCGCTGTCGAGTCACCGCGGCATCCTGTCCGCGCTCTACAGCTGGATGTGCATGGGCGTCGCGACGAAAATCGCGGGCACGCAGGAACAGCGCGACGCCGAGCTGCCGCCGGCCGCGCTGGTCACGGTGCCGCTGTTTCACTGCACGGGCAGCCACTCCGCTTTCCTGCTGTCGCTGGTGGTGGGGCGCAAGATGGTCATCATGCACAAGTGGGATGCCCAGGAGGCGCTGCGCCTGATCGAGGAAGAGAAGATCACCTGGTTCAACGGCGTGCCGACCATGTCGGCGGAGCTGCAGGCGGCCGCCGAGACCACCGAGCGCGACGTGTCGTCACTCACCGAGATCATGGCCGGCGGCGCGGCGCGCCCGCCCGAACAGGTGAAGAAGATCACCGGCACCTTCAAGAAATCCGCCCCCGGCATCGGCTACGGCCTCACCGAGACCAATGCGCTGGGCGCGGTGAACGCCGGCGCGTTCTACCTCGCGCACCCGGACAGCACCGGCCGCGCGGTGCCGGCCGTGACGGAGTTCAAGATCATCGACGAGACCGGCGCCGAACTGCCCGCGGGAGAACGCGGCGAGCTGTGCATCAAGTCACCGGTCAATGTGCTGGGATACTGGAACAAGCCCGAGGCCACGGCCGAGGCGTTCATCGACGGCTGGTTCCATACCGGCGATGTCGCCTACCTCGACGAGGACGGATTCCTCTACATCGTCGACCGGATCAAGGAAATCATCATCCGCGGTGGCGAGAATATCAGCTGTCTTGAAGTCGAGGCGGCTATTTACAGCCACCCGGCGGTGTTCGAAGCCGCGGTATTCGGGCTGCCCGACGAGCGCCTTGGCGAGATCGTCGGCGCCGCCGTGGTGTGCAAGGAAGGCGCGGCCCTCACGGTCGATGAGCTGCGCGAGTTCCTCAAGGAGCACCTGGCGAGTTTCAAGATCCCGGCGCACGTGTTCCTGCGGGACGAACAACTGCCGCGCATCGCGTCGGGCAAGATATTCAAGCGCCAGCTCAAGGCCGACTACACCGAGCAACTGGGCCTGGCATAAGGCTGCGCGGCCGCCTTGCCGCGGCCGCGCCGAACCGGCAAGAGGAGAGAACTGATGGACCTGGGTATCAGCGCCAACGTGGCGCCCATTCTGGAAGAAGTGAAGCGCTTCATCACCGACGAGATCCTGCCGGTCGAACACGAGTACTGGGCGGATGTCGATGTCGGCGATCGCTGGTACTTCACGGACCGGCAGAACGAGATTCGCGAGGGCCTCAAGGCGAAGGCGAAGGCCAAGGGCCTGTGGAACTTCTTCCTCACTGACGAGCACGGCGCCGGCCTCAACACGGTCGAGTACGCCTACCTCGCCGAGGAGATGGGCAAGTCGCACATGGCCGCGGAGGTGTTCAACTGCGCGGCCCCCGACACCGGCAACATGGAAGTCCTGCACAAGTACGGCAGCGAGGCCCAGAAGAAGCAGTGGCTGGAACCGCTGATGAACGGCGAGATCCGCTCCGCGTTCTCCATGACCGAGCCCGGGGTGGCGTCGTCGGACGCGACCAACATCTCGACCTCCGCGGTGCTGGACGGCGACGAGTGGGTCATCAACGGCGAGAAGCACTACGTGTCGGGCGCCGGCGACCCGCGCTGCAAGATCATGATCGTCATGGTGAAGACCGACCCGGACGCGCCCAAGCACCTGCAGCAGTCCCAGATCCTCGTGCCCACCGACACCCCCGGGTTCGAGAATATCCGGCCCATGAACGTGTTCTCGATGGACGACGCGCCCCACGGCCACATGCACCAGAAGTTCACCGACTGTCGCGTGCCGAAGGACAACATCATCCTCGGCCCCGGCCGCGGCTTCGAAATCTCCCAGGGCCGCCTCGGCCCCGGCCGCATTCACCACTGCATGCGCGCCATCGGCGCGGCGGAGAGGGCGCTCGAACTGTTGTGCGAGCGCTCCGTGTCGCGCGTGGCCTTCGGCAAGGAGCTGGCGCGCCTGGGCGGCAACATCGACATCATCGCCAACGCGCGGATGGACATCGAGCAGGCGCGCCTGCTGACCCTGAAGACCGCGTGGATGATGGACAATGTAGACCCCAAGGAGGCGCGGGTCTGGATCTCGATGATCAAGACCGCGGTGCCCAATATCTCCATCCGCATCGTGGACGAGGCCATCCAGCTGTTCGGCGCGCTCGGGGTCTCCCAGGACACGCCGCTGGCAACCATGTACATGAGCCAGCGCACGCTGCGCCTGGCCGACGGCCCGGATGCCGTCCATCGCATGGTCGTCGGGCGCAACGAACTGAAGAAGTACTTCCACAAGGGCGCACAGGAGCAGACCAACGCCACCTTTCGCGACGGCTGACCCGGCATTTCTTGAACGCCACGGGAGATTGCATTACAGTCGGGTAATTATGACTGTGTAGTCATTAAATGCCTGGAGCCCGCTTCGAAGCGCGGGAACGGAGCAGTGAAAGCGGTGCCGGCGGGAGCCGGCTCGCAAGCCGGCGCCACAGCACCGTTCGGGGTCGGACCGCTTTCTCCCTATAACAATAGTAAGTGGTGTTTGCTCATGAAGATTTCCCGAGTCGCTCGCGCGTCCTGCATTCCTTTAGGTCTCTCCGTTCTCGCCGCGCCCGCGATGGCGGCACGGCTGTCGCTGGAAGAGATCATCGTCACGGCAACCAAGCGCGAGACCTCGCTCATGGAGACGGCCGGCTCGATCAGCGCCTTCGACGGCGACGCCTTCGACCTGCTCGGCATCGAGGGCAGCGGCGACCTCACCGCGCGCACCCCGTCGCTGCAGATCGGCACCTTCCGCGTCACCATCCGCGGCGTCGGGCGCCCGAACCTCGCCGTGGGCTCGGAACCGGGCATCGGCATCTACTGGGACGGCGTCTACAACACCGAGAACGGCGTGTTCAACTACTCGCGCTTCATGGACATCGAGCGCATCGAGGTGTTGCGCGGGCCGCAGGGCACCCTGTACGGGCGCAACTCCATCGGCGGCGCCATCAGCTTCATCAGTAAAACGCCGCAGGACGAGTGGAGCACCCGGGTCGCCGGTGAATTGAGCAATTACAACGGCCGCCTGATGCAGGGTTATACCAGCGGTCCGCTGACCGAAAAGCTGGGCTTCCTGGCCGGCGTCTCCAAGTACGAGCGCGAGGGCTTCCAGGACAATACCTTCAACGGCAGGGACTACGACCAGGACGACACGCTGTACGGCACTTTCGGGTTCCAGCACGAGACCACGGAGAACTGGACCACCAACCTGAAGGTGATCGGCGTGGACCGCGGCTATCGACCGAACAACGGCTACATCCTCGAGCCGTATGAGCGCGACCTGATCCCGATCGTCAACGACGTCGATACCGGCGAGCAGCTCAACTTCCCCGGCATGTTCCCCAAGCAGAACTTCGTCAACATGCGCCAGGCCCTGGCCGTCGAGAACCCGACGCTGGAAAACGAGGACCGGGTGCGGGTGGACCGCGACACCGACCTGCGCAACGACCGCTGGGCGGCGTTCCTGACCAGTGAGTATACGGGCGACAACTACTCGCTGAAGTACACCGGCGGCTATTCCAAGTACTGGTTCGACACGCTCCAGGATGCGGACGCCAGCGCCGCACCCGACTCGGGCGTCGACTGGCGCAACTACACATTCCTCGGTGCACCCGTGTCGGTGCTGACCGGGCAGACCGTGACACCCGCGGACATGACATACGAGGTCAACCAGGAGGCCCAGTTCACCTCGCACGAGATCCAGTACACCTCGGACTGGGAGGGCGACCTGCAACTGTTGGCCGGCGTGTACTACTACCACAGCGACGAGGAGCAGGTGGTGATCTACCGGGAGTTGAACGACGACCTCATGGAGGTATACGCGTTCTTCGCCGGGCTCATCAACAGCCCCGTCAGTGACAACAACTTCCTGTACCGCGGCGAGGCCAACGTGGACACCCGCTCCTACGCGACCTACGGCCAGTTGAGCTGGGACGCTACCCAGTCGACGCAGTTATCGGCGGGTCTGCGCTTTTCGTACGATGAGAAGAAAGGCAACGACAACACCTTCGTGCAGTTCGTCGGCGACCCCGAGAATCCCACGGTGTTCCGCGACGAAGACGACGACTGGGATGAGGTCACGTGGCGCCTGGGCGTGGACCACACCCTGAGCGAAGACCATTTCCTGTATGGCTTCATCGCCACCGGGTATCGCTCCGGCGGCTTCAACTTCCAGAAGCCGACCTCGTCCGCCGACGTGGATGTGGTGCAGCCCGAGTCGATCATCTCCTACGAGTTGGGCTACAAGGGCAGCTACTGGGATAATCGCGCGAGCGTCGAGCTGTCTGCCTACTACTACGATTACGAGGACCTGCAGGTCATCAAGCGCGACGTGGTGGAGGGCATCGGCCTGAACACCTTCGTCAACGCGGACGAGGCCGCCGCCTGGGGTGTGGAGTTCGCGGGATCCGCCTATATCGGCCAGCATGTGCTGTTGAGCGGGACCTACTCCTGGAACGATTCGGAGTACAAGAAGTTCCTGTCGACCGACGCCAATGCCTGCCAGTTGGGCCCGCTGCGCGAGGGCCGCTCGCTCGACCCGCTCTGCACGGAGCCGCAGGACCTGGAGGGCAACCAGTTCCCCACGATGCCCGAGCATAAAGCCTCGGCCAACGTGACCTTCCTGTGGAACCTCGCCGACCTCAACTGGACGTTCACTACCAGCTACCTCTACACCGACGATTCCTGGGCGGATGCGTTCAACAACCCGCAATACGACAAGATCGAGAGTTACGACGAGTGGAACCTGCGACTCGCGGTGTCCGACGCCGACCGGGTCTGGCGCGTCGAGGGGTTCGTGCGCAACCTCGAGGACGACCGGGAAGTCACAGGGGTGGGCCGGCCCAGCACGGTCACGGGTAACGCCCAGTACGACGTGCAGAACCCGCGCATCATGGGTGTCAACCTGGAATACAATTTCTAGGGCATCGCGCCGCCGGGCGGCGCCGGCCTAGGCCAGTTCCCGCTCGACGATATTGTGGAAGCGGATGGCGGACTCCTCGAGTCCGCCGAACAGCAGGCTCTCGTTGGCGCCGGAGTGCATCCCCTTCTGCGCGCCCACCGACACGAAAATATCCTCCGCCTGGAACACGCCCTGGTCGATCAGCTCGAAGGAGCGTCGGAAGTGATCCTTTTCTTCCTCTGATGTCGGCGCGTGCGGCGTGAGCATGGTGTGGGCGAACACTGTCTGTTCCGCCGACTTCGGGAACAGGCTGATGATGCTGGTGTAGTCCGGGTGGAACACCAGCACCACGTTGGGGAACACCGTGTAGGAGTAGGTGGCGAGGCGGCGGATATCCAGGGCCTCGTCGGCCAGGCCCGGCGCGTCGAAAATCTCGTTGCGCGCCACCGCCGAGCGGATGTGGTCGCCGACCTGGTCCGACTCGGCCATGGAGTCCGGGAAGAAAGAACCCACGGTGTTCTTGTGCAGGCGCACCACGTGGTAGCCGTCGAGGAAGGCGTCCTGTATGAGCTTCCAGTTGCAGTCCACGGTGCGCACGTTGCTGGCGCAGAACCGGAACCCGGGCATGTCGAACAGCTCGAGGTCCGCGCCGAGACCGGCGAGGTGGCTGTCCACGTCCATCGCCCCCTCCGCCTGGATCCAGATGAGCCCGCCGCGCACCTCGCAGGGCAGGGCGACCAGGCCCATCTGCGCGGTGTCCAGGCCGTCGAAGGTCTCGCTGCGCGGCACGTTGCGCAGCCCGCCGTCCAGGCCGTAGGTCCACTGGTGGTAGGGGCAGACCAGGGAGCGCAGCGTGGTGCGGCCCTCGTCCTGCACCAGGCGCATCCCGCGGTGGCGACACACGTTCTTGAAGGTGCCGATGTTGCCGTCCCTGTCGCGCAGGGTGATCAGGGGCAGGCCCAGCCAGTCGAACACGAGCGCGTCGCCGGCCTCGGGCAACTGCGATTCGTGACCCACGATCAGGGGGCGGCGCAGGAACAGGCGCTGCCGCTCGCGCTCGAAGCGGGCGGGGTCGGTGTAGCTGGAGACCGGGACGTGCAGGCTCATGGGCTGCGGCTCGGGACCCTCGCCGGCGGCGCGGGTGACGAGGCGCTTGAGCAGGTTGATGGCGGGTTCGTGGGACATGAACGTGCGGTTCCCGGGGACCGGAGGTTGGTTATCGGTAGGGTCGAATGCATTCGACCTGGAACCTCGCCCCCAATACCGACCGATGCGTCGTATCGAGGGTCCAATTCTGCGTCGAATAAATTCGACCCTACAGGCGGCGGCAACGCCGTTCAATGCTATGGAAAAAGGCGGCCGCGAGCGCCAGAATAGCAAGCCCCGCCGGGCCATAAAATACTTGAAAGGACTAAATACATACTGTATGTTCAAAACCCTTTTTTCGGCGGGTATTCGCACCTTTCCCCGGCTGACGCCGCAACCTTCGCGCCCCTTTTCGGGCCCCGCGACACGGTGAAATATTGCGGCTCGACTACACTTGAGAGCTTCCCCACAAGCCAGACCTACGAGGACCACACCATGGCAGTAAAAGTCGTACCCAAGGAGCAGATGCTGGACGCGATCGGCACCAAGTTCGAACCCGGCGAGTGGATCGAGATCGACCAGGACCGCATCAACACCTTCGCCGACTGCACCGAGGACCACCAGTTCATCCACGTGGACGAAGAGGCGGCCAAGAACACCCCGTTCGGCGGCACCATCGCTCACGGCTTCCTGACCCTGTCACTGCTCTCCAAGATGGGCGAGGGCAATGGCGTCGTGCCGGAAAACATCGTCATGGGCATCAACTACGGCTTCGACAAGGTGCGCTTCCTGGCGCCCGTGCGGGCCGGCAAGCGTGTGCGCGCACTGTCCGAGATCACCGACATCCAGCAGAAGGACGACAACCGCTTCCTGACCACCCAGTCCATCACCGTCGAGATCGAGGGTGAGGAGACGCCGGCGCTGGTCTGCGAGTGGCTCACCATGGTCGTCGCGGGTTAACCCTTCTTTTATACCTACAGTTAGAGGATTGTAAGCATGTCTATTCGTTATGACGGCAAAGTCGCTATTGTGACCGGCGCAGGCGGTGGCCTGGGTCGCTGCCACGCGATCGAGTTGGCGGCGCGCGGCGCGAAGGTCGTGGTCAACGACCTCGGCGGCAGCGTCGACGGCACCGGCGCGGGTTCCGACGCGGCACAGGCCGTGGTGAAGGAGATCACCGCTGCCGGCGGCGAGGCGATTGCCAACGGTGCCAACGTCGCCAAGTACGACGAGGTCGAGAAGATGGTCAAGCAGGCCATGGATACCTGGGGCCGCGTCGACATCCTGGTCAACAACGCGGGCATCCTGCGCGACAAGAGCTTCGCCAAGGGCACGCTGGAAGACTTCAAGCTGGTGCTCGACGTGCACCTGATGGGCAGCGTCAACTGCACCAAGGCGTGCTGGGAGATCATGCGCGAGCAGGCCTACGGCCGTATCGTGGTGACCACGTCCTCCTCCGGCCTGTACGGCAACTTCGGCCAGACCAACTACGGCACGGCCAAGATGGGCGTGATCGGCATGATGAACACGCTGGCGCAGGAAGGCGCCAAGTACAACATCAAGGTCAATGCACTGGCGCCCACCGCGGCCACGCGCATGACCGAGGGCCTGATTCCCGAGGACGCGCTCAAGCTGCTGACCCCGGAAACCGTGACGCCCGCCGTGCTCTACCTGGTGAGCGAGGATGCCCCCACCCGCACCATCCTGGGTGCCGGCGCCGGCGGCTTCGCCGTGGCGCGCATCGTGGAATCCGCGGGTGCGTGGCTGCCGCCGGAAGAGCAGACCCCGGAGGGCATCGCCGCGGCCTGGGACCAGATCAGTGCTACCGACAACGAGAACCAGCCGCAGATGGGCGCGGAGCAGACCATGAAGATGGTCGGCCTCGCGATGGCGGGCCTGGGCCTCAATTAATCGTCGCCCCTGCGTAAGCAGGGGCCCAGTGACCCCGAGCCAGATCGGCGGCTCACCACAACCGGAGAACCAACATGGCAGACGCAGTAATCGTATCCACCGCCCGCACGCCGATCGGCAAGGCCTATCGCGGCGGCTTCAACAACCTCGCCGGTGCCACGCTCGGGGCGGCCTCGGTATCCGCCGCCGTCGAGCGCGCCGGTATCGACCCGGCCGAAGTCGACGACGTGATCATGGGCGCAGCCCTGCAGCAGGGCGCCACCAGCCAGAACATCGCGCGGCAGATCGCGCTGCGCGCCGGCCTGCCCAACACGGTGTCCGGCATGACGATGGACCGGCAGTGTTCCTCCGGCCTCATGGCCGTGGCCACCGCGGCCAAGCAGATCACCGAGGACGGCATGAAGGTCGTCGTCGGCGGTGGCCTCGAGTCCATCTCCCTGGTGCAGAACGAGCACATGAACCTGCACCGCATGGTGGACGAGGAACTGCTCGCCATCGAGCCGAACATTTTCATGCCCATGCTGCAGACCGCCGAGGTGGTCGCGCAGCGCTACGGCATCAGCCGCGAGCAGATGGACGAGTACGGCCTGCAGTCGCAGGAGCGCACCGCCGCCGCCTACGAGGCCGGCAAGTTCGCCGACGAGCTGACCCCGGTGACCTGCATGCGCACCGTGTGGGACAAGGAGACGGGCGAGGCCTCCGAGGCCGAGACCACCGTGAGCGCCGACGAGGGCGTGCGCGCCACCACCGCGGAGGGCCTTGCCGGCCTCAAGACCGTGGTCGAGGGCGGCACCATCACCGCGGGCAATGCGTCGCAGCTGTCCGACGGCTCCTCCGCGCAGGTCGTGATGGATGCGAAACTGGCGGAGCAGAAAGGCCTGCAGCCGCTGGGCATCTACCGCGGCATGGCCGTTGCCGGTTGCGCCCCGGACGAGATGGGCATCGGCCCTGTGTTCGCCGTGCCCAAGCTGCTCAAGCAGCACGGCCTGTCCGTCGACGATATCGGCCTGTGGGAGCTGAACGAGGCGTTCGCGGTGCAGGTGATCTACTGCCGCGACCAGCTCGGCATCGACAACGACAAGCTCAACGTCAACGGCGGCGCCATCTCCATCGGCCACCCCTACGGCATGAGCGGTTCGCGCATGATCGGCCACGCGCTGATCGAGGGTAAGCGCCGCGGCGTCAAGTATGTCGTCATCACCATGTGCGTGGGCGGCGGCATGGGTGCGGCCGGCCTGTTCGAGGTGGCCTGAGCGCGGCACTGCAGTAACGGCGCCCGCGGGCGCCGTTGTTTTATACGCAGGGGTATCGGCTGTGCCCTGTGGGGTCGAATTTATTCGACCATCGGGCGCAGCCCGCGGCTGCCGACACTTGTTGGAGCAGGCCCTAGTAGGGTCGAATTCATTCGACCAGGCCGGTGCGCGACAACAAGCCCGGTGTCGGTTAGCAAGTGCCTTTTCGGTCGAATACATTCGACCCCACAGGACAGGGTCCCGGGCAACAAATATCGCCGGTACCACAGGACAGGGTCCCTGGCAGCGAACATCGCCTGTAATAGAGGAAGCAACAATGAAAGCAGTGGTATGTTCCGAATTCGGCATGGCCGACAAGCTCACGCTGGACGCGAACTGGCCCGAGCCCGAGGTCGGCGAGAACGACATCCTGATCGACGTAAAGGCGGCGGGCCTCAACTTCCCCGACGTGCTGATGATCCAGGGCAAGTACCAGTCGCAGCCGCCCATGCCGTTTGTTCCGGGCGGCGAGCTCGCCGGTGTCGTGGCGGCCGTCGGCGACAAGGTCACGCGCTACAAGGTCGGCGACAAGGTGATCGCGTCCACAGGCGTAAACGCCTTCTGCGAGCGTGTCGCGGTGCACGAACTGGGCGCGTTTCCCATGCCCGAGTCGCTGAGCTTCGAGCAGGCGGCGGGTGTGTGCATCACGTACTTCACCACCTACCACGCCTATAAGCAGCGCGCGCAACTGCAGCCGGGTGAAACGGTACTCGTGCTCGGCGCGGCGGGCGGTGTCGGCACGACCGCGGTGGAGCTGGGCAAGCTGATGGGCGCGAAAGTCGTGGCCTGCGCGAGTTCCGACGAGAAGCTTGAGATCTGCAGGAAACTCGGCGCCGACGAGGTCATCAACTACACGGACATCGACCTGAAGGCGACGCTGAAGGAAGTCTCGGGCGGCAAGGGCTTCGACGTGATCTACGACCCCGTCGGCGGCGACTACGCCGAGCCCGCCATCCGCAACCTGGCGTGGAAGGGGCGCTACCTGGTGATCGGTTTCGCGAGCGGACCCATTCCCAGCATCCCGCTGAACCTCGCGCTGCTGAAGGGTGCGTCCATCGTCGGCGTGTTCTGGGGCCGCTTCATGGGTGAGGAACCCGAGGTCAACATGCAGAACATCAAGGAGCTGTGGGAACTGTTCGACAGCGGCAAGCTGAACCCCATCGTGACGGACTGTTACCCCATCGACCAGTACGAGGACGCGTTCAACTGCATGATCGAGCGGCGCGCCCGCGGCAAGGTCATCATCACCCCGTAGGAGGCCCGCCATGCCCGCCTTCGAATTCAACACCGTGCGGCGCGTCATCAGCGCGCCCGACGCCGCGCTGAACCTCGCCGCCGAGTGTCGCGCACTCGGAATCGGCAGGCCCATGCTGGTCACCGACCCGGGGCTCATGCAGATCGGCCTGGTGCAGCCGGTGCTCGACGCCCTCGC
>JAUIEP010000053.1 GCA_030428835.1 Gammaproteobacteria bacterium | reverse complement strand
GACGTGTAACTGGCCCGGCAGATGCTGAAGCTGAAGAAAAAAAGGGACGAAGAAGCCCCGCCCGCCCCCGCGGAGGCGGAGCCCAGCCCCCAGGGAATCACGGCCCAGGGGAATGCGCTGCGCAGGGACGGCACCTTGGCGCTCGCCATCTGCCTCGTACCGCTGCTGGCCGTTTTCGCCTACCTACTGTTGTTGCGTGAGCCCGGCCTCGAGGCCCGGCAGATCGACCGCATCGCCTCGTCCTTCGCCACGCAGCAGGCCACCAACGTCCACGGCCTGCTCACACGCCTGCAGCAGCGCGTGCAAAGCGCCGCCCAGTCGCCGCTCGCACTGTCCGCCATCGCGAGCCAGGCGGAGAGCGACATCGCGCTGGTGGAGAAGGCGCTGCTCGACTTCTTCCCCGAGGTCATCAGCCTGCGCTTTATTCCCATCGGCGACCTGGGAACAGCCGACTTTACGGGCGGCAACCGCGGCCTGCGCAACCACATCGAGGTGGACCTCGTGCGCCGCGCGAGCGAGGGGGAAAAGCCCGAGCCCGAGGCCTACATGTTCGAGGACGAGTGGCTGACCTCCATGGCCGCGCGCGTCACCCACCCGCGCCTGGCCGAACGGCGCGCGGTCATCATCGCGACGCTGAACAACAAGGAGATCTCCGCCCAGCTCAAGGCACTGGACCAGGCCGGCGGGCGTTTCGCGCTGGAACAGGTGTTCGCCGCGCAGGAAGGGGGGGAGGAGCGCGTCAACGTGATCGCCGCCAGCGGCAGCAGCTCGGACACCGACTACACGCGCTTCGCCAACGTGCCGGGTACACCCTGGCGGGTATCGTTCAGCCCGTCAGCGGAACTCGTCGAGGCATTGAAAATCGATCTTACCCCGCTCATCGCGGTGGCGGCCATCCTGGCGCTCGCGGCCATCGGCGCGATCATCACGATTCTGCGGGGCTTTCCCAGGACGCTGGCGGGCGAGGTAGACAAGTTGATCGCCGCCGCGGATCGCAAGACCGACCTGTCGCTCAGGGTGCCGGAGCTGGTCCCCGTTGCCAAGCAACTGCGGCGCGCGACCCTGCGCGCACTGCGCCAGAACACCGACCCCGCGGCGGAAGCAGCGCCGGCCGGGGCGAGGCCGCGGGGACCCTCCGGGGAAATGGCCAACCCCATGTTCCAGTCGACATCGATACTGGACCAGGACGAGGAATCGCTGGACCTCGACCTGGACGAGGAAGCCGAAGCGCCGGCGGAGGAAACCGCCACGGCCGTGGCGGCGCAACTGCCGGAACACATCTTCCGCGCCTACGATATTCGCGGCAGCGCGCAGGAGGACCTCAGCGACGAGGTCATCACGCACATCGGCCACGCCATCGGCACCACCGCGCTGGAGCAGGGCGAACAGACCCTCATCGTGGGCAGCGACGGTCGCCTCTCGAGCCCGCGCATCAAGTCGTCGCTCATCCGCGCGATTCTCGAGACGGGTTGCGATGTCATCGACATCGGCCTGGTGCCCACGCCGCTGCTCTACTTCGCCACGCGCCACCTGCCCTGTCGCTCCGGCGTCATGGTGACCGGCAGCCACAACCCGCCCGGCGACAACGGCCTCAAGATAGTCCTGGGCCAGCAGACCATCGCCGCCGGCGGGATACAGGAGATACGCGACCGCGCCTCGCGCGGCGACTTCGCCACCGGCAACGGCCGCATGACGCGCGAGGACGTGGTGCCTGCCTACCTCGACGAGGTGTTACAGGACATCGCCATCGCCGTGCCGCTGAAGATCGTCATCGACGCCGGCAACGGCGCGACCAGCGAGATCGCCCCGCGCCTGTTCGAGGAGCTGGGCTGCGAGGTGGAGCCGCTGTACTGCGAGGTGGACGGCAACTTCCCCAACCACGCACCGGACACCAGCAACGAGGACAACCTGGCCGAGCTGTGCCGCGTCACGCAGGCGGTCGAGGCCGACTTCGGCGTGGCCTTCGACGGCGACGGCGACAGGCTCGCCGTGGTGACGCGCAGCGGGCACATCATCCGCTCCGACGTGCTGCTCATGCTGTACGCGCAGGACGTGGTGTCGCGCAACCCCGGCGCCGATGTCGTGTTCGACGTGAAGTGCAGCCGCAACCTGTCGCAACTCATCACCCGCCACGGCGGCCGGCCGGTGCTGTGGAAGACCGGCCACGCCTTCATGAAAGAGAAGATGCGCGAGACCGGCGCGCTGCTCGGCGGTGAGTTCTCGGGCCACATGTTCTTCGGCGAGCGCTGGTACGGCTTCGACGACGGCATGTACGCCGCGGCGCGGCTCGCGGAGATCCTGAGCACCCACGGGGACACCCTGGACGACTGCATCGCGGACTTCCCCACCTCGGTGAACACGCCCGAGATCATTATTCCCGTGGCGGACGACTATAAGTTCCAGCTGGTGGAAAAAATCGCCGCCAACGCCGACTTCGCTTCGGGTAAGATCAACACCATGGACGGTGTGCGCGTGGACTTCAGCAACGGCTGGGGCCTGGTGCGCGCGTCCAACACGGGGCCGGCGCTCACCGCCCGCTTCGAGGCCGACAACCAGGAGAACCTGGAGATTATCCAGGACGAGTTCCGGGCCCAGATCGCGCTGGTGGACCCGGAGATCAAGCTCAGTTTCTAATACCCGCCCCCCGGGCAGCCAAGGCACGGACCCATGTCTCTCGACCGCAAGCAAGCTCTCAATATCGTCCAGGTCCTGACCGAGGCGCTGCCCTACATCCAGCGCTTCACCGGCAAGACCGTGGTGGTCAAGTTCGGCGGCAACGCCATGGTGGACAAGGAGCTCAAGGAGAGCTTCGCCCGCGACATCGTCCTCATGAAGCTGGTGGGCATGAACCCCGTGGTGGTCCACGGCGGCGGACCCCAGATCGGCGCCCTGCTCGAGAAGCTCAATATCGCCACGGAGTTCGTCGAGGGCATGCGCGTCACCGACGCCCAGACCATGGACGTCGTGGAGATGGTGCTCGGCGGCAGCGTGAACAAGGAGATCGTGGCCTCCATCAACCGCAACGGCGGCAAGGCCATCGGCGTCACGGGCAAGGACGGCCAACTGATCCGGGCGAGGAAGCTCAGGGTCACCCGGCCCGGGCCCGAGCTGGAGGTGCCGGAGATCATCGATATCGGCCACGTGGGGGAGGTCGACCAGATCGACACCGGCGTGCTCGATGTCATCCTGGACAGCAACTTCATCCCCGTTATTGCCCCGATCGGTGTGGGGGCCGACGGCAGCACCTACAACATCAACGCGGACCTCGTCGCCGGCAAGCTCGCCCAGGTGCTGCAGGCGGAAAAACTGATGCTGCTCACCAACGTGGCGGGTTTGTTGGACAAACAGGGTGAGATTCTTACAGGGCTGACCACGCAGCAGGTGGATGAACTAATCGCCGACGGCACCATCAGCGGCGGCATGCTGCCCAAGATCACCTGCGCACTCGACGCGGTAAAGTCTGGCGTGGCCAGTTCGCATATCATCGACGGGCGTGTGCCCCACGCGGTGTTGCTCGAGACGTTTACCGACGAGGGTATGGGTACATTGATTACCAACCGGCGGTGACCGCCGCTCGATAACCTGTGCCCCGAATTCCTGTGCCCCGAATTATCGCTCTGTAGGGTCGAATTTATTCGACCGGGCCCGCGAGTTATACGTACCAACGATGTGCTGTATTGAGAGCCGTTCCATGTCGAATAAATTCGACCCTACAACCTCTCGCTTCCCGGGCACTACATTCCAAAGAATTTTTTTACGCGAGTTGCGCCGGTTTTATTGCAGCACTTGAATGTAATCGCTACATTACAAGTAACAGCTACTGCAACGGACGACCATGCCTCCCAGAAAGTCGCAAAGGCGCCAACAGATACTGGAAGCGCTCGCACAGATGCTGGAGGACAGTCCGGGTAACCGTATTACCACCGCAGGACTGGCGCGCCAGGTGGGTGTCTCCGAGGCCGCCCTGTATCGCCACTTCCCCAGCAAGTCAAAAATGTTCGAGGGGCTCATCGAATTTATCGAGGAGACCCTGTTCAGCCGCATCAACATCATTCTCAACGAAGAGCCCGGCGCGGCGATGCGCTGCGAGAAGATGATCATGCTGCTGCTCGCGTTTTCCGAGCGCAATCCCGGCATTACGCGGATCCTGACCGGCGACGCACTGGCGGGCGAGACCGATCGCCTGCACCAGCGGGTGGCACAGCTGTTCGACCGTTTCGAAACCCAGTTGAAGCAGGTGATTCGCGAGGCGGAAATGCGCGAGGGGCTGCGGCCCACCATCCCCCTGCAGGCCGCGGCCAACCTGTTGATGGCCACCGCGGAGGGCCGCATCTCCCAGTATGTGCGCTCGGGCTTCACGCGCTCGCCCACGACCGACTGGCCCAAGCAGTGGGAGCAATTGATGAGCGGGTTCTTCCGGGAGGCGATCAGCCAGCCCATGCCCGGCCAGGCGAGCAGTTTTTCGCGTTAAGGCCTGTCAGCGGCCCTGGCTGTTGGACAGGTTGCGCCGCATCTGCACCACCTCCTGCAACATACCGAAGCGTTCGATATCGGCCGCGAACTTGGCCTGAACCTCGTCGATTTCGCGCTCCCGTTCGGCGATGGCGCGGTCCGTGGCGGCTATTTCCTCCTGCATCTGTTCGATCGAGCGCAGGCGCTCGACGTCGACAATCATACCGCGGCGCTCCATGTCCGCGGCGTCGCTCTGCAGGTTCTCGACCTTCTGCTTCAGTGACCGGCGGTTGCCCTTGAGGATACTGACACGGATGCGCAGGTCCTGCAGCGCGCGGTTGCGCGCCGCCTCGATATCGAGCACGGTGCTGTAACGCAACAGCAGGTTTTCATCCCACTCGCGCAGCCGCGCCTGTTCCGCGGCCGCCGCCTCCTCGAGCTTGCGCTGCGCGTCCTTGGCTTCCAGTTCCTTCCTGGTCAACTCCCTGGGTACGACCTTGATGACCATACCCTCGTCGTTGAGAACCTCGTAACCGCCCTTGATCAGGTCCGCGGGGACCTGGTAGCCGACCACCACCACGCCCTCGTGGTTGCGGTAGCGGTACAGTTTCGGGGCGGCGAACGCGCTGGTGGCCAGCGCCAGCACGAGGGCGCCGACCAGAGCGGTGGCCCGGCGCGGCGTCAGCACGGTATGACCCCTGTGGCGTGACGACAATTCATGACAAATCAGACACCGTACTCGTTGCGATAGTTGCGCATGGCCTCGAGCGCACCCTCGGGGGCGTCGCCCGCGGACTGCAGGTAGTCGATGAGGTGGCCCATATCGATGATGCTGAGCACGGGCACCCCGAACTGCTGCTCCACCTCCTGTATCGCCGACAGATCGCCCGTCCCGCGCTCCCGCCGGTCGAGGCCGATCGCCACGCCGGCCAGCTCGGCGCCGGCGGCCTCGATCATCGCTATCACCTCGCGCACCGCCGTGCCGGCTGTAATCACATCATCAATGACCAGGACCCGGCCGACCAGGGGCGCCCCGACCAGGACCCCGCCCTCGCCATGGTCCTTGGCCTCCTTGCGGTTATAGGCGAACGGCACGTCGCGGCCGTGGTGCTGGGCGAGCTGCACCGCGGTGGCCGTCGCGAGCGGAATGCCCTTGTAGGCGGGGCCCAGCAGCACGTCGAACCCGATCTGTGACGCCACAATCCGCTCCGCGTAGCAGCGGCCCAGCTCCGCCAGGGCCCTGCCGCTGTCGAACGCACCGGCATTGAAGAAATAGGGGCTGACGCGCCCCGATTTCAGAGTGAACTCTCCGAAACGCAGGACGTCATACTTCCGGGCGAGTTCAATAAATTCGGCTTGGTAGGCTTGCACGAACGTTCCAGGATTCCCAACGGAGGTTTGTATTTGGCATTCCAAGCTATAGAATACCCGGTTCCGGCCGATTCCACGCCCCCGTGCTCTGGAACCGGGCCCGAACCTCACAACGCCATGTTAATAAGCGGCGGCGAGGCCTGGGAAGTACCAATATTCACGTAATTTCTTGCAGGGTAGCCGGAGGTTGCCATTGCCCCGGTCAGGCCGGGGCATCCAGACGCTCTCATAGCAAGGGCTAAACACCGAGAGGCTTTGAATGAGGATCATCAGTTTCAGTGCTGACGGCTTGCTAAGCGCCGCAGAAAAGGGATTTTACGACTGGCTGACCGAGCAGGACGCGGATTTCGTCTGCATCCAGGACCTGCGCTGCTCGGAGTACGACCTGCAGGACGACCTGTACTTCCCGAAAGACTACAACGCGTACTTCTTCGACGACATCGACGGCAAGGCCAACGGCGTGGCGATCTACTGCCGCCAGCTGCCCAAGGCGATCATGACGGGCCTGGGCTTCGCCGATTTCGACATGGAGGGGCGCTACATCCAGGCGGACTACGAGAACCTGAGTGTCGCCTGCCTGCTGGCGCCGCAGGTCGTCGACAACGACGCGGACGCGCAGGCGCGCAAGAACGAGTTCTACTCGCTGCTGGGACCGCACCTGCAGAAGATCCGCAACAAGCGCCGCGAATTCATCATCTGCGGCAACTGGCAGCTTGCGCATACCCCCGGCGACCTGCAGGACACCGAGCGCAACTCAACCACCTCGGGGTTCCTGGCCGAGGAGCGCCAGTGGCTCAACGAGCTGTTCGACGAGGGGTATGTCGACGCCTTCCGCGAGGTCAACTCGGATCATGACGAGTTCAGCTGGTGGCCGGACGGCGACCGGGAGAGCAACGGCTGGCGCACGGATTTCCACGTGGTCTCGGAGGGCCTGCGCTACAACATCGACTACGGCGCGATCTACACCTCGAAGGAATTTTCCTCCCACGCGCCGATCATCATGGACTACGACATCGAGCTGTGACGCTAGGCGGCCAGCGCCGCCTTCTGCTTCTCGATCAACTCCCCGATCCCGCTCGCGGCGAGGTCCAGCATCGCGTCGAGCTCCGCGCGCGCAAACGCCGCGCCCTCGGCCGTGCCCTGCACCTCGATGAAGCCCCCGGACTCGCCCATGATCACGTTCATGTCCGTATCCGCGGCAGAATCCTCCGGATAGTCCAGGTCGAGCACGGGCACGCCCTCGTACACCCCCACGGACACGGAGGCGACCATCTCCAGGAGCGGGTCCTGCAGGAGCAGTTTCTTGCGCTGCAGGTGATTGATCGCGTCGACCAGCGCCACGCACGCGCCGGTAATGGACGCGGTGCGCGTCCCGCCATCGGCCTGGATCACGTCGCAGTCCACGGTGATGGTGAACTCGCCCAGCTTGTCCAGGTCTACCGCCGCGCGCAGTGAGCGGCCGATCAGCCGCTGGATCTCCACGGTGCGCCCGCCCTGTTTGCCGCGCGCCGCCTCGCGGCCCATGCGTGTGCCGGTGGAGCGGGGCAGCATGCCGTACTCCGCGGTGATCCAGCCGCGGCCCTGGCCGCGCATGAAGCGCGGCACGCCTTCCTCCACCGAGGCGGTGCAGATGACGCGCGTGTCGCCGAAACTCACCAGCACCGAGCCCTCGGCATGGCGGGTGAACTGCCGTTTGATGTCAATTGCGCGTAGTTCATCGGGGGCACGGCCGCTCGGTCGCTGCATGGTTTGGCTCCAGCCTGATTAGAGAGGCGCAAGTATACGCGACCACCAATGCTGGCTCACCTGCACTACGCTCTTGTTTCACGGAGTATGGGCGGATACCCCGTACCGGGGACCGCCAAACAGCATACGTCCCTGTATAGGCTCGGCTGGCGACGTCCTGTCGCCAGACGCCCCCGGTACGGGGTATCCGCCCATACTCCTCGACCGTCCTGCGCCTTCATCGCTGTATGCGTTTGGGGCAAGCTGCTACACTCGATTGCCATTCGTGTTGCCCGGAACCTGATCGAAACGATGATTCAAAGCATGACCGCCTTCGCCCGGGAGAGCGAAAGCACTCGCCAGGGGACGCTGACCCTGGAGCTGCGCACCGTCAACCACCGCTACCTCGACTGCAGTTTCAAGCTGCCGGAGCAACTGCGTCCGCTCGAGCCCGCCTTTCGCGAGGCGGTGGGCGCGAAGCTGGCGCGCGGCAAGTTCGAATGCCTGGGGCGCATCCAGTTCCAGAACGGCGACAGCGGCGATCTCGAGGTCGACGAGGAAAAGCTGGATACATTGCTGGAGGCCGCGCGTTCGGTGCAGGACAGGCTCGATGACGCGGGGGCCATCAACCCGCTGCAGGTGCTGCAGTTTCCCGGGGTTGCCCGCAGCCCGGAACTGTCGGAGGAGGAGTTGCAGGCCGCGGCCAAAGGCCTGTTCGACAGGGCGCTCGCGACGCTGGTGGACAACCGCGCGCGCGAGGGCGACAAGCTCGCCGGCCTGATCCGCGAGCGACTGGAGCAGGTGGCGGCGGAGGTGGAACGCGCGCGCGGGCTGCTCCCGGACCTGATGCGGCAGCAGCGCGAGCGACTGGAAGCGCGTATCAACGAACTGCAGGTGGAAGTCGACGAGGGGCGACTGGAGCAGGAGATCGTGTATCTCGCCCAGAAGGCCGACGTGGACGAGGAGCTGGACCGGCTGGACGCCCACGTGGGCGAGGTGCGCCGCACGCTCAAGAAGGGCGGCCCCTGTGGCCGGCGCCTGGATTTCCTGATGCAGGAACTGAATCGCGAGGCCAACACGCTCTCCTCCAAGTCCATTTCGGCTACCAGCACCCAGAACGCGGTGGAGCTGAAAGTGCTCATCGAGCAGATGCGCGAACAGGTACAGAACATTGAGTAGGCGCCGCGCGCGCCGCCACGCGGGGTGCGCGGGATGAGCGGCACCCTGTACACCGTGTCCGCGCCCTCCGGGGCGGGCAAGACCAGCCTGCTCAAGGCGCTGCTGGAACAACGGCCCGAACTGCGGGTGTCGGTCTCCCACACCACGCGGCAGATGCGCCCGGGCGAGCAGGACGGCGTGAACTACCACTTCGTGACCGAACAGGCGTTCCTGTCCATGCTGGAGCGGGCGGAGTTCCTGGAACATGCCCGCGTGTTCGGCAACCTGTACGGCACCTCGCAGTTGTGGGTGCAGGACCAGCTTGACGCCGGGACGGACGTCATCCTCGAGATCGACTGGCAGGGCGCGGCGCAGGTGCGCAGGCTGATGCCGGCGACCCGGGCCATCTTCATCCTGCCGCCCTCGCGCGCGGCCCTGGAAGAGCGCCTCACCGCCCGCGGCCAGGACGACGCCGCCACCATCGCCCGCCGACTGCAGGAGGCGGTGCAGGAGATGAGCCACTACGTCGAGGCCGACTACCTGGTCATCAACCGCGACTTCGACGCGGCGCTCAGGGAACTGGATGCCATCTTCACCAGCGAGCGACTGCGCACGGACCCCCAGCAGCGCCGCCACGCGAAGCTCCTGCGCGCCCTGCTGGACTGACCCCGGCGGGGCCGGGCGCGCCAACAATTACCGCTGGACGTATCCCCCTGATATTGCGGTATAATTTGCGATTCCTCCCGGGTCGTGGCCCGGCCAGTTAGCGGGCACTCTCTCTGCGCGATTTTGGGAGAACATTGCGCCCACTGAATTTGAACAATGCCGGACTGTCCGCGATGCGCGGGCCGGCACAGCTAGTAGGAACAGGTACATATCATGGCACGTGTAACCGTCGAAGATTGCCTCGAGAACGTTTCCAACCGCTTTGAGCTGGTCATGGTCGCCAGCAAGCGGGCCCGCCAGATGGCAACCGGCGGCAAGGACCCGATGGTCCAGGAAGAGTCCGACAAGCCCACCGTCATCGCACTGCGCGAAATCGCCGAAGGCCTCGTCACCCCCGAGATCCTCAGCCGCGAGGAAGAACTCGAGGCCCAGGAGGAACTGGCGGGCGTCATGGACAGCACCGATGAAATATCGATCGAGGCCCTCGAAGCGCTGACCCCGCCTGTCGAGCAACCGCTCGGCGACGATTTCCTCTAGGGCGCTCGCTTCCTGACCGGGCATTTATGGCATGGCGGCGACGCAGACCATAGATGCCCTGCACGGCACCCTCAAGTCCTACCTCAACGCCGACCAGGCGAACCAGGTCAAACGCGCGTATTTCTTCGCCGAGCAGGCCCACTACGGCCAGCGCCGGCGCTCCGGTGAACCCTACGTAACACACCCGCTGGCCGTGGCCGGCATCCTCGCTGACATGCACATGGACCACCAGAGCCTCATGGCCGCCATGCTGCACGATGTCATCGAGGACACCGGCATCGAGAAGGCCGCCATCGGCGAGCAGTTCGGTCCCACGGTCGCGGAACTGGTGGACGGGGTGAGCAAGCTGACCCTGATGGAGTTCGACACGCTGGAAGAGAAGCAGGCGGAGAACTTCCAGAAGATGGCGCTCGCCATGGCGCGGGATATCCGCGTGATCCTCGTCAAGCTCGCCGACCGCCTGCACAACATGCGCACCCTGGGAGTGTTGTCCAACGACAAGGCGCGGCGCATCGCCAGGGAAACGCTGGATATCTACGCTCCCATCGCCATGCGCCTGGGCATGAACAATGTGCGCATGGAGTTCGAGGACCTCGGCTTCGGCGCGCTCTACCCGATGCGCTCGCGGCGCATCGAGACCGCCATCCGCGCCGCCCGCGGCAATCGCAAGGAGCTGGTGGAGAACATGCGCCAGCAGATCCAGGAGACGCTGGAGCAGGAAGGGCACCAGGTCCAGGTGCGGGGCAGGGAGAAGCACCTGTACAGCATCTACCAGAAGATGAAGGTGAAGCATAAGTCGTTCGCGGAGATCATGGATATCTACGCCTTCCGCATCATCGTCGACTCGGTGGACACCTGCTATCGCGTGCTCGGGTGCGTGCACAGCATGTACAAACCCGTGCCCGGTTCCTTCAAGGACTACATCGCGATTCCCAAGGCCAACGGCTACCAGTCGCTGCACACGGTGATGATGGGCATGCACGGCGTGCCGATCGAGATCCAGATCCGCACGCAGGCCATGGAGGACATGGCCAACAACGGCATCGCCGCGCACTGGCTGTACAAGAGCGACGAACACACGACCAACGGCAGCCACACCCGCGCGCGCGACTGGGTGCAGGGCCTGCTGGAGATGCAGCAGCAGGCGGGCAACTCGCTGGAGTTCATTGACAGCGTGAAGATGGACCTCTTCCCCGACGAGATCTACGTGTTCACACCCAAGGGCCGCATCCTGGAACTGCCGCGCCGCGCGACCGCCGTCGATTTCGCCTACGCCGTGCACACCGACGTGGGCAACGCCTGCGTCGCCTGCCGCATCAACCGGCGCCTGGCGCCCTTGTCACAGCCGCTGGAGAGCGGGCAGACCGTGGAGATCCTGACCTCGTCCGGCGCGCGCCCGAACCCCGCGTGGCTCGACTACGCGGTCACGGCCAAGGCCCGCTCCAACATCCACCACTTCCTCAAGCGCCAGACCCGCGAGGACTCGGTCTCGCTCGGTCGCAGCCTGCTCGACAAGGCGCTGGCGAGCCACGGCCAGGAGCTGGATGACCTGTCAGACGTGAAACTCGCCGAGTTCCTGGCCGCGCAGCACTACGACAGCATGGAGGACCTGCTGATCGATATCGCGCGCGGCAACCGCCTGCCCGCCTTCACCGCGCAGCAACTCGCGGCGCCGGAGAGCGTGGAGGACGAGGCGCTGAGCGCGCACAGCGGCGAGGCGCAGCCCGTGGCCATCAAGGGCACCGAGGGCTTCATGCTGAGCTACGCCAAGTGCTGCCACCCGATTCCCGGCGACCCGATTCTCGGCTACCTGAGTTCGGAAAAAGGCGTGGTCGTGCACCGCGACCAGTGCAAGAACCTGCGCGAACACGCCGAGCGCCTCGTGGCGCTGCGCTGGGACGACGAGGTGCAGGGGGACTACCCGGTCAACCTGCGTATCGAGGTGGAGAACCGGCGCGGCATGATCGCGGTGATCGCCACGCGCATCAACAGCATGGGCGTGAACATCGAGAAGATCTCAACAGAGCACAAGGACCACCAGTTTACCTACGTGACGCTTGAGATGATGGTGCAGAACCGGGTGCACCTGGCGCGCATCATGCGCCGCCTGCGCTCGATCACCCACGTGCTGAAAGTCACGCGCATCAAGAACTGACGGGAGCGACACTGTGAGCAACCGAGCCGTTATATCCACGCCCGACGCACCCGACGCCATCGGGCCGTACTCCCAGGCCGTCAAGGTCGGCAACACCGTGTGGCTGTCGGGGCAGATCCCCCTCGTGCCGGGAACGGGCGAGCTGGTGGCGGGCGACGTGGCCGCCCAGGCGACGCAGGTATTCAACAACCTGCGGGCCGTGGCGGAGGCCGCGGGCTGCAGCCTCGACGACGCCGTCAAGATCAACATCTCGCTCACCGACCTCGCGGATTTCGCGGCGGTCAACGAGGTGATGGCCTCCTTCCTGCACGAACCCTACCCGGCGCGCGCATGCGTGCAGGTAGCGGCGCTGCCGCGCGGCGCGGCGGTGGAAATCGAGGCGGTGCTGGCGCTGTAAGCGCCCTGCTCATTGAGGCGCGCGACCTCTACCTGTGGGGCTCGACCTCTACCTGTGGGGCTCGACCTCTACCTGTGGGGCTCGACCTCTACCTGTGGGGCTCGACCTCTACCTGTGGGGCTCGACCTCTACCTGTGGGGTCGAATTCATTCGACCTGGGAAACCCGATGAATCGAAACAGCGTTGCAATTTAGGACTACCGCTACAGGTCGAATAAATTCGACCCCACATGGGCGCGACCTCTATCTGTAGGGTCGACCTTTAGCTGTAGGGTCGAATTCATTCGACCTGTAAGACGCCCTCAATCGGAACAACGGTTCAATTGATAACTATCGCTCCACGTCGAATGAATTCGACCCTACCGGGCGTTATTCCTCCAGCAGAGCGCCGTAGCCAGCACGGTAATCAGGATACCGCAATACATACCCGCTCTCCCTGAGCGCCCCATTACGCACCCGCTTGTGCCCCGCCTGGTTGTGCCGCGTGGGATCGCCCTGCGCCGTGTTACCCGCAACCAGGTCCTCCAGTCCCATTCGCCGGGCCAGCCAGCACTCCACCTCATGGCGCGGCGCGGGCAGGTCATCCACGCCGTTGTAGACCGGCAACAACGCCGCGCCGCGCTCCGCTAGCTGCACCAGGTGCGCCAGGAAACCCCCGGCATCCTCCCGGTGGATGCGGTTGGTGTAACTCACCGGCTCGGCCGGGCACAGCTCGCCGCGGCGCACGCGCGACAACAGGCGCCCGCCGGGGATGCCGTAGATACCGCCGAAGCGCACCACGCTGGCATGGTGCCCGGAATCCAGTAACGCGCGCTCGGCCGCGATGATATGCGCGGCGAACGCATCGCTGCGCGTCAACGCGCTACCCTCGTCCACCCAGCCGCCATCGCTTTCCGCGTAAACACGCGTGCTGCTGGCCATGACAATACAGGTCGGCCGGTGCGCGCCCAGGCCCGCCAGCAGGTTGTCCATGGCGCGAGCGAAGCCGGCCTTGTAGCCGTCGACGGAGCGGTCGAACGGGTTGAACGTCGCGATCACGTAGTCTGGCGCCAGTGCCTGCGCAAAGGCGAGGCTGCCGGGCACCGTGTAGTCCGCGGCGTGCCCCTTGATGGCATCAGGCAGCCGGCTGACGTCGCGGCGCACCCCGGTAACGGCGGCGCCCGCGGCGGCGAGCTGCGTGCCGCAGCGGATGCCCAGGTCGCCGCAGCCGACGATCAGCACAGATCGGCTCTTCATAAAGTCTTCTCTCACTGGTTACACTAGCGCCTTGCCCACAAGGACTCCGCCGCCATGACACTGACGGAACTGCGCTACCTCGTTGCCCTCGCGGACACCGGGCATTTTCGCAAAGCAGCGGAACAGTGCAACGTGAGCCAGCCCACGCTCAGCATCGCCATCAAGAAGCTCGAGGCGGAACTGGGCATCAGCCTGTTCGAGCGCTCGCGGCACAAGGTCAGCCCCACGCCGACCGGCCATCGCATCGTCGAGCAGGCGCAGACCGTGCTGGCGGAGACCCAGAATATCCTCAGCCTCGCGGAGCTCGGCAAGGACCCCCTCGGCAGCATGCTCTCGGTCGGCGCGATCTATACCGTGGGCCCCTACCTGTTCCCGCGCCTCGTCACCGGCCTGAAGGAACTGGCGCCGAACATGCCGCTGTTCATCGAGGAGAACTTCACCGCGGTCCTGCGCGGCAAGCTCACCAGCGGCGAGCTGGACGCCATCTTCGTCGCGCTGCCCTTTACCGAGGCGGAGGTGGTCACGCGCCCACTGTACGACGAGCCCTTCGTGGTGCTGGTCGAGGAGGGGCATGAACTGGCCGGGAAGAAAACGGTCGACCCGGCGGATCTCGCGGACTATCGCGTACTGATGATGGGGGAGGGCCACTGCTTCCGCGACCAGGTGCTGGAGGCCTGTCCCGGCCTCGCCCAGCGCCTGCGCGAGGACCAGGTGCGGGGCCACGCCAGGATCGAGGGCAGCTCGCTGGAAACGCTCAAGCACATGGTGGCCAGCGGCCTCGGTATCACCGTGCTGCCCGAAAGCGCCGCCAACTTCGTGAGCTACGGCGACCGCTCACTGGTCATAAAGCCCTTCACCGACCCGGCGCCCAAGCGCACCGTGGCGCTGGCCTGGCGGGTGAGCTACCCGCGCCCCGAGGCCATCGACATCATCACCGACGCTCTCGGGCGGCGGTAGTCCCCGCACCGTGAGCGGCATCGCCCGGCGATCGGTTCGCGAGCTGCGCGGCGTGGGGCCGAGACTCGCGGAGAAGCTCGCGGACTACGGCATCACGCATATCGAGGACCTGCTGTTCCACCTGCCGCTGCGCTACCAGGACCGCACCCGCATAACGCCCATCGCGGCGGCGCGGGACGGCATGGACGTCGTGGTACAGGGCGAGGTGCGCGCGGCGGACGTGGTGTTCGGCCGCCGCCGCTCTTTGGTGGCGCGCATACAGGACAGCACGGGCACCCTCACGCTGCGCTTCTTCCACTTTTCCGCCGCGCAGAGGAATAACCTGTCGGTGGGTTCCGAGTTGCGCTGCTTCGGGCAGGTGCGCCGGGGTTCCTCCGGACTGGAGATGTACCACCCGGAGTACCGCCTGCTGCGTGACGGCGACGAACCGGTGGAAGAAACGCTCACGCCGATCTACCCGACCACCACCGGCATCGGCCAGGCCCAGTGGCGCAGCCTGTGCGAGCAGGCGGTGAAGATACTCGAGCGCGAGGCGGTGACGGAACTGCTGCCGCCGACGCAGCGCTACCCCTTCGGCCTCGCCAACGCGCTGCGCTACCTGCACCAGCCGCCGCCGGACGCACCCCAGGACACCCTGCGCGACGGCGAGCACCCGGCGCAGCTGCGCCTCGCGCTGGAGGAACTCGTGGCGCACAACCTGTCGCTGCAGCGCCTGCGCGAGCGCCAGCAGCAGGACGGCGCGCCGGCGCTCCAGGGCCAGGCGGGACTGCTCGAGGACTTCCTCGGCAGGCTCGCGTTCACCCCGACCGCGGCGCAGGAACGCGTGCTCGCGGAGATCCGCGCCGACCTGGCAAAACCCGTGCCGATGCTGCGCCTGGTGCAGGGCGACGTCGGCTCGGGCAAGACGCTGGTGGCCGCGGGCGCCGCGCTGCAGGCAATCGGCAGCGGCTTCCAGGTGGCGCTGATGGCGCCCACGGAGCTGCTGGCGGAGCAGCACTGGCGCTGTTTCAGCGAGTGGTTCGAGCCGCTTGGTATCGGCATGGAGTGGCTGAGCGGCCGCACCAAGGGCAAGGCGCGCGCAAGGGCGCTTGCGCGCATCGCGGAGGGCGAGGCGGCGCTGGCGATCGGCACCCACGCGCTGTTCCAGGACGACGTGGCCTTCGACCGCCTCGGCCTCGTGATCGTCGACGAGCAACACCGCTTCGGCGTGCACCAGCGCCTCGCGCTCACCGAGAAGGCCGCACCCGGCCACGGCCGCCCGCACCAGCTCGTGATGACCGCCACGCCGATACCGCGCACGTTGTCGATGGTCGCCTACGCCGACCTCGACTGCTCCGTCATCGACGAGCTGCCGCCCGGGCGACAACCGGTGAGCACCACGCTGCTCGACGCCGGCCGCCGCGACGCGGTGATCGGCCGGGTGGGCGCGGCCTGCCGCGAAGGCCGCCAGGCCTACTGGGTATGCACGCTGATCGAGGAGAGCGACGCGCTGCAGGCCCAGGCGGCGGAGGCCACCGCGGCGGAGCTGCAACAGGCGCTGCCGGACCTGCGCATCGGCCTCATCCACGGTCGCATGAAGGGGCCGGACAAGGAGGCGGTGATGGCGGCGTTCAAGGCCGGCGACCTCTCACTGCTGGTCGCCACGACCGTCATCGAGGTCGGCGTGGACGTACCCAACGCGAGCCTCATGATCATCGAGAACCCGGAGCGCCTGGGCCTCGCGCAGTTGCACCAGCTGCGCGGCCGCGTCGGCCGCGGCTCGACGCAGAGCCACTGCGTGCTGCTCTACCAGGCGCCGCTGTCGGCCAACGGCAAGGAGCGCCTCACCGCGATGCGCGAGAGCACTGACGGTTTTTATATCGCGGAGAAAGACCTGCAACTGCGCGGCCCGGGCGAGGTGCTCGGCACACGCCAGACAGGGCTCATGGAGTTTCGCGTGGCGGAGCTGCCCGCGCATGAGCACATGTTGGAGGACGTGGCGGAAGTCGCCGGGCTGGTGCGAGCGCAGCATCCGGAGAATATCGACGCGCTTATCCAGCGGTGGGCGGGGAGCGCGGCGCAGTATGCGAAGGTGTGAATTCGATAGCGCCATCGAGTCCTCGCGTATTCGCTATACTTTGAGCAAACCCATGCGTCGAGCGCCGGCAACGCTATGAGACTCCCCGCAATAACTGTCGTTCTACTCCTGTTAGTAGCGAGCACCTCCCAGGCCGCCTCACTGGGCAGGGACGGCCGCGGACAGGTGTTGTTGTTTCCGTTCGTGGTGGCCGAAGGCGGTTGGGACACCTTCATCAACCTGAACCTGAATCCGGCCGAGAGTAACATCGTCAAGCTGCGCTTCCTGGACGGCAAGGACGGCAAGGTCTACCGCTCATTCAACATCTACGTCCGCGAGGGCGACAACTGGCGCGCTGCCGTGTTTATGTCGGAAAACGGTCCGGTGCTGCGGATTGGCCAGGGCGACTGCACCATTTCCGACAGCGGCGAGTTCGGCGGCCCTGGGACTGAGTTTAGCCTGGACCATTCGGTGAGCATGGTGGAAGCCTACGCACTCGGACAGTCATGGCACAGGCGGTCGCAGGGCAACGTCACTTGCGCCCAGGTAGCACAGCGCTGGCAGGCGGGAGAACTTTGGGCCGTCAATTCGGGATCAGGCTTGAAACCGCTAACCGCAGACTGGCGGAATATTTCAGGCTATTTCGACCTGGTGAAAGTGGAGCAGGGGTTGTCCACCAGCCTCCCGGCGACAGCTATTCGTGACTTTTCCAACGAGATTGCGCACACCGCACCTGACTCAAGCACGCTTACACTGGAATCCGCGGATGAGGGAATCGGCGCCATCGCCAGCCTGTTGCTCTTACCCGACAGAAGAATCGCCAACGACGTTATTACCGTTGCGGGTATAGCGGCAAGTACCGACTGGATAGTAAGTTTTCCGCTGCAGGGCTATCTGGAGTCCGGCCGCGAGACGGTGGATATCGACGGCGTGGAAAGACCCTGCACCGCCGCGAACTTTCTGGACACCGGGTACACGCTTGACGTGTATTATTTTAACCCGTGGGGCGTTTGGGGGGACGGCGCCTGGGTCACTACCGGCGAGTCGGGCATCGATCCCGCGATTCCCGATGTTTTCGCGGCGTTCCTTTGTTTCTCTGTAAACACGCTCACCTTTGGCGATGGTACGCCGATTTTCCTGCCTGAAACAGCCGAGAACGGGTACCGAGTAAGATTCCTGTACGATTACCCCATGAGCGATGCCAGCCATGTCGTGCAGTATTACTTTAGCTACTACACAAGCCCGGTAATAGCATTCCGCGTCTCAACGTTCGTCAATGGGACATTGAACGATGGTGCAACGCTAGCGAATTACGCGACCAGCCGTGCACACAAGCGGGAATAAGATGCGAAATCTCTTGATCCATAGATTGCAGATGTGCCTGGCGTTGATGCTGATTCTCGCCTGGCCCTGCGTCACCCAGGCCGCCGTGGCCCGCAGCGGCGACGGGGGCCAGGTCCTGTTGTTTCCCTTTGTCATCGCTGAGGGCGGGTGGGATACGCTCGTCAGCCTGGATACAGGAAACGCCGCTTCCAATGTCCTCAAGCTGCGCTTTCTCGACGCCCGCAGCGGCGAGTTGTTACGCTCATTCAATGTCTACACCGACGAGGGCGGCAACTGGCGTGCGGCTGTCACCAGGGCCGGCAGTGGTGCACTACTGCGGATTGGAGAAGGCAATTGCACCATTGCCGATTCCGGCGAATTCGGAGGAGCGGGTACCGAATTCGCACTGGAGGCCACAACAATGATGCTTGAGGCATACTCCGTTGGGCGAGCGTGGAAGAACTTTTTCGAGGAGAGCCCAACCTGTGCAGAACTAGCGCAACGATGGCGCCCAGGTGGCATTTGGAGCGTAGACCCCGATGCCGAGTTTTCGATCTTGCCGTCGTTTTACGACTCGTCGTGGTTCTCGGGATACTTTGACCTGATAAACGTTACGCAGGGACTGGCAACGGCATTACCCGCCACCGCCATTGACGAGTTCGCCGAACGAATTCCCCATACGGCTCCGGACTCAAATACATTGACGCTTGAGTACGCCGACCCAATTGCCACCTTGCCTGACGGCAGCATTGTGGAACCTCCCTCCGGCGAAGGTATCGACGCAATCGCCATGCTGCTTGCGGCGGGTGACTGGGCAAGTATTGTGAACGATGTCATCACGCTGGACGGGATTGCGGCGAGCACTGACTGGATAATCAGTTTTCCGCTGAGCGGTTATAGGCTTTACGGCCCGCACCAGTTGGAAATCGACGGACAGATGCGCAGTTGTAGTTCAAGCGGGAACGACAAGGACACGCTCCCCTACGTAGTAGAGCCGGTTAACACCCCCTGGGGGCTGTGGGGAGGCGGGGCCTGGACGCTCGGCCTTGGCTCCGTCATTGATCCAACGCCATCCCTGAGATACGAGCCCTTCCTGTGCTACCCGGTAAATGTGATTACCTTCGGAGACAAACCCCCGCTGTTCCTGCCCGAGGACTCTGTACACCAGTACCGGTTATCGAGCCTTTACGACCAGCCGTTGAGTAATGCGGCACACACGGCGGGATATCGATTCAGGCAGGGACTGCGCCCGCTAGTGGCGTTTCGTGTGACTACCTTCGTCAACGGCACGCTGAACGGTGGGAGCACGCTGGCGAACTACGCGACCAGCCGACCACACGAAGTGCAATAGCGTTGCGCTTCAGGCTCACTACTGCACATCATGCGGCCGAATCGTCATGTAATTGGCCAGCGCAAAGGCCGGCTCTGAGTTATCGCTGGGCACTTCAACCCTGCCATTGATAAACGTGGTGACACGGAAGCCCAGGACGGGGCTGAAGGTTTCGCCAGCTTTTTCCCATTCGTTGGTGATGTCATATCCTAGTGTGTATGAACCATCCTCCAGGGTGACCTCAGCCACTTTGCGCACCCGGTACTGGTACTCCGAGCCGTCCTCCAAAAAAATACCCGGCGCATCGCCGAAGGCGATGGCGTTGATTGCGTTACACGCCATTGGCTCCGCCAGTGCAAACGGCGTGAGGAAACCCCTTATTGACTCCTGGCCTTCAACCCCACCCCCACTGATCCTCCAGAACCAGTCGGTGGAGATCTGAACGTAAGGATCCTCCTGTTCTTTAAACGCCTCGCCCGGTTCGCAGTAACGCTCGTCGCCATTGACCAACGCATTGGCATCCCGCGCCGGCGCGTAGCCCCTTAGCGGGAAGGTAAGTATCCAGTCTGTTCGTGCGGCGATCCCTTTTACCGTGACGACATTGTTGACTAGCTCTCCGTCCGAAGAAAGGTGGGGGACAGGGGAGAGCAGCTTCGCGATTGCGTCGATGCCGGCCCCGGATGCCGGTATGAATTCAGTGCCATCGTTCAATATCGCAACTGGGTCTGCGCTCGTGAGATTGGGCGTAGTCGAGGAAGGCGGCGTGTGCTCCAGACTCTCTGAAAATTCGCGAATGGCTACCGCCGGCTGACTGGCGGCGAGGCCCTGCCCGACATTGACCAGGTCGAAGTAGCCTGACATTTCCTGCGTATCCAGGAACCCTCCTTGCAACCGTTCGTCAATCGATGAGCTCTGCAATCTTGCGGCCAGCTCGGAACAGCTATTGATCTCAGGCGGGTCATTGATACTAAGCACCGCACTGAAATCTTTAAAAATTTCAGAGACGGAGTATGCCTCCAGCATGCCGACACCGCTGTCCAGCGGAAAGTCCGTGCCGGGGCCACCGAACTGGCCCGTATCCGCAATCGTGCAACTGCCCTCGGCGATGCGCAGCGCCCAGCCCCCTGCAACCGCCGTGATGGCGGCCCGCCAGTTCTCGCCCGGCGCGGAGTAAACGTTGAAGGTATGCAGCTCGGCGCCGTTGTTCGGGTCCATAAAGCGCAGGCGCACGATGTGACCGCCATTGCGATTGAGATCCAGCCCAATAAAGGTGTCCCAACCGTTTTCAGCCGTCACGAAGGGGAACAACAGCACCTGCCCACGGCCATTGGGGTCCAATGACGCACCGTGAGCCTGCAAGCCGGTGAAAAGCAGCAATAAGCCGAACAGGTAGTGTTTGAGGAATGTCATATCAGCGAGCCACGTGCGGACGTATCGTCATATAGTTTGCGAGAGTCGGCTTCGAGCCACTGCCGAGTGTGCCGTTGATAAACGTCGTCACTCGAAAGCCCAACACGGGCTTGTAACCCTGCCCATCGCGGTTCCAACCGCCGAGTAATGCGTAGGCGAAGCGCGCGCTGGTATCGGCCGCCGAGAAATCACCGATTCCCGGCATCGCGTACTGATAATCGGAAGCGGCATCGAGAAATATCGGCGCGCTGTCGCCGAAGGCAATACTGTTGACTGCATTGCAGGCCATCGGCTCGTGATACACCGGCGGGCTGGGGGAGGGGCAAAATCGCCCGTAGGCCTTGTATTGGCCGCCGCCCCACAGGAGCCAGCTATAGCCGCAGGTGGAGGTCTGGACAAAGTCTTCCCCCGAATTGAAATTTCCCGTCGTCTCGCACAACCGGGGTTCGCCACCGACCTCGGCATTGGGCGCACGCTCCGGGGCATACCCCCGTAGTGGAAACGCAACGATCCAGTCGGTGCTCGCCGCAATACCGGCTACCGTGATGACATCGTTCACGATGTCGTGCCTGCTGCCGCTGTTGCCGGGTAAATCGGGGCGTGACAGGAGCATCGCTATCGCGTCGATGCCCTCGCCTGACGGCGGCTCGAAAACCGTGCCGTCGTCCAGAACGGCAACGGGGTCGGCATCCGCGAGGCCGGGTGTATCCGCTGCCGGTGAGGTGTGGGGAATGCTCTCGGCGAAGTCGGCAATCGCCACCGCACGCAGCGTGGCGGACAGCCCCTGGCGCACCTTTACAAGATCAAAGTAGCCGGATATCTCGGGCGGTGGACCGTGTGGCACTGTCAACAGTTCGTCGGGGTTGTCGCGCCAACGGCCACCGGGTTCGAAACGCTGCGCGAGCTGCTCGCAGGTGAACTGTGGCGGGGGGTCGCGCGGTTCTGCCGTGTAGTCGTCCAGCACCCGGGAGACCGAGTACACCTCCAACATGCTGACGCCGGTATCCAGCGGAAAATCTTTTCCGGGGCCGCCAAACTCGCCCGTTTCGGAAACCGTGCAGCTGCCCTCTGCAATGCGCAGCGCCCAGCCGTCCTGCACAGCGGTCACGGCCGCGCGCCAGTTCTCGCCATAGCGGGAGTAGATGTTGAACGTGTGCAGTGCTGTGCCGTCTTTCGGGTGCATGAAACGCAGCCGCACGATATGGCCGCCCGTAACGTCCAGGTTCAGACCGATGAAAGTGTCCCAGCCGTTTTCCGCGGTGACAAAAGGGAACAGCAGCACCTGCCCCCTGCCATTGGGGCTGAGTTTGGCTCCCGCTGCGTGGGACGCCAGGGTTATGAGCAGCAGCACTGCCGTTGCGCGCGCGAAGCGCAACACTCGGGGTTCCCGGTCAGCGTAATTCATGCGGGCGAATCGTCATGTAGTTGGCAAGCGCGTAGGCGGGCGGGTCCACACCGGGAAACCGCTCCACCGCGCCATTGACGAAAGTACTGACACGAAAGCCAAGCAGTGGCAGGAAGAAGCCGTCTTTCGTTCTCCAGCCGTTACTCGTCTTGTACCCCAGTCTCATCGATACGTCGTCTACGGGAGCGTTGCCCAGATGGGTTTTTCGGTACTGGAACTCAGAAGTGTCGGCCAAGAATATGCCCGGAGCTTTCCCAAACGCCAGGCTGTTGACAGCATTGCAAACTATGGCCCCGACACGCACGGGCGGGGGAGGGTCGAGGACGCCGCCGAAACCCCCATATCCTTTACCTTCGCCCCAATAAAACCATCCATAAGCGCCTAACCGGGAGTCGATATAAGGCGGCTCCTCCAAAAATTCGCCAGTCGACTCACACAGTCGCGGTTCCCCGTTCACCATGGCGTTGGGTTCAAGATCCGGCGCATAGCCGCGCAGGGGGAAGGTCACTATCCAGTCGGTGCTGGCCGCGATACCGCGCGTCGTGATGATGTCATTGAACAGGCTGGCGCCAAACGCACCGCCACTGGATCGATCCTGTGTACCCAGCACCCGGCCCAGGGGTGAAAGCAGCATTGCAAGCGCATCGATGCCCTCACCGGAGGCCGGCTCGATTACCGTACCGTCCTCAAGGACGGCTATCGGCAGGGCGTCGCCGAGATGCGGCGACTCCGATGAGGGCGTGGTATGGAAGAGGGACTCCTTGAAGTTCCTGATCGCCGTGGCCGGCAGGGTGGCGGACAGGCCCTGCGCCACATTCACCAGGTCAAAGTAACCCGCCATTTCGCCACTCGCGACGGGCGAATCCGCCATGCCGATTTTCGGCGTCTGCACCCAGATGCCCCCCGGGCCATGGCGCGCCGCCAGGTCGGCGCAGCTGTTTACCGGGGGCGCATCGAAAGGTGTCGCTGTGTAGTCCGCAAACACCTGCGTGATGGAATACGCCTCCAGCATGCCCACGCCCGTATCCAGCCTGAACTCCGCGCCGGGGCCACCAAACTCACCCGCATCGGAGACGGTGCAGCTGCCTTCAGCTATACGCAGCGCCCAGCCGTCCTCCACGCCTGTTATCGCCGCACGCCAGTTCTCCCCATAGCGGGAGTAGATATTGAAGGTGTGCAGGGGCCTGCCGTCGCGCGGGTCCATGAAGCGCAGCCGAACGACGTGGCCGCCGGTGGGGTCGAGGTTCAGCCCGATGAGGGTGTCCCAGCCGTTCTCGGCGATGACAAAAGGAAACAGCAGGACCTGGCCGCGGCCGTTCGCGCCGAGCGTGGCGGCCGGGGACTGCGCCGCGGCAACGAGAAGCAGGCCGGCGATCAGTGCCCTGAACATCGACGGGTGTGGTGGGTTCATCGCAGTGTGACGTCTACTTTAATAACGGGTGATCCTCCGGCAACTGCCGCGACATCCACAGCGCCAGCTTATGCCGCATGTTCGGCTCGTCCTCGTGGCCCTTCGCCAGCGGCTGTATCAGTTTATCGTGCACCAGCAGGCGGTAGAGGTAGGTGATCTTGTCCTTCGCGGAGTCCGTGTCCTCGAACCTGCCCACGCCGCGCTTCTGGGCGTACACGGCGCCGACCTTGAGGGCGTGGGTGACCAGTTCCGCCTCGTTCGCCAGTTTTTTCATACAGCCTCCGGTGGAATCACGTGCGTTGCACGGCAACCGCAATCAGCCCAAAGCCGGTGACTGTCGCGCTAGCGCAAACGGTGTTCCGGTTCCATCGATTGATGCAGAACATCGATGATCTCCACGAGCGACCCCTGGGTGCGGTAGTAAATCGTGTGTCTACCCGCAACCACGCTGAAGTAACCCGCCTTCATGTCATCGCGACGCCTGCCCAGGTCCGGATTCCGGGCAACCTCACGCATCCGGTCGCGCAGCAAACGCAGGTATCGCCGGCGCTGCTGTTGCCCATGGTTATCCCCAGTATAGGCGCTTATCTGTTCGAGGCTTTTCCGGGCACGGGGTGAGAGCCGGTACGCGGGCATCAACCGATGAGGTCTTGCATGAAGGCTTCGCCATCGATACCCAGGCCCTGGTCGAGCTCGGCCTCACCCTTGGCCAGGGTTGCCCGCAGCAGTGCCAGCCTGGCCTCCTCCTGCTCCAGCAGTCGCAGGCCGGCCCGCACCGCGTCGCTGACCGAGGCGAACCGGCCGGTCTGGACGCACTCGTCGATGAAGGTCTCGAAATGATCGCCCAGGGAGACGCTAGTGTTTTTGGCCATGGGAGATGCCTTTGTTTGCCTTGGTTAGCACCAAGTTACCAAAATTTGGTATAGAAGCAACGGTCAAAAATGCTCGCGATTGCGGGCAACGAGGCGCTCACACACAAAAAAGCCCGGCTGAACCGGGCTTTGTGTGCGAGCTGCGCTGCTCAGGCCATGATCGCCGGCAGCTCCTTCTGCAGCGCCAGCTTCTCCTTCGTCGCCTCGCCGGTGAGGGCGAAGCCGAGCAGGTTACCGCTGCCGTCCCTGAACAGGGCCTTGACGTTGTTGCCGTCCGCCGCGATGTCCCAGTCGCCGGCGGCGCCGGGCGCGGGCGGTGACACCACCACCGGGCAGGCCGGCGTCTTGATGGTGACCGGCATGGCGGGGTAGCTGACTTCCGTGGGCTCGCCTGCGAGGGTCTTGCCGAGGGCCTTGGCCGCGGCCATCAGCGGCGCGACGTACACGAGTACGTGGCCCTCCACCTCCGCGCAGTCGCCCATGGCATACACGTTCGGGGCGCTCGTCTGCAGGAGGCGGTCGGTGACGATGCCGCGTTCGGTCTTGATACCGGAAGTCCTGGCCAGTTCGGTGCGCGGGCGCACACCCACGGCAGAGACGACAATGTCGGCGGCGATGGTCTCGCCGTTGTTCAGCTTGACCGCCACGCCGTCGCCCGACCGGTTCACTTCCGTCACCAGCGGGCCGAAGTGGAACTTCGCGCCCTTCGCCTCGAGCGCGGCCTGCACGGCCTTGCCGGCGGCCTCCGGCAACAGTGTCGGCAGGCAGTAGCCGAGCGGGTCCACCGCCTCGACCTCGAAGCCGCCGTTGATCAGGTCGTTGGTGTATTCGCAGCCGATCAGGCCGCCGCCGATGATGCAGACCTTCTTCACGTCGTTCTTGGCGACCGCGGCGCGGAAGTCGGCGTAGTCCAGCAGGTCGTTCACGGAGTACACGAGCTCCAGCCCGTCGCCGCTGATCGGCGGCCGGATGACCTCCGCGCCCAGCGCCAGCACCAGTTTGCCGTAGTGGACATCGGTCTTGTCGTCGCCCAGCTTGATGATCTGGTTCGCCGTGTCGATCTCGCCCACCCTGGTCATGGTCCACACGCTCGCCTTGAGCGTGTTCGCCATGGTGCCGGCGTCGGCCTGCGCGAGGTCGTCGGCGCTCTGGTCGCGGGTATAGCCGGTGGAGAGCATCGGCTTGGAGTAGGAGCGGCCGTCATCGGCCGTGATCAGTATGAGCGGGGTGTCCTGGTCGTGCTTGCGGAATTCCTTGGCCACGCCGTAGCCCGCGAGCCCCGTGCCCAGGATGACGACCGGGGCGTGCTCCTTGTCGGCCACCGGTTCGGTGTGGTGGGGCGTGTCGTCCACGGCCTCCTCCTCAAGCAGCTCGAAGTCTTCCTTGCCCACGCCGCAGTCGGGGCAGAGCCAGTCCTCGGGAACGTCCTCCCACCGGGTGCCGGGCGCTATGCCGTCATCGGGCCAGCCTTCCTTCTCGTCGTACACCAGGCCGCAGACAATACATTCCCATCTACTCATTGTGACTTCTCGCTCCTCCAGCTGTGCGTGAAAGCCCCGCGGGCCGTGGATCTGGCGGGTTGGCGGGGCAAAAATCGCGAGGCCACACTATAGAGTTGTGCGATAAATGTGCAAGGGCTTTCTGTGCCCGGCGGGTCTGGCAATTTAGCCCGACGGCGGGCTTGCAAGGACCCTGCGCATCCCGCATTCTCGCCTCTTTTCGAGCCACCCCCAGCCGTGCCCGACGCCCCCCACATTGCAGCCACCGACGAGCCCCACTGGCAGGGCGCCGGGCGCTTTTCCAGCGAGGAACTGCCCGGCGACGTGCGCCCCTGGGTGACCGATGAGGGCTCCCTGACCGACCGCCTCAAGGCCCTGGGCCGGGGCGAGTTCCGGGTGCAGCGCCTGCTGCAGGAGTGGCAGGCCCCGCGGCCCAGCGAGCAACGCCTGCTGGACCTGCCGTCGGGCCAGCAGGGGCTGGTGCGGGAGGTGGCGCTGACCCTGGACGGCGTCCCGGTGGTGTTCGCCCGCAGTGTCTTCCCGGAATCGAGCCTCACCGGCAGCCTCGCCCACCTGCGCACCCTGCGGAACCAGTCGCTCGGCGCCATCCTGTTCAGCCACCCCGACATGCTGCGGCGCCCCTTCGAGCTGGCGCTGTTGCCCGGCGACAGCCCTTACCTGCCCCAACAGCTCCGCCAGGCCGGGCCGGCCTGGGGCCGGCGCTCGCGCTTCGAGATCGAGGGCAAGCCGCTGCTGGTCAGCGAGGTGTTCCTGGAGCACTTCGCGCCCTGGCCCCCGCTGCCCGCCGTGTGAGCGCTGCAATCGCGCAGGCAAAGCAGTAAGCTAACCGTTTTCAGGCATTTCCCCGCCAGATGGCACAGACCTCCAAGGCCAACGCACTGTTACAGCTGATCCGCTTCGACAAGCCGATCGGCACGCTGCTGCTGTTGTGGCCGACCTTCGTGGCGCTGTTCCTGGCCGCGGGCGGCGTGCCGGACGCGCGCCTGCTGCTCATATTCTTCCTCGGCACGTTCCTCACCCGCTCCGCCGGCTGCATCATCAACGACTACGCCGACCGCGAGTTCGACGGCTACGTGGACCGCACACGGGGCAGGCCGCTGGTGGTGGGCAGCGTGACCGAGCGCGAAGCGCTGGCCTTCTTCCTCGTACTCATGCTGTCCGCCTTCGCGCTGGTGCTGATGACCAACCCGCTGACCATCGGCCTCTCCATCGGCGCCGTTGCCCTCGCCTCCACCTACCCGTTCATGAAACGCTACACGCACCTGCCCCAGGTGGTGCTGGGCGCGGCCTTCTCCTGGGGCATCCCGATGGCGTTCGCCGCGCAGTCGGGCGAACTGCCCACCGCGCTGTGGCTGCTGTACGCCGCCAACCTGTTGTGGACGGTGGTCTACGACACCCAGTACGCCATGGTCGACCGGGTCGACGACCTGGTCGTCGGCATCAAGTCCACGGCCATCCTGTTCGGCGACCACGATCGGCTGGTGATCGGCCTGCTGCAAGTGGCCGTACTGGTCTGCCTGTACGGCGTGGGCGAGGCCTTCGCGCTCGGCGCGCCGTACGGGTTGTCACTCATCGGGATTGCCGCATTGTTTGCCTACCACCAGTACCTGATCAAAGAGCGCGTACCCACCGACTGCTTCCGGGCGTTCCTGCACAACAACTGGGTGGGCGTCGTGTTGTTCGCGGGCACCGCGCTGTCGTTGTTAACACGAGGCGGCAGCGCCGGTGGCTGACAACCGGGTGCCACAAGCGTTGAGCGCGGAGTTCGTCACCAGTCTCGGTGACGTTGACTCGAAGGCGTGGAACGCAGTCGCCGCTACCGACTATCCGTTCCTGCGCCACGACTTCTTGTACGGCCTGGAACAGACCGACTGCACCACGGCACAGACCGGCTGGCAGCCCTGCCACCTGCTGCTGCGCGACGGTGACAAACTCGTCGCGGTGATGCCGCTGTACCTCAAGGGCCACTCCTACGGCGAATACGTCTTCGACTGGTCCTGGGCCGACGCGTGGCGCCGGGCGGGGCTCGAATACTACCCGAAGCTGGTGAGTGCCATCCCGTTCACGCCGGCGACCGGGCCGCGCCTGTGCTACACGCCGGAGCTCGGCGAGGCCGACGCCTGGCGCTTCGCGGTGAACGCGGTACAGCAGTTCGCGAGCGAGCGCGAGTTGTCCTCCTGGCACATCCTGTTCCCCAGCGAACACGTGAGCGAACTGCTGCTGGCCGACGGCCTGCCGCGCCGCGCGGCCACGCAGTTCCACTGGTACAACGAGGGCTATGCGTCCTTCGACGACTTCCTGTCCACGTTTACCAGCCGCAAGCGCAAGAGCCTGAAGCGCGAGCGCCGCCGGGTGCTGGAGCAGGACATCACGCTCAAGACGCGCACGGGCGACGAGATCACCGCGTCGCACTGGGAGACGTTCCACCAGTTCTACCAGCTCACCTACGCCAAGCGCTCCGGCCACGGCGGGTACTTAAGCCGCGAGTTCTTCCTGGAAACGGCGGCGGGCCTGGGCGACCAGGTCGTGATGGTACTGGCGGAGCAGGGCGGCAGGCCGGTGGCGGGCGCGCTGTATTTCCGTTCCAGCGACACCCTGTTCGGTCGCTACTGGGGCTGCGTGCGCGAGCTCGACTGCCTGCACTTCGAGGCGTGTTACTACCAGGGCATCGACTACTGCATCGAGCACGGCCTGCAACGCTTCGACCCCGGCGCACAGGGCGAACACAAGATCCAGCGCGGCTTCACGCCCACGGTGACCTGGTCCAACCACTGGGTCAGGGACCCCGCGCTCGCCGCGGCGGTCGAGGACTTCACGCTGCGCGAGGCGCAGAACAACGAACACTACCGGGCGGCAACAGCGGAGTACCTGCCCTTCAAGACCAGGGAGACACCATGAGCGACGCACCGGCACTGCTGCTCGAGCGCGACGGACCCGTGGCGGTCATCACCAACAACGACGCGCCGCACAACCGCATGACACTCGAGTTCATCGACGCGCTGGAAGAGACCATCGCGGCGCTCGCCGACGACTCCGGCGTGCGCGCCATCATCCTCCGCGGCGCGGGCGACGAGCACTTCTCCGTGGGCATGAACCTGAAGCAGCTCGGGGAAGGCATCGAGAAGAAGGGCAGCATGGATGCGCTGCTGGACCAGCGCCTGCGCGTGATCGCGAAGATCGAGAACCTGGGCAAGCCGGTGATCGCGGTGCTGTGCGGCTACTGCCTCGGTGGCGGCCTGGAGATCCCGCTGGGCTGTCACTTCCGCC
>JAUIEP010000052.1 GCA_030428835.1 Gammaproteobacteria bacterium | reverse complement strand
AGAACAGGAGGAAGATCACGATGCCAAAGAACACCCAGCCGTAGACCAGGTGATCAGCGCCCGTGGCGATCTTCATATCGCTGACATGGCCCAGCATGACGATCATGTAGGCGCGCAGCGTGTTGGCGAAGATCGGCACGATAAACGAGATGACGACGAACGTGATGCGCCGCAGCCAGCTGATGTAGGTGAGGTAGGCGTAGAGCACGCCCACGGTGACCGAGGCGATGATGTAGCGCACGCCGCTGCAGGCCTCCACCACCGACCAGGCGCCGCTGGGCAGGGTGAAGTTGAGTCCCTCGCGGTACACCGGTATACCCGTCATCCGGATCAGCCAGACAGTGGAATCCGCCGTGAACTCCATCATGGGCGGGATGAGTCCCTCCCCGACCGGCACGGCGAAGAACAGGAACAGCAGCGGGAAGGCCAGTACCAGCGCCAGGCGATGCCCCATGACGGCCCACGCTCCCAACACCAGCAACGCCACCATGGCGAGCTGCTGTATGACCGACACGCCGACCATCGCCGCGAGCAGCCAGGCGCCCGCCGCGGGCAGCATCAACCAGATCGGCGCCATGCTCGGGTCGGGCTCGACGCTGCGCAGCCGCGCCCTGTGCGTCCACACCAGCCAGGCCGAGATCGGCAGGATCAGGAAGCCGTGGGCAAACGTATCCGAGCGCGACCAGATCGCCACCATGGACCAGGCCGTCTCGTAATAGAGCACCAGCAACAACAGCGCAAACAGGGCGGCAACCAGCAGGCTCTTCTCCGCGGCAATGCGCTGCACACCCCCTGCGCCGGTCACGCCACTAACCCAGGGACCGCGCGATAAACGGTCCGATGAAATTGGCCAGCGGCAGCGGCAACTTGCTCCAGGTCTCTACCATCAGTTTGTACTTCGGGTTCAGGGGGTTCACGTCGGGCACGGCATCGGACTTCACGAGGTAGTACTCGTAGGGCAGCGGCTCGGGCGTAAAACCGAAGTTCTTCTTGAAACTGAAAGGACCCGTGTCCTTTTTACTGCGGCCAAAATCGAACAGGCGGTAGCCCTGTTCGCTGGAGCGCCGCATCAACTCCCAGTACATGAAGTGATTGACGCCCTTGATATCGCGCGACGCCGACGTGCTGCCGCCGTAATAAGGCAGTACCTCGTCGCGAAAATAGAAGTTCATGACCGCGGCGACATCCTTGCCGCCGTGCGTGATCATCAGGACGCTGCAGTCATCACCGAAGACCTCCATCAACACTTCCAGGTAACGGCGCGAGAAGACCGGCGTGCCGAGATTCCGAACGCTCTCCGAATACACCCGGTAGAGGCGCTCGACGCCAGAGTCCCACTCACTCTCGAGCCCCTCCTTGATCCCCTTGCGGATCATGGCGCGCTGCCGGTTGGGAATGGCCTTCAGGTTGACCTCGTCGTCGGGGTCGATGGCCTTGCGGAAGGTGAAATAAAGCTCCTTTACAGGCCAGTCGGCGTCGCTCTCCCGCCAGTTGCGCAATTCCAGCGCGCCCACGCCAAGTTGCTCCGCAAGGCGACAGGCTTCCTCGCGCAAGGCGGTAGCCGCCGCCGCGTTGTCGGCCACGATACCGCCGTAAACGCAGAACGGCAGCGATGCCAGGCTGTTGCCGAACAGGAGGCTGCGCACCTGCGCGAGGGGCAGCACACCGGTAATCGCTCCCGCCTCCTCGGCGTACAGGAAGAACGGGCGGTGACCGAATGCCCGCTGCAGCACCTCGCGCCAGCCGGCGCGGTGAAAAAAGCTCGCGCCCTCGGCGGTCGCCACGTAGGCGTCCCAGTCGCCGCGCCTGCCGTCATCGAGCTGCCTGATCGCAACCGTCATCCAGCATCTCCCCGCGGCAGGAATACCCGGTCCATGCGGCCCCAGCGAAACTCGCCCAGGAGCTGTTCCAGGCGCCTGTAGGTACGCCCCAGGTTCAGGTAATGCCGAAACCGTGTCTTGATCCCGAGGCCGGCCGGCCGTGGCTGCTCCGGGTCTATCTCCCACGGGTGAAAGTAGAAGATGCCCGGCTGGCCATCGACCCGGTTGACCCGCTGCAGGGCCCAGCGGGAAAACGCGTAGGGGAAAAGACGGAACCAGCCGCCGCCACCGCAGTTGATGTTGCGCCCGGCGACCGGGACGGTGGTCACGGGGATCTCGAGTATGTCCGCGCCGTCGGGCTTGAAGGAGAACCGGGGCGCGTCGGGAATACCGTACAGGTCGTGCCGAATGGGTACGATACTCGAACTGTAACGATAGCCGGCCGCAGCCAGCCTGTCCCAGGCCCAGGCCTCGCTCGCGCCGATCGAGTAACTTGCCGCGCGGTAACCAAGAATGGGCTGGCCGCTCACGTCCTGCAGCAACTTGCGCGTGCGCTCGATATCGGCGGAAAAATCATCGGGCTGTTGCGTGTTGACGCGAATATGTTCCCAGCCGTGGCTGGCCACCTCGTGCCCGCCCGCCACGATGCGACGTATCATCGCGGGGTAGCGCTCGGCGACCCAGCCCAGGGTAAAGAACGTGGCGTTGACGCCACGGTCATCGAACAGTTCCAGTATGCGGTCGGTGTTGGCCTCGACCCGGCATTCGTAGTCCTGCCAGCGCGCCTTGTCGACATGGGCCTCGAAAGCGGAGACCTGGAAGTAGTCTTCCACGTCCACCGTCATCGCGTTAACCAGCGGGGCGTTCACGCGGCTTCCTCCGCCGCCCACGCGTTGATCACGGCGACGATGCGCTCGGCCGCCGCGCCGTCCCACAACTGGGGGGCACGACCGGACTTCCCGCCAGTGGCGAGCACATCCTCGTAACAGGCCATGATGGCCTCGGGGTCCACACCCACCACCGTGTTGGTGCCCTCCTCCACGGTAATCGGGCGCTCGGTGTTCTCGCGCAATGTGATACACGGCACGCCCAGGGCAGTGGTCTCCTCCTGGATACCGCCGGAGTCGGTCAGCACCACGCGCGCATCGCGCATCAGTCCCGCCATCTCCAGGTACCCCAGGGGCGGTACGGCGGTAATACCGGACTCCGCCAGGAGCGGGGCGAGCCCCGCGTCATCGATGCGGCCGCGCGTGCGCGGGTGAATGGGGAAGAGCAGCGGCGTGGTCTCACTGATGGTCTTCAACACGCGCAGGAGCCGCTCGAGCACCACCGGGTCATCCACGTTTGAGGGCCGGTGCAGGGTCAGCAAGCCATATTCACCCGGCGCCGCGGACACGCCGAAGCCCGCAAGGCTCTCGGCGGCCGGCGTCGCGGATTGCAGGTTGAACAGCAGCGTGTCGATCATGACATTGCCCACGAAATGCACCCGCTCCGCGGGGATACCCTCGCGCGTCAGGTTGGACAGGGCGCTGGCCTCGGTGGTGAACAACAGATCCGAGAGCTGGTCGGTCAGCACGCGGTTGATCTCCTCGGGCATGGAACGGTCACCGCTGCGCAGGCCGGCCTCCACGTGAATCACCGGGATATCCTTCTTGACCGCCACCAGCGCGCAGGCAATCGTGGAGTTGACGTCCCCGACCACCAAGACGGCGCGGGGCCGACTCGCGTCGAGCACCGGCTCGAAGCGCTTCATGATCTCCGCGGTCTGTTGCGCGTGGGAGCCCGAGCCGACTTCCAGGTCGATGGACGGCTCGGGAATATTGAGCTGTTCGAAGAACGCGTGTTTCATCGCCGCGTCGTAGTGCTGCCCCGTGTGCAGCAGGCGCGCCGACAGGCCGGACCCGGCCGCGGCGAATGCGCGCATGATGGGCGCGATCTTCATGAAATTGGGCCTGGCGCCGACCACGCACAAGACCTCGCCGCTCCCCGAACTCCCCTGCATAGTAAGGGTTCCCCTGTCCCTAGAGCGAGATACTCAGCGTGGCCACGATGCGGTTTTCCTGGTAGTCGCCCAGGTCCTGGGCGGAGGTGCGATCGATGAACTGGTAGGTCAGGGAGGACGACATGCGGTCGTTGATCGGCTTACCCACGGAGACACTGGTGCTCCAGACCTGCGTCGAGTTGTCCGGCAGAACGTCCAGAACCCTGCGCTGGCGCGGCTCGTTGTCCGAGTAGTTGACCAGGAAAGCCAGGTTGAAATTCGATGATACACGAGGGGAAAACGTGACGCCGATATTCTTGAAGTTGCCCTTCGCGCCGTCGTTGGTGCGGGTCTGTTCCGAAACGGAGCCGTTGACCGAGACGGAAGCGCTGCTGCCCTGCCAGTTGTAACCGAGCGACACCCGCTCGTCGATGATAGGACTGCGCGACAATAAACTGGTGTTATCCCCGAAGTCCGTCAACAAGCCCTCGTCGGACGTCCGGATATCCCTGTCGTAGGTGATCTTCTTGTTGTAGTTGAGGCTAAATGCGCTGCGTTTCCTTTTGTACCGAATATTGATCCGGGGGGTCTTGCCGAAAAACCGGTCACCGCTGCCCACCGTTACCGACGTGCGTCGCGAGGGCGTCCAGCGCAGGTTCAACTGCCAGGTGAGGCCGTCATCGTTGTACCTGTTCTTGGGCAGGTTGTTGGACTCCACACCCGCGCTGCCGTTGATCGCGAACCTGCGACCGAACTGGTAACCGAGATTGAGCCGCGCGCTTTCGAGCTTCGTGCTGCGGCGCTGGAACGCGAAGTTGCTGTTATTTTCGTAGGTCACTTCACTCTGGCGCGCGCTCAGCCCCCAGTTGATCCGGGAACTCTTCTCGCCCTTCAGGTTTATGTTGAACTGCTCGCGAACGCTGTCGTTGGCCTTGTTCTTGTCGTTAATGACTTCATCGTAGCCATAGCGGAGCGTCAGGTTGCCGACGCCCTGTATCCGGCGGCTATGACTCGGCATCACGCTGTAGCGGAGGTAATTATTGCCGTTGCCGTCCCGATCAAAGGGGTCCTCGTCACCGGCAAGTTGCGAATTCACCCGATTCTGGTCGGCGCGGGCACTGAAACGCACATTAAGGCCACCGTTCCTGATGACCTCGACCGCGCCGTTGGCCCGCAGCTTCGGTTTGTACTGCCTGCGTTTGAGATTGGAATCTTCGCTGCCGCCACAGCCGCGTTTGTTCAGCTGCGAGTCTGTGAGGGAATTGAACTGCATGTGGCCGGAGAGGTTCAGGTTGGCGCGACTGCCCTTGACGGACAGGCGCCCCGAGGGCGTGGCGGTACCGACGATATCGGATTTCTTGTTGCTCTCGCTCGCACAGATATTGTCGGTATAGGTCAGCGATGGCGACACGGACATGCTCGCGTCAAAGCGCGCCGCGTGCGCCTGCCCACCCACACCTATGGCGAGCACCAGGAGAGCCAGGTTGGCGTGATTCAGCGGGCGCGGGTGTGGGAGCACGGTCAGCCCTCCGCGGCCTTCAACCGCTCCCTGACACCATAGCCGTAAGGCCCGCGGCCATAGCCGTAATCGTAATGATAGGGGTTGCTGCGACGGCGAGCCCGGTTGAGCACCAGCCCCACCATCTTGTCCTCGCCGATATGTTCGATCGCCTGTGTCACAGCATGCTGCGGTGTCATATCGGCGCTCACGATAAAGACGATCTGCCCCATGAAACCGGCGAGTACGGCGGCCTCCGTGGTAAGCAGTAGCGGTGGCGAATCGAACACGATAACGCGGTTGGAATCCTCCTCCGACAATTCCATCATAAGCTGGCGCATCCGCGCACTGGCGAGCAGTTCGTTGGCATGCGTGTGCAGGTCGCCGGCGGGCAGGATGCGGAACTTGTCCACATTGGTATCCATGATCAGGTCTTCCGGGACCATACCCGGGTGTTCCAGCAGCTCGATCAGGCCCGGTGCGTCCTGCGGCACCCCCAGGACCCGCCCGGCCTCGGCCTTGGCGGTATCAGCGTCCACGAACAACACGGTTTTATCCTGTTCCATGGCGATGGACAGTGCCAGGCTGATGGCGCTGAACGTCTTGCCGTCGCCTTCCAGCGCGCTGGTCACCATGATCAGGTTCCCGTACGGGATGGGCGGCGTGATCGAATCGCCCTCGATGTTGGTCAGCAACGGGCGCTTGATCGTCCGGTACTCCTCGGCGATCGCACTGCGCGGAATCTGGGGCGTGAGCATGCCGCGTTCGCGCAGTGAGCGGAACGGCAGCTTGACGTAGCGCGAGCGCTCCCGCGGCGGTTCCAGCAATTCATCGAGACGCGGTTCCTCGCGGACGTTCTCCGGCGGTGCCGGCGGCCGCGGGCGCTCCCCGGCATCCACTTCAGGCGCGCGCTCTTCGGCGCGCGGCACCGTTGCACCGGGTGCGTCAGCGGTGCCGCCCTCGCCGGCTTCGGCATCGGGCTTGGAACCCTTGCCCAGCGCGTTGACTGCTTTCTCGATGATACTCATGGCGCCAATCCGTTACGCATTCCCTGTTCTTGTATCCCCATGGCCCGCTAGAGGAGGCCGAGCCCTGTCGTCCCGACAGTCATTCCCACGAACGCCAGCAAGAGCGAAACCCCGAGAAACGAGAACACGATGATGCCGTAGCGCTCCCGTCGCTTCTGCTCCGCCTGCAGGTTGATGCTCACCGAGCCCAGCACGGGCAGACCCGTCAGGGACATCAGCGAGCGTACGTCGAAGATCACCGGATAGATAAGTGCCACCAGCAGGCTGACACCGATGCCGGCGGCAATGCCTGCACCGAGCACCATCGCGTTGAGCATCGCCTTGTTCGGCTCGCTGGGCTTCATGGGTACGTAGGGCGGATCGATGACGCGGAAGGTGACGTCGCTCGCTTTCTGCTCCACATCCTGGCCCAGGCGCGCGAGTTCGCGCCGCTTGAGCATCGCCGACTGCTGGCTCTTGATGATGCTGATGTCCCGTTCGAGCTGGCGCAGTTGCCCCTCGACTTCCGGTATGGTGCCGACGCGCTCCTCGAGGTCCTTCACCTCCTCCTCGTACTGCTGGACGCGCACCTTGAGCGCGGCAACCTTGGCCTGCGTCTCACCCAACTGCTTGCGCATGTTGAGATAGACGGGGCTGCTCGTTAGACCGGCATAGGACTTGGTCTCGGCGGCCTTGTTTTCGCTGTCCCTGGCTGCCTTGTCGAGCCGCCTGGCGCGCTCCTTCGCCTGCGCCTCGGCCTTCGCCCGCAGCGCCGCGAGTTCCTCTTCCTTCTGCTCCTGCAGGTCTTCCTGCAGGCCCATCAACTGCCGCACCTTGGGATGGCGGTCGGTGTAGCGCAACAGCAGGGTATTCAGCTCATCGTGAATCTCGAGCAACTGCGTGTCGATGGCCGACGGCTTGCCGGGCGCGGGCCCGGGTAGTTGCGGTGGCGGCGCGAAGACATCGTCCTCCGGCGGCATATATAAGGGGTCTTCGCCGTCGAGCTGGCGTTGCAACTCGACGAGGCGGTTCTCCTCTTCCTTCAGTGACAGACGCGACTGGTTGAGCCGGTTGCGCGCGGCATTAAGGTTGTTGTAGTAGCCGCCGCTGCCGCCGCTGCCGAGCACCTTGATATTCTTCTGGCGGAAGTTGGCCTTGCGCGTTTCGGCGGCGATCAGGCGCTGCTCGTACTCCCTGAGCTTCTCGTCAAGGAAGCCGTGAGCGCCGGACGTATCCTCGCGCTTGCCGCTGAGCGAGCTCTCGATGAATACGGTAATCAGTGCCTGCGCGACGCGTTTCGCCGTGTCGCGGTCCGGGTCCCTGACGGAAATCGAGTAGAGCGACTTGTCCTTGCGACCGGCGGAGAGGCTGATCGACTGGGAAAGGTCATTCAGCAGTTCGTCTTTCTCGCGCGCGGTGGTGACCTGCAGGTCGAGGTCAGTCATGCGCATCAGTTTTTCGAGATTGGGCCGACTGAGCAGCGTGCGGCTCAACAAACCGATGCGCCCTTCCATGTTCGGCTGGATGGCCAGGCCCGCCAGGAGCGGTTTCAGTACCGTATTGGTGTCGACGTAAACACGCGCCCGCGCAACATACGATTCAGGTAGCTGCCACACCCATATCCAGCCGCCTATGGCAACCACCCAGGCGACGATCATGGCGAGCCAGCGATGGCGCCAGACGCCCCAGAGGTATGAGAAGAGTTGCGCAAGCACGTCTTGCATTGAATTTCCCCCAGGTTCCCCGCGTCGCTCGGCCTAGAACCAGGACTCGGCGATGATCAGGATGTCGCCGGGCATGAGCGCGACGTTGGCGGAAATATCTGCATCCTTGACGAGATCATCAATGCGCAGGCTGTAGGTCTGCTCCTTGCCGTCGACCATGCGCACGAGTACGGACTTGTTGCCATCCGCGTAAGCGGTAAGACCACCCACCTGGATGAGCAGGTCGAGCAGGGTCATGTGCTTGCGAAAGGGGATACGCTTGGGACTGGTCGCCTCGCCCAGGACACGGATGCTCTGGTCGGGGACGCCGCGGAAACCGCTGACGATAACGCTCACCACCGGTTCGCGAACATATTCGGAGTACGCTACCTCGATGTCGCGCGCCAGCTCCGTCGAGGTCTTGCCGCTGGCCTGGAGATCTTCCACCAGCTGCGTCGTCAGCTTGCCGTCGGGGCGAATGGTGCCGCCGGAGCTGAGCTCCTCGTTGCCCCAGACGAAAATACTGACGGCATCGCCGGGACCCAGGACATAATCGTAATCGACGTCGATGTTGCGTTGCGCCTCCGGTACAGGGGGATACCTGCCCCAACCGCAGCCCGCAAGCACCAGGATGGCCAGCGCAGCCGTTAATTTGGCAACCGGAGAACGGAGCGATCTCAGAGTGCGGTTATAGGACATGGGCTTCTCCTCGGGTCATAAGGTCTCCCCTCTTTATAAGGCGAAAGTCTATCACCAGCATTGGGGCAAATTCAGTGATGCAATGTACATTGTGAACAACATCACAGAGATAATAACCCCTCTGTGTTACAGGTCTCAGAGCGGTTTGTCGCCGTTCAGTTCCCGCCGGCCACCCGGCCGCGAGAAAAGCGATGGGCGGTCAATCGGCGTTGTCGATGATCCGCAACTGGACAATCCGCAGTTCGCGGTCCGCGTCGCTGTCACCCCCGCCCTTCACCGGCTGCGCGCCGCGACCGCTGACAATCAGTCGATCCTTGCGCACGCCGGCTTCGACGAGGTAGTCCCGCACCGCGCGGGCGCGCTCGATAGACAGCTGGAGGTTGTAGCGCTCATCGCCCTGGTAGTCCGCGAAGCCGGTGATCTCGGCTGTCTGCCGCGGCTCGGTCTGGAGTCGCGTGATCACCTGCGCCAGCGTGTCGCGCGCCTGGTCATTGAGGGCGGTACTGTCGAAACCGAACGTGACCGAGTAGGTCGTGGCCGCCGCCTCCCGGCTCAACAGCGCAAGGAGCTGTTCGCTCTCCTCGCTGGAGATTGCCGGTGCCGCGGCTTCATCGGACTCGGTGGCAGGACTTCCCGACGGCATCGCCTCGGGCTGCTCCGCCGCCGCAACCGGCGCCTGCCCAGCAAGCTCGGCATCGCGCACTGGCGCGGCGGCCTCTTCTTCCTCCATGGCGGGAGCGTCGGGCGCCGCCGTGACGGGCGCCGCGTCCGACTGCCCAGCGGCGGCGCCGGGCGCGCTCGCCGCGTCGCGCCGCTCGACGTCGCGCTCCCAGTCGATCAACTTGCCGTCGCGCTCCCACTGTTCAGAGGGCAGCACACCCAATTCCTCGATCGGTTCGTCGGGCTGCGGCGTCGCCGCGGGCGCCGCCGGAATCACTTCGCCCGCGAGCACATCGTCCCAGCCGTCATCGCGGCTCACGTACAACTCGAGGAAGAACAGTAGCGATACGCCCAGCGCCAGCAGGGTGCCGAGCACCAACAACGGCCGCCAGGGCGAGCGCACGGGAGGTACCGCACCGGCACGACCCACACCTGCCGCCACGCGCGGCGGCAGTTCATCGGCCGGGAACGGCGCCTCGCCCGACGACCACGATGGTTCCTGTTCGGGCTCAGGGAAGGACTCGGGTTCCCGGTCGTAGCCCCGCGGTGCAACGTTAGGGGATTCCGCCCTCACCGGCGGTGCGGCGGCCCCGGTCGCGGCAACCTCTACCGCCGCGGCATCCACGGGTGCCTCTACGGCGGCCGTCTCCACGGCGGCCGTCTCCACGACTTCCGGCGCGCGCACGGGTTCCGGTTGCTTGAGCGGGGTTACCGGGGCGAGGTTGCCCGCATTGGCGGGCGCTTCGTCCGCCGGCGCCACGGGTTTGAACGATTCATTGCTGACCGCGCGCAGGTGCACCGCCGCGGCCTCTGCCTGGGGTTCATTGTCCGGCGCGGGTACGCCCACCAGCCAGTCCGCGTCGCCCTGGGCGTGGAATTCCTCGTCGGAAAACGCCGAGCCGGCGGCGAGGCTCTCGGCCTGCAGTTCAGCGATAACGACACGCACGTCCCCCACGCTGATCTCGTGCCGCTCTTCGACGCTGCCGAGCAGGAACAGTCGGCTGCAAATCAGGTTGATCCGCCGCGGCACGCCTTCGCTGAACTTGTGGATCAGTGGGAAAATGCGCCTGTCGATCGCCGGGTCGCCGTTCCACCCGACCACCTGCAGGCGGTGCACGACATAGGCCTCCGTCTCGTCGGCGGCGAGCCCCTCCAGGTGGCTGGCGGCCACGATACGCTGGTGTACCTGTTCGAGCTGCGGCGAGAGAATGAGGTCGCGCAACTCGGGCTGGCCGAGCAGGAAAATCTGCAGCAGCGGCTGGCCACCGACCTGGATGTTGGTCAGCAGGCGCAGTTCCTCCATGGCGGAAATCGACAGGTCCTGCGCCTCGTCGACGACCAGCAGTGCCCTGCGCTTCTCGCGGTGCCAACGGTTCAGCAACACCGTGATGCGCTGCAACAACTCCGCCTTGTCGAGCCCGGCGGACCCCACACCGAAGCTGTAGGCAACTGTCTTCAGGAGGTCGTCCGCCTCCAGCTGGGTGCACACGAGGTTGGCGGCGGTGACATTGTCATCGGCGAGTCCCTCGACGAGTTCCCCGATGAGGGTGGTCTTGCCGGTGCCGGGGCGACCGGTAATCATGACGAAACCCTCCGCCCGTCGCAGCGCGTAAGCCATGTAGGCCCTGGCCTTGGAGTAAGCGCTGTGCTCGTAGCAGAATCGGTGATCCGGACTCAGGCGGAAGGGTTCTGCCCGCAGACCGTAGAAGATCTCGTACATGTGGGTACATCGCCATGCTGGGTACGATCCCGCCGAAGCTTCACAGACATCCCGGGGCTTTGCAAGGCACTTTACTGGTACCTGCACCTACTTTTTGCCTAAACTGGGACGCGAGCAACAAAGGGCCCACGGCGGGCCCGCACTCACCGGATGCGGGAGAGCACCATGCTGAAAAACATCGCACTCGCGGGCAGGCTGTCAGGCATCGCCGGCGCCCTGTTGTGCCTGGTAGCGGGCCTGACGCGGATCGCCGGCATGTATTACCTCGCCGGATTCCAGACCACCACCCTGTTCACCGCGGGTATCGGGTTCATGGTCTTCGCCTGCATGGTACGGCTGGAGTTGCCGCCAGACAGGGATTGACCCGGCCTCGCGGGACCTGTCAGCTTTCTTTACAAATCCGGCCTCCCCAGCGCCTGCCGGACTGTCGCCGACCAGGTCTTCACTCCTAACTTATTGTATTAATTGGTTTTTAACTCACTCGGGTACATTTCTTGCAACTTAAACCGGGAGCGGGTTCCACACGGCGTCTGTGAATCACTTCACAGCGCCCCCCAACCGCACTTCGAAGCAGCGACCGGGGGATGGTAAAGTGGGCCCCATACGCTACCTTTGGATGTGGGATGTTGGCCCGGGCATTGTAGCGGTGCGCGTGGACAGAGTTTTGGGGGTTGTCTTGGACAGGGATTCCGACAAAGGCCACAGTAACGTGGTAACCGTGCCGCAGGAAGCGGCGCGAGAGGCCGTACAGGATCCGTCACGGCGCAGGTTCTCCCTGGGTGCACTGGGCGGCGGCGCCGTACTGGTCTCCCTCGGCAGCCGCGCGGCCTGGGGCAACGGCACCAGCCACCCCCTTGGCTGCATGTCCCTCGCCACCCTGAATTCGTTCAACCCCACCACGGGCATGTTCGTGTCCGCCCCCTCCGGCGCCATCCGTCCCGATCACAACGAGGACCTCGCGGCCGAAATGCACAGGATCGGCGACGCACCCACGTTCCTTGGCAATGACGGCACCTACGCCGTGTGCGAAGACCCCAATTCGATCGACAGCGTCTGCCTCGTCAAGGGCGAGTGCCCTTAACCTGACCGACTGACCGCTCTCCCGCCTCGACCGTTGTGGCGGGCCTGCGACGCATTTGGAATAATGCCGGTCTCCACTGGGCGCGACCGACCTCCCCGACAATGAAATGGCGACTGCAATCCACAGGTAGGATCTACGACGCCGGCGAGGGCCAGGTCGTGTATTTCCACACCGCCAGTGGCGACACCCACCTGCTGGGCGAGTTCGCCGCGCACCTGCTGGAACTCTTTGGCGAGGGTCCACGCGACCTGGCGCAACTCCTCGACGAAGTGGCCGTGACTGGCGACGGCACGACACCGCCGGAAGACACCGTGCGCAGCGTCGTGGACGAACTGGTGGGCCTCGACATTCTCGGGCGCACCGAATGACCCGACTGCGAGACCTTCCGGCCTGCGAATGGCAACAGCGGCTCTCCCAGGATGGACTCGCGCTGCGCGTCGGCCCCTATGTTTACCGCATTCGCTCAAATGTTCCCGTGGTGCGCGAGGGGATCGGCGCCATGTACGGCGACTTCCCCGTCGCGCAAGTAGACGACTACATCGACTTCGACATCGCGCTGTCCACGCGCGGATTGCGCCAACGTCTGCGCGATGAAGCTGAGTTCATCTGCGACGGGGTCACCCCGTTCGAGCGCATACCCCTCGGCCAGGCTTACGCCTTCCTGGAATGGGGTATGAACTGGTGTGTGGCGCTGCACACCAACGAGTACCTGAAGCTGCACGCGGCCGTGGTGGCACGCGACAATCGCGCGGTGGTGATGCCGGGCGTCCCGGGTGCGGGCAAGAGCACACTGTGCGCCGCGCTCGCCCTGCGCGAGTGGCGCGTGCTCTCCGACGAACACGCGATGATTCCTCCCGGCAGCCGCGCGACCGTACCCGTGTATCGGCCCGTGAGCCTGAAGAACGAGAGTATTGCGAAGATCCGCGCGTTCGCGCCCGAGGCGGTATTCGGGCCGCAAAGCAAGGAGACACACAAGGGTGTGGTCGCACATCTCAAGGCCGACGGCGCGCCGGACTCGCACGACACCGCACCCCTCCCGGTGGGCGCGCTGGTATTCCCCAGCTACCAGCCGGGCTCGCCGCAGCGACTCGCGCCGCGCCGCCGCACGGAGAGTTTCATGCTCGCCGCCTATCACTCGTTCAATTACAGCCTGCTCGGAGAGGTGGGCTTCGACGCAATGCGGACCCTGGTCGCCGGCGCCAACTGCTACGACCTCCAGTACCACGACCTCGACTGGGCCGTCGACGCGATGCACCAACTCGCGGACGGGGGCATGCGCGAATGAGCTATTTGTTGCGCGACGCGCTCATCGAACCCTCCGGCGTGGCGGGCATGGACAACGCGCAACTGGCCTGCCTCGTCGCCCAGGCGCGCAACTCGCGCCTGCTCGCGTCGCTCGCGGCGCGCCTGGCGGAAGCGGGCGTGCTGTCGCAATTGCCGGGCGCCGCGCAACGCCACTTCGACGGCGCAACGCTGGTTCACGAAAAGCAGCGGCGCGACCTCGCCTACGACGCTGACCTCGTGCGCAAGGCGCTCGCCACCAGGGGCATTCCCCTGCTACTCCTGAAAGGCGGCGCCTACATCGCGGCGGAACTGCCGGTGAGCCACGGCCGACTGATTACCGACATCGACATCCTGGTGCCGAAAAGCGACCTGCCCGCCGCGGAAGCGGCGCTCAATACGCAGGGCTGGGCGAGTCCGCCCATCAGCGCCTACGACGCGAGTTACTACCGCCGCTGGAGCCACGAGATTCCCGCGCTGCACAACGCCCGACGCGACACGACACTGGATGTGCATCACAATATCCTGCCGCCGACGGCCGGCCCCACGATAGACGCCGGTTTATTGTTGCGGGACAGGCGGGAGGTCTCGCCAGGGATCTACACCCTATCCTACCGCGACATGGTGATACACAGCGCGACGCACCTGTTCCAGGAAGGCGAGTTTCACCACGGCTTGCGTGATGTCTGGGATCTGGACCGCATGCTGCGCGACTTCCCCGCGCGCGATCCGTCGTTCTGGGACGGACTGGTGGAGCGGGCGGCGCTCCTGCAGTTGGAGACCCCTCTCTACCATGGGCTGAACTACGCACAGCAGGTGTTCAAAACGCCGGTACCGGCGGAGGTCATGGCCGAGGCGCAAAGCCCGCTGCGCAAACTGCGCAAGCCGTTGATGGATTTTCTCTACCTGCGGGCGTTCCGGCCGGACCACCCCGAGACACGCCTGCCGCTCACGGACACGGCGCTGTACCTGCTCTATGTGCGCTCGCACTACCTGCGCATGCCGCTGCACCTGTTGTTGCCGCACCTGGCGCGCAAGGCGTGGATGCGCCGGATGGACCAGCGCGACGGGACAACGCAGTAGGCGTTAAACGCGCCAGACCCGCAGGCCCAGGCGATCCAGTTCACCGCGATCCAGCACGGACTTGATGTCGATGAGCGTGGCGCCGGCAACCATCAGCTTGCCGAACTCCGCCGGCCCCATGTCCAGGTACTGCCGATGCGGCACGGCGAGAATCACCGCCTGGCAGCTCTTGAGCGCCGACCAGTCACACAGGCTGATGCCGTATTCGTGCTGCGCCTCCGCCGGGTCCGCAAGCGGGTCGTGCACCAGCACGTTGCAACGGTATGCGTTCAGTTCCGCAATAATATCCACGACCTTGGAATTGCGCAGGTCCGGGCAGTTCTCCTTGAAGGTGAGGCCGAGCACCGCGACATCGGCGCCGCTGACCGGAAGACCCTGCTCCACCATGCGCTTGACGGTCTGTTCCGCCACAAACTTGCCCATGTTGTCATTGGTCTGGCGTCCCGCGAGGATGACCTGGGGATGGTGTCCCACCGCTTCCGCCTTGTAGGTGAGGTAGTAGGGATCGACGCCGATGCAGTGGCCGCCGACCAACCCGGGGCGGAAAGGCAGGAAATTCCACTTGGTCCCGGCCGCTTCGAGCACGTCGAGCGTATCGATACCCAGCCGATCGAAGATGAGCGCCAGCTCGTTCATCAGCGCGATATTCAGGTCGCGCTGTGTGTTCTCGATCACTTTTGCCGCCTCCGCCACCTTGATGCTCGCGGCCGGATGAATGCCCGCCTTCACCACCTCGCCGTACAGGTCAACGAGGTGCGCCAGGGTCGCGGGGGTGTCACCCGACACCACCTTGGTGATCGTCTCGAGCCGGTGCTCCTTGTCACCCGGGTTGATCCGCTCCGGCGAGTAACCGACATAGAAGCCGCTGTCCCCGCTGTCCGCACCCTCGCGACCGGACCACTGCAGCCCCGACGCCTCCTCGAGCAGCGGCACGCATACCTCCTCGGTGCAGCCGGGGTATACCGTGGACTCGAAAACCACCGTGGTGCCCGGCGCCATATGCGCACCCACCGCGCGACTCGCGCCTTCGAGCGGTGACAGGTCGGGGCGGCGCGCCGTGTCGATCGGAGTGGGCACCACCACGATGATCGTACCCGCGCGGGCGAGCTCGGCGGCGTCCGAGGTGAATTCGAGCTGTGTCGCGGCAGCGAGCTGCCCGGCATCCACTTCACCGCTGGGATCGCTGCCGGCGCGGTAGTGGGCCAGCTTTTCCTCGTTGAGATCGAGCCCGATGGTGGGGCGCAGGCGCCCGAAGGCCACCGCCAGCGGCAGGCCGACATAGCCGAGCCCGACGATTGCCACGGTTTCCGATCTGCTGCTCATAGCGCTAATCCTTGTTCTGCCGGCCGAGGAACCAGGCACAGGTCTGTGCCAGGCCCTGGGCCACTGTATGCGTGGGGGCGTAGCCTAGCAAGTCGCGCGCGCGGCTGATGTCCGCCTGCGAGTGGCGCACATCTCCCGGCCGAAAATCACCGTACTGCGCCGCGACCTTCGCGAGTTCCGGCCGCTCGCGCGACAACAGATCGCGGATGGTGCCGAACAAGTCGTTCAGCGATGTACGGTCGCCCACCGCGACGTTGTACACCGTATTACAGGCATCCGCGTTGTTGCTCGTCGCCGCCAGCAGGTTTGCCTGCACCGTGTTCTCGATGTAACAGAAATCGCGCGATGTCTCCCCGTCTCCATTGATCCGCGCCGTCTCGCCACGGCACAGCGCCTCGATCCACCGCGGGATGACCGCGGCGTACGCGCCCTGGGGGTCCTGGCGCGGGCCGAACACATTGAAATAACGCAGGCCGATGCACTCCAGCCCGTAGCTGCGCGCGAACACATCGGCATACAACTCGTTCACGTACTTGGTCACAGCGTAGGGAGACAGCGGTCGGCCGATCTGGTCCTCGACTTTCGGCAGGCCGGGGTGATCGCCGTAGGTGGATGACGAGGCGGCGTAAACGAAGCGCTTTACACGGGCATCCCGTGCGGCCACGAGCATATTGAGGAACCCGTCGATATTGGCGCGGTTGCTGCTGATCGGATCTTCCAGTGAGCGGGGCACGCTGCCCAACGCGGCCTGGTGCAGCACGTAGTCCACACCTTCTGCGGCCTGCCGGCACGCTTCGAATTCGCAGATATCGGCCTCGACAAACGTGAAGCGCTGCCAATGGCTCGCATCGACGCAGGACTGGATGTCGAGGAGGTTTTCGGGTTTGCCGGTTGCGAAGTTGTCGAGGCCGACAACCTCCTGGCCGAGGCGCAGGAGTCGCTCAACGAGGTGGGAGCCGATAAAGCCGGCTGCGCCAGTGACAAGCCACCTGCATGGACGCCGCGCAAGCTCTATTTCCAGCGCATCAACGGCAGACATGTTTACTGAGAAGCCCCTTGAACAGGCGCCGTCTGGGTGCGCGTTTTATTTTGTGCAGCGCTTCCCAGTTATTCCCCGGCGGCATTTACACTAATGGAGCCAGAGTATAGTGTTTCTCCCATGACACCGCTATGTCGGAACGTGAATTGGGCCACGCTTTGGACACATTCGAAATGGAGGCGCAAAGCAACATCCTGAGCAACGTCGGCCTCTACAGCCATGGCACCGCACTGCTCGCCTATTTCATGCTGGCCGTCCTGGCCTTCATCAGCCGCCGCAACAGCCCCGTCGGTATTCCCCTGCTAAACGCCACCCTACTCACGGCGCTGTGGGCGGGTACTGTTACCGTCTCCAACCTGATGCCGGAACCGCAACTCTTCCTGATGCAGCTGACCGAGGTCGGGCGCAACGCAGGCTGGGGGTTCGTGCTGCTGCGCCTGGTAGGTACGCGCTACGAGGGTACCGGCCATATCCTTACCAGCGACCGCTGGATACCCTGGTACGCCCTCGTCGTCGTTCTGCTGGCCGCGGCGCTGCTCGGCGTTGGGCCGCTGGCGGCGAGCACCGCTCTGGTCTACGACATTTCCTCCTACGTGACATTCAGTATCTGGCTGGTCATGGCCATCGGCTGTTTGCTCGCCCTGGAACAGTACTTCCGCAACAGCAACGAGAGCGAACTGTGGTCCACCAAGCACCTGTGTATCGCGCTCGGCATCATCTTTGCCTTCGATATCTTCATGTATGCCCAGGCGCTCCTGTACCGCAACCTCGACCGGGAACTGTGGCAGGCCCGGGGCGCGGTAGTCGCCATGGCCGCCTTCCTGATCGCGATCAGCGTCAGCCGCGCGGAGCGTCCGGAGACCGACCGGGAGGCGCCGAGCAGCATCTACCTGTCGCGCCACGTGGCCTTCCACTCGCTGACACTCATGGCGTCCGGCATCTACCTGATCACAATGGCGCTTGCCGCCTACTTCATCCGCTATCTCGGCGGCAACTGGAGCGGCGTGCTGCAGATTGTGTTCCTGACGGCCGCGGGCCTGATCCTGGTCGTGCTCCTGTTCTCCGGGCGCATACGCGCACGCGCGCGCGTCTGGCTCAGCAAGAATTTCTTCAGCTACAAGTACGACTACCGCCTGGAATGGCTGCAGTTCACCCGCCTGTTGGCCGAGAGCGAACGGGATGTCCCGACGGGCATCACGCGAGCGGTGGCCAACCTCGCCAAGAGTCCCGCGGGACTGCTGTGGAGCCGTTCCGAGAATGCGCAGTTCGGCCTGGTCGCTCACTGGGAGATGCCACACCCGGGCAACGATATCGACCTCGGCGCACTGCCACAGTGGTTGGAAACCAGCGAGTGGATCATCGACATCCGGGAGTGGCGACACTCCCCCGACGTGTACGAGAACCTGGAGTTACCCAGGGCGATCCTTGATATCAACCGCGCCTGGCTGATCATTCCCCTGTTATCCGGCCACCAGTTGCAGGGCATCCTGCTGCTGCGTGAACCGGAGCTTATCTGGGACCTGAACTGGGAGGACCGCGACCTGCTGAAAATGGCGGGCAGGCAGGCGGCCAGCCACCTGGCGCAGTTCCAGGCGGACCAGGCCCTCATGGAATCGCGGCAGTTCGAGGCGTTCAACCGCCTCTCGGCTTACGTGATCCACGACCTGAAGAACATCCTGGCGCAACTGTCGTTGATGGTAAAGAACGCGGAGAAACACAAACACAACCCGGCATTCGTCGATGACATGGTCGACACGGTCAACAACGCGGTGACACGCATGACCAATCTTATGGCGCAGTTGCGCAGCGAAGAGCGCGCCATGGGCCAGCAACAGTTTGAATTAGGCTCCCTGCTGCAACAGGCTGTGGCGGACTCACAAGTACGCGAGCCTCGCCCTGCGCTGACCTGCAACGAAAGCGGCTTCACGCTGACTTGCGATCGCGAGCGACTGCTGGCCGTGTTCGGCCACCTGATCAGCAACGCCCAGGACGCCACGGCCAACGACGGGCGCGTCGAGGTCCGCCTCAAGAACAACAACGGCGCGGCGCTCGTGGAGATCGAGGACAGCGGAGTCGGCATGGACGAAGAGTTCATCCGCCAGCGCTTGTTCAAGCCGTTCGACTCCACCAAGGGTCTGACAGGCATGGGAATCGGTGCTTTCGAGAGCCGCGACTTCATCCGCAGCCTGGGTGGGGATATCCGCGTGCAGAGCATCCCCGGGGAAGGCTCCCTGTTTCGCGTCAGCATTCCGGGGCCAGCCGAACAGGCTGCCTAGAAAACGTTCACACAAGAAGGCGATAACACCGTGAAAGAAGATAAAAAATACCTGCTGGTGGTCGAGGACGACAAAGGCTTGCAGAGCCAGTTGCGCTGGGCCTTCGAGGGTTACGAGGTCGAGGTCAGCGGCGACCGTACCGAGGCCATCAACCAGCTGCGCCGGGTGCAACCCGGCGTCGTGCTACTGGACCTCGGCCTGCCTCCGGACCCGGGCGGCGTCACCGAGGGCCTGGCGACACTCAGCGAAATACTGACGCTCGCGCCCGAGACCAAGGTCATCGTGGTCACCGGCGACAACGAGCGCGCCAACGCAGTCAAGGCCATCGCGCTGGGCGCCTACGATTTCCACCAGAAGCCGGCCGACCCCGAACTCCTCGCCCTCCTGGTGGACCGCGCCTACCACGTGTATGAACTGGAGAGAGAAAACCGGCGCCTGCAACAGCACGACCAGAACATGCCCCTGCGCGGCATCATCACCGCCAGCCCACAGATGCTCAAGGTGTGCCGTACGATCGAGAAGATCGCCCCCTCCGACATTACCACGCTGTTGCTGGGCGCCTCCGGTACCGGCAAGGAACGCTGCGCGCAGGCCCTGCACGAACTGAGTCCACGCGCGGACAAACCACTCATCGCCATCAACTGTGCCGCAATCCCTGAAAACCTGCTGGAGAGCGAGCTGTTCGGCTACGAGAAAGGCGCCTTTACCGGCGCCGCGAAGACCACCCCCGGCAAGATCGAGTACGCCCACGAGGGTACGCTCTTCCTGGACGAGATCGGCGACCTGCCGATGGAACTGCAGGCCAAGCTGCTCCGCTTCCTGCAGGAGCGCGTGGTCGAGCGAATCGGTGGCCGCAAGGAGATTCCCGTGGACGTGCGCATTATCTGCGCGACCCACCAGGACCTGCCGCGCCATATCGAGCGGGGCCTGTTCCGCGAGGACCTGTACTACCGCATCAGCGAAATCGTCCTGGACATTCCGCCCCTCAAGGACAGGGACGGCGACGTACTGGTCCTCGCCAAGTCATTCCTCAAAACGCTGAGCGAGGAGTACAACTCGAGTGCCCGGGAATTCTCGCCGGACGCCGTTGCCGCGATGGAGGCCTACGAATGGCCCGGCAATGTGCGCGAACTGGAGAGCAAGATCAAGCGCGGCGTGATCATGGCGGACGGCCACCACATCAGCGCGGAAGATCTCCAGCTGGGCGAGTCCACCGCGGAACCCTTACCGCTTAATCTCAAGGAAGTACGCGAGGAGGCAGAGCGCAAGGCTGTGCTGCGCGCCATGAATCACTGCAACGACAATATCACCGACGCAGCGAATATCCTGGGCATTACACGGCCAACCTTGTACAACCTGCTGGAACGCCTTGGCCTGAAGACCTAGCGCGCTAGCGCAACTCGGCGAGCAGGGCGACCGCCTTCTCGCGCTCGTAGAATTCCTCGTGCCGGTCAAGCAGGGCAGCCAGACTCTCGGCGGCCCCCGCGCGGTCCCCTTCCGACGCCCTGATGCGCACCTCGTGGTACTGCAGTTCGGGACTGTCGGGCGACAGCTCCAGCGCGCGATCTATGGTGCGGCGCGCCTCAGCCAGTCGCCCCGTCGCAAGCTGCGCCATGGCAAGCGTGTCCAGCACTGAGCTCGATTCCGGCGACAGGCCGAATGCCTTCTGGGCATGCACGAGCGCCTCCTCTGGGTTGCGCTCCAGGAGATACCAGGCGAGGTTGTTCAACGCCACGATATTGTCGTCATCCAGGTTGACGATCGCGCGATATTCCTCGATGGCGCCGTCGATATCCTGGCTGCTGCCGCGAACCTGGGCGATTTTCTGCCGCACCTGGACATCGTCGTGGTGGTCCTGCAGCCAGCTGTCGAGCACGGCCACCGCGCCCTTTGCATCACCCACTTTCTCGCGATGGGTCGCCAATGCCATCACATTGCCCACCGTGGGTGCCTGCTTGTACAGGGATTCCAACAGCCGCTCGGCGCGCGCGTTGTCACCGCGCTGTTCGGCGTCGGCCACCTCCAGTTTCATCACGTCGTGATTGTCCGGTGCCACCGCCTTCAGCTCAGCCAGGTGCTTGCGGAACTGCTTGGTACTGCCGGTAACCAGGTTAAGGCGGGTCAGCGCGAGCTTGGCGTAGAAATGATCCGGGTCCAGTTCCACGGCCCGTTCCAGTTCCGCCGTAAACTGCTTCAGGTCGCCGAGGCCGGCGTAAGCCTTGGACTTCATGTAGTGGTACTGGCTCACGTTGGGCCGCACCCGCGTCAGCTTCTCCAGTGTGTTGAGCGCCTGGTTGTGACGCCCGGCCGCGAGTTCGAAGCCGGCCTGCGTAAACAGGGCGTCCGGGTGTTGCTTCTGGTCGTGCGTCAACGCGTTGAATTCCACGCCGGCCTTTTCCAGGTCGCCGCGCGCGATGAAATACCGCGCCTTGACAAGACGCGGTTCCATCGCCCGGGGATGAGACTCGAGCGTGCGGTCCAGGCTGGCAAACATCTCGTCCTCGCGCCCTTCCAGGGCGAAGGAGGCAGCGAGTTTCATCAGCGTCTGCATATGGTCCGGATTCTTGTCGAGCACCCGGCGGTAATAGTTCCGTGCGGCCTCGAAGTCTTTCTCTTCAAGCCGGAATTCCGCCAGGCTGTTGTTCGCGCCGGGGTCATCGGGTCGCAGGGCAAGCGCTTTCTGGAAGGCCGCCCTGGCGTCGTCCTTGCGCCCCGCCATCGCGTACGCGCGGCCGAGCAGGTTGTACGTGGTGGTGCTTTCCGGGTTGCGGTCGCGGTATTCCTCGGCCGCCCGCACCGCCTCGTCAGCCTGGCGGGTGCGCAGGTAGTTCAGGACAATCAGGATATCGGCCTGCTCGTAGCCGGGGTCGCTCCTGAGCAGGTCCTTCAGGGTCGCAATACCCAGGTCCTCGTCACCCGCGGCGAGGAAGCCGGCGCCAAGACGCGCCTGGGCCTCGACAGACTGGGGCTGCAGTTCAACGACTTTCAACAGCAGGTCGACCCCTTCACTGCCCTTGCCCTGCGCCAGGCTGGCGCTCGCCAGCATGTTCAGGACATCGATATCGGTGGGATAAGCCTCGAGCACCGGCCGCAGCAGGGTCTGCACGGCGGTGTAGTCCTGCTGCTGCAGTTCCAGCTTGGCCGCGAGCTTGGCGCCCACGACGCTGCCGGGCACAATCGCGAGAAACCGGTACACATTGACGAGCGCCTGCTGGGTCTGGCCCTGCTCCATGTCGATGGCCGCGAGGTAGTAATGCGTCAGCGGATACTTCTCGGAGTACTGCGACGCTTTTTCAAACGCGGCCTTGGCAGGACCAAACTGTTGCGCCTGCAGGAACACAATGCCCCGCGCAAAGTTCACACCCGGGTGAACCTTGGCGACGCCCCCGTGCCCCTTCATGAGGCTGTCGAGATCCTGGCGCGCGGGCTTGAACTTGTTCTGGTAGATTCGCATCATCGCGCGGTTCAGGCGCGCGTCGAAGGCCATGGGCTGCACCCGCAACACATTGGAATAGGCCTCCTCGGCCTGGGCAGCCCTGCGCTCGGCCGCCTCGATGTCTCCCAACAGATTCCAGGCGGGGCCGTAGTCCTTGTGTTCGCTGAATATCGACTTGAGTTTATCGCGCGCCTTTGGATACTCCTGTCGGGCCATCGACAAACGCGCATCGGCGACCCGCGCATAGGGCGACACTGTCTCGTTGGTAAGCGCGGTCGCGATTATTTCCTCCGCCGCGGTAGTGTTGCCCTGGAAAAGCTGCGCCAGGCCCTTGGCGGCCTGTACGAGTGAGCGACCTTCAGGGGCCAGGCCGTCCACCGGTAGCGCCTCGAGCTGTGCGTATTCGCCAAGACTGAGCAGCGTCTGCGCCAGGTTCGGCATGATCCCCGCGGGATCGGCGCCCATTTCAACCGCCCGCGAAAGCTCCTTCGACGCGCCTTCATAGTCACCCTGTTCGTAGTAGATCTGGCCGAGCATGGCCCGGGCCTGGGCGCTGTTCACGTCTTTCTGCAGGGCGTTCTTCAACTCGATGACGGCCGGACGGAGCTGGTTTGCCTCGAGGTACACCCGCGCCTCGGCGATGTGTTCCTGGCTGGTGCGTTCGTCGCCATCGCCGCAGGCGTACAGCAATAGGGTCAAGGTGACAAGCAACGCGCTTCGGATCATCCAGAGTGCTCCTGAGGAAGCGAAGAGAAGTAACGGCGACACGTTATTATTGAACAATTCAAACCCACCCGAAAGCGCGACATCGCAGTCTGCGACCTTCGTCATGTGGCGGGCCGGCCCGACTCGGCAGGGTTGCGGCGCGGCATTATTACCAATGCGCGGCGCGCCCTAGAAAAAGGCCATTTATTCATATTTTTCAATATGTTACATGCTTAATACCTGCGACCGGAAATACCGGCGCCGCAGATTACTGGTCAGCAAGCGCGGCGCGCGAGTAAAATTCGTGGTCACGACCAGCACAGGCAGTCGCGGCACCGGGGTGTCGCAGCAACCATGCTCGCGCAGGGGACGAGGACCATGTTTTCAATCACGCGCACGCCGATGCTCGCGCTACTTTTTCACCTGCTGCTTTCCGGCCCGGTGGTGGCGGCCGAAGACGCGGCCGCACGCGGCCTGGCGGTGGCGCGGGAGGCGGACGCACGGGATAACGGTTTCGGCAACAGCACCGCAGATCTCACCATGGTGCTGTACAACCGCGCGGGCGAAGAGATTCGCCGCACAATGCGCCAGCGCACCCTCGAAATAGCCGATGACGGTGATCACAGCGTGCTGGTGTTCGACCGGCCACGCGACCTGAAGGGTACGGCCATCCTCACCCATACGCACAGGGTTGGTAACGACGACCAGTGGCTGTACCTGCCCGCGCTGGACAGGGTCAAGCGGATCTCGGCCTCGGACAAGTCGGGGCCTTTCATGGGCAGCGAATTCGCCTACGAGGACCTCGCTTCGCAGGAGGTCGAGAAATACCGCTATCGCTACCTGGGTGAAGACACCCTGACCGAGAAATGCCACATGGTGGAGCGTGTGCCGGTGAATCCCCGGTCCGGCTACTCACGGCAGGTCGCGTGGTACGACCAGGAACACTACCGCCTCCTGCGCGTCGATTACTACGACCGCAAGAACGAATTGCTGAAAACCATGGAGCTGTCAGGCTACCATGTGTACCTCGACCAGTACTGGCGACCCGATGAAATGTTCATGACCAATCACCAGACCGGCAAACAGACACTGCTCGAGTTCAGCAACTATCGCTTCCGCGCCGGCCTGACGTCGCGCGATTTCGAACGCCAGGCCCTCGCGCGCAGCCGCTAACCTACCGGAATCAACCTAGTGCCCAGAATACTGCTGGTTGTCATCATTGCCCTGCTTATGCCGCCCTGGCAGGTCGCCCGGGCCCAGGATGAAACCGCTGTGCAGGTACAGGAGGTGCGCGTCGGGCTGACGCCGGGTCGCACCCGGGTCGTGTTCGACCTGAGCGGAGAGACCTCCCACGAGCTGTCCACCGATGCCAATGCAGGCGAGGTCACCGTCGTTATCGGGGCGGGCGGCGCCGTCCTGCCCGTCCAGGTACCGGGAGACAAGATACTCGGCATACGCGTGGAACCGGGGCCGGACCAGACAATCCGCTACGTCTTCAGCGTGGCGGCCAATTTGCGGGCCGAGCTGTTTCCCCTCGGCCGCGGACTGGGGCGGGGAGAACGCCTGGTTCTGGACCTGTATGAAACCGAACCCGACGAACAGCCGCCGGCGGCCGACAATACCCGCGTGGCGGAAGCGCCGCCTCCCGCACGACCCTCGATACCACCGCGCCCACAGCGCAACCGACGCGCCAGCGCGCCGCCGCCGGAAGTGCGTGGCGAATGGTCGGGCCATATCGACCTGGAACTGCGCCTTTTCCCGGACAGTCCGGCGCATCCGGGCCAGGAGCGCCAGCACGGTTCGATCGCCATTGAACCGGAGTACCACTTGCGGCTCGCCGAGTCGCGCCAGCAATTCGGCTTCAGGCCCTTCGCGCGCTACGACGTGCAGGACAGTGAACGCAGCCATGTCGACCTGCGCGAAGCGTACTGGCAGATAGAGCGCGGGCCCTGGCTGGCGAAGGTCGGTGTGGATGTCGAGTTCTGGGGCGTGGCCGAATCACAGCACCTGGTGGACATCATCAACCAGACCGACGCCGTGGAGAATATCGACAACGAGGACAAGCTCGGGCAACCGATGCTGAACATCGACTATTCGACGGGCCGCCTGGGTACCCTGCAGGCCTGGATACTGCCCTGGTTCCGCGAACGCACCTTTCCCGGGCGCGATGGGCGCCTGCGCAGTGAGCCGCCCGTCGACACGGACGAGGCCCGTTTTGACTCCGCGGACGGCGACGATCACGTCGACCTGGCAGTGCGCTGGAGCCACTACATCGGCGACTGGGATATCGGCATTGCGCATTTCTCCGGGACCGACCGCCGTCCGTTGTTGCTGCCCAACGCGGCCGGCGACGCGCTACTGCCCTACTACCTGCAGGTGGAACAGACGAGCATCGACGTACAGGCCACGCTGGGTGACTGGCTCTGGAAACTGGAGGCGCTGTACAACGACAACAAAGTCGACAGCTATGCCGCCGCAGTCGGCGGCTTCGAATACACGCAGTACGGCGTGGGCGGCGGCGACGCCGATATTGGCTGGCTGGCGGAATACCACTACGACGAGCGCGACGAGCGCGCACCATCCGCCCTGGCCCGCGACCTCTACCTCGGCCTGCGCTACAGCGGCAACGACATCGCCGGCAGCACGCTGCTGGCCGGCGTCATCGTCGACCTGGACAACGACTCGCAGTTTTTCAATATCGAGGCTGCGCGGAGGTGGGATGAAGCGTGGGTGGTAACGCTCGAGGCGCGCCTGTTCAGCAACATCGACCGGGCGGACCCGCTGTACTATATCCGCCGCGACGATTACCTCGAACTGCAGCTACAGCGTTTCTTCTAACCGCCTGCCGGGCTACCGCAGTGACGCAAGGAGCTGCTCAGCCTCGGCACGGCTGGCGAACGGCGTATCCCGGTCGGCCAGGATAGCCTTGAGTATGGTCACCGCCTGACCGGTATTACCCCGGCGCGCCGACACGACCGCCAGGTGATAGCGAATATCAGGGTTGCCGGGTGAGCGCTGTAACGCCTGCTCGAACGAACGCTCGGCGCGATTGAGATCCCCCTGTTCAAGCTGAATCGAACCGAGCGTGTCGAGGGCCGCGCCCCAGCCGGGGGCCAACTGCACGGTACGCTCGGCATAGTCCATGGCCTTGTCCGGGCTGGTCTTGCGCAACAACCAGGCCAGGTTGTTCAGGACCACAGGGTTGTCCGGATTGAGCTTGCGCAACGACTCGAACACGCGCACGGCGTCATCGTCCATCCCCAACTGCAGGTACGTGTTGCCCAGGTGAATCAATATCTTGGGATCATCGGGATTCTTGGCAAGCCACTCTTTATAACGTTCGATAGCGGCCTCCGGCTTACCGTCCTGCCAGTCCACGACGCCCAGCTGTACGACCATGTCATTGATGGGGGCCCGTGCAAAGGCTTTCTCAAAGGCTGCGCGCGCCGCGTCGAAGTCGTTCTCGTAGAGGGCTAGCCAGCCCTGTTCCACGAGCACCTCCGGGCGATCCGTCAACTGGCTGTCGAGGGCGGTAAGTAACTGTCGCGCCTGGGCGCCCTTGTTCTCCAGGCGCAGTAGCTGGATGCGCAGGATCTGTGACGCATAGTGCTCATCGTCGATCTGCACCGCCTCCTGCAACTGCTCGTAGGCATCGCCGAGGCGGCCGGCGGAGGCATAGGCACGACCGAGCAGGTAGTGCAGCGTCGCAACATCGGGCACGGCGCGGACGAGTTTCTCATACACCTCGGCGGCGGCGGCAGGCTGGCCCAGGGCAAACTGCGCATCCCCGAGCACCTGCAGCATCGCGGGTGAGTTAGCCTGGTCGGCATTGAGCTCATAGCTCATGGAAAGCACACTCGAGGGCTGGCCCGTGGTGAGGTACAGCCGCGCCAGTGCAAGTTTCAGCGTCGTCTCCGCCGGGTGTGTGGCGATCGCGGACTCCAACCGGGCCTGCGCTTCCTCAAACTTGCCCTCCTGCTGGTCCAGCGCATTGAGGTACAGAATCGGCGCAACCTCGTCCGGGTTGTTGTCCCGCATCTCCTCGTACAGCGTCCGCGCAGCCTTGAGGTTCCCGCTCTTCACCTCAAGCCGCGCCAGGTTGTTTGCCGCGTTCATGTTGCCGGGTCGCAACTGCAGCGCCTGGCGATAGGCCTCGCGCGCCTTGTCGGTCTCACCTTTGCCGGTGTAGGCACCGGCGAGCAGCGTGTAGGCGTCCCAGTTCTTCCCATCGTCGGCGATCAGGTCCTGGGCGGCGACGACGGCTTCATCCCATTGCTGCGCGCGCAGGTACGACAACAGCACCAGCGTCTTGGTCTCGGTCGCCCGTTCGCCCCCGCCCTCCTTGTCGAGTTGCTCCAGCAAAACCTGTCGCGCCTGCTTCGGGTCCATGACCATGAGGCCAAGCGCGAGGTTGCGATGCGCGGACACCGAGTCCGGATAGAGCTCCACGAGACGCCGGTAACCTTCAACCGACTGGCTCGCGTCACCCTGCACCAGGGCAATGTCAGACAGCATGGCGAGTGACCAGGTATCCTCCGGGATAAAGGAGAGCAGGTTCTCCAGGACTTCCCTGGCCTCGTCGAATTCGCCCTGTGAATACTTGACCGCCGCGTAGAGGCGATGCGCCCCGGGGAAGCGCGGGGCCCGGGTGCGGAACAGCGTGGCATTCTGGTCGGCCTGTTCAATATTGCCCAGTCGGTAGTGGGCGATGCCCAGGTAGTAGCGCGCAGGCAGGTAGTCCGGCGTATACTCCAGCATCTTTTCGAGTGACTGGATGGCCTTCTCGTAGTTGCCGGATTTCAGTCGCAACTGCCCCTGGGCGTAGTAGGCAAGGGGTTGCTTCATCGGCGCGCGGGTGTTGAGCCGCATCGCCTGGGTCACGTCCTGCCGCGCCCCGTTCAGGTCGTCACGCGCCAGGCGTACGAGTGCGCGGCTCGCCAGTTCATGCACGCTCTCGGCCTTGATCTTGAGCGCCTCCGAATAGGCGATCTCGGCAGCCTCGAGGTTACCGTCGAACTGCTCGATGTCACCGAGCAGGCTCCAGGCCGAGTTCAGTTTTGGGTCCGCATCAAGCGCACTGGCGATCCACGCGCGCGCCTTTTCCAGGTTGCCGCGGTTCGCTTCAACCTGGGCCTTGCCAAGGCGCGCCTCGGCCGCATCGTCCTTGAGGGACAGCGCCATGTCATACAGCGCATCGCCCTCCTCGAGTTCGCCGAGTCCGGTAAGCGCGTGGCCGCGCAGCACGAGAAGCTGGACCTGGTCGTCTCCCGTCAGGTTGGGGAGATCCCCGGCGACGTCGATCAGCTCCTGGTATTCCCGCTGGCTCAGCAGGGCCGTCGCGAGGGGGATCGCGAGGACTTCGGGGTCGTAGCCGAGTTCGAAACTGCGCATCAGTTCCTTGGCGGCGGCACTGTGATCGCCCGTGCGCAACTGGATAGAACCGAGGAGGAAGCGGGCATCGGAGAGGTCGGGCGACTGCTGCAGTGCGGCTTTCAGTTCCTGGATGGCGGCGTCCAGTTGGCCCTGCGCCTCGAACGCGACCGCGGCATCGATGTGTTCCTGGGGAGTCCTGTCATCTGCGCCACAAGCACCCAGGATCAGCGTCACCAGGACCAGGCGTAGCCAAAGCGAGATGGCACCTCTCATAGCTTCAAAACTCCGCTCAAGGGGATTCACGGCGCCACATCACCGGCTCATGAAACACGGTTTAGGAAAAGAGATCGCTCGATTGTACAGGGCGTCCATAGGGCAGACAACGGAGCCCCCCGGCGAGTGTGCGCCAGAGCACAAAGCAAAAAAAAGGGGGTGGCTGTGATAGCCACCCCCTTTCAGCGGAGGAGATTTAGTGCTTAGGCAGCGCGGCGGCGGCTCACACCCAGGCCGGCGAGGGCCAGGCCGAACAGGGCCAGGATGCCGGGAGCAGGTACGGGCGGGCGGGCCTGCGTAA
>JAUIEP010000051.1 GCA_030428835.1 Gammaproteobacteria bacterium | reverse complement strand
CGGCCTGGACGGAAGCGTGGGAGGCCGAGGGCAGTCCCAGGCCGCTGCCGATGCCCCTGCAGCCGCTGGTCAGCGAGCCCGCGCTGCGCCAGGTCGACAAGCTGGCCGAGAGCGGTCACGAGGGCGCTAAAGAACTCGCCACGTATTGGGTGGGGCAGGGTGTCGGTCTCATGAACGAGAGCACCACGGTGCGCAACGTGGTCTACCAGTTCAAGGAAGACTTCCTCGCCGCCGCCGAGCGCCTCCAGGCAAGCCTGGGTTAAGGCGCACGCCGGTCAGTGCGCCCGTCGCCCGGGCGTCGTTTTGCCTGCGCGTGGCCCCTGTGCGAGCATGGGCGGTTTATAAGAGCAAGTATGGGGTGACGACATGGCGCGATGGGGACGCTGGCCGCTGCTGGTGGTGCTGCTGGCGGCGAGCGCCGCGACACAGGCGCAGGGCAGTTTCGACCAGCAGGTGGAGGCGCTGGTCCGGCCGCTGGCCGATGGCCTTTCCAATATCGTGTTTTACAAGGTGCCCATATTCGGCCAGCCGTTTCCCCTGATCGTCCTCTGGCTCGCCGTCGCCGCGACTTTTTTTACCTTCTACATGGGCTTCGTCAACATCCGGGGCTTCGATCTCGCGGTGCGCCATGTGCGCGGCCACTTCCACGACCACACCGCCACGGGCGAGATATCCCACTTCCAGGCGGTGGCCACCGCGGTGAGCGGCACCGTCGGTGTCGGCAACATCGCGGGCGTGGCGGTGGCGATCGGCATGGGCGGCCCCGGCGCGGCGTTCTGGCTGATGCTGGCGGGCTTCCTGTCCATGTCCACCAAGCTGGTGGAGTGCACCCTCGGTGTGAAATACCGGCGCCACAACTCGGACGGCTCGGTCTCGGGCGGTCCCATGTACTACCTCGAGCGCCTGTTCGGTGACCGCGGCAGCCCCGGCGTCGGCAAGGCGCTCGGCGTGTTTTACGCGCTGTGCATGGTGATCGGCTGCCTGGGCATCGGCAACATGTTCCAGTCCAACCAGGCGTATGTGCAGTTCGTGGGTATCAGCGGCGGCCCCGACAGTTTCTTCGCCGAACGCGGCTGGCTGTTCGGCCTCATCCTGGCCGTTACCGTGGCGCTGGTCATCATCGGCGGCATTCGCTCCATCGCGCGGGTGGCCGGCGTGCTGGTGCCGTTCATGGCCGTGCTGTACGTGCTGTCGGCGCTGATCATCATCGCTATGAGCGCAGGCCACGTTCCCGCGGCGCTGGGTTTGATTTTCAGCGACGCGTTCAGTCTCGACAGCGCGACGGGCGGGCTCGTTGGCGCGATGATCGTCGGCTTCCAGCGCGCGCTGTTCTCCAACGAGGCGGGCCTCGGCTCGGCTTCCATCGCACACTCCGCCGTGCAGACCGACGAGCCGGCCTCGGAAGGCCTGGTGTCGCTACTCGAACCGTTCATCGACACGATGGTGATCTGCATGCTGTCGGCGCTGGTGATCGTGGCCACGGCCTACCCGGCGGGCCTGATGGAGCAGGGCCTGGAGGGCATCGAACTCACCTCGGCGGCGTTCGCCCACCACGTGCCCTGGGCGCCTTACCCGCTGGCGCTGGCAGCGCTGCTGTTCGCGTTCTCGACGAGCATCGCGTGGTCCTACTACGGGCTGAAGGCCTGGACCTACCTATTCGGCGAGGGGACGGCGGTGCAACTGGCGTTCAAGTTCGTGTTCTGCGCGTTCATCGCCGTCGGCGCGATGATAAAGCTGGATGCGGTACTGGATTTTTCCGACGCGATGGTCTTCCTGATCGCGGTGCCGAACATCCTCGGCCTGTACCTGTTCGCGCCGGAAGTGAAGCGCGAGGTGAACGACTACATGCGCAGGGTGCGGGCGGGGGAGGTCGCCGGCGCCTGAGGGCGAAGCATTACCCGCAATCCTGCGGGGTCGAGCTGACAGCAAGCGGCGCACGTCAACCGCACCTGTGGGGTCGAATTCGTTCGACCGGGCCTGTTTGCCCTGCACCTGTGGGGTCGAATTCATTCGACCGGGCATGTTTGCCTCGCACCCGTGGGGTCGAATTCATTCGACCGGGCATGTTTGCCTCGCACCCGTGGGGTCGAATTCATTCGACCGGGCGTGCTTGCCGTGCACCCGTAGGGCCGAATTTATTCGGCTCGGAACTGGGCCCTCAATCCCGACAGTGGTCAGTATCCAGGGCGACGTCCCGCGTCCAATGAATCCGACCCCGCGCGCGCATGGCGCGTATCGCCATTACTAATAAGGCTGATCCCCATCAATCGTAATACGCTGCAGGCGCCGGTGCGCCGGGAAGTAATCGTTGATCGGCTTGTGCTGCGTGCTGCGGTTGTCCCAGATCGCGATGGAGTTGGGTTGCCACTTGAAACGGCAGGTGTATTCCGGCGTGGTGACGTGTTTGAACAGCAGCTCCAGAATCGCGTTGCTCTCCGCCCGCGAGAGCCCCTCGATGTGCGTGGTGAACAGGCTGTTCACGAACAGGACCTTCCTGCCCGTTTCGGGGTGCGTGTGGATGACCGGGTGGCGCACCGGCGGGTTCGCCGCGACCGCGCTCGCCAGCCGTTCCTGTCCGCCCGGCTCCGCCAGGCTCTCCTTGAAACCGTGGCTGAAACTGTGCACGGCCGTGAGTCCGTCGAGGAACTCGCGCATGGGCTTTGACAGGCCCGCGTAGGCGGCGGTCATGCTGGACCACAGGGTGTCGCCGCCGCGCTCGGGCACGATCATCGCGCGCAGCACGGTCGCCATGGGCGGGTGCTGGCGAAAGGTCATGTCGGAGTGCCAGGCCTCAATCTTGGTCGGCTTTTCCGCGGTGCTCTCGAGGATGGTGATCTCCGGGAAGCCCTCCACGGTGTCGTAGGCGGGGTGTGTCTGCAGGGCGCCGAAGGACAGGGCCAGCGCTTTCTGTTGCGCCGGGGTGACGTCCTGGTCGCGAAAGAAGATCACCTCGTGCTCGAGCAGCGCGGCCCGCACGGCGGCGATCTCATCGGCGCCCAGCTCGCGGCAGAGGTCGATTCCGTGAATTTCGGCGCCCAGGGCGCCCGCCAGGGGTCGTACGTCGAACATGTGTCGCCCGGAAAGTGAAGGTGGTTGCGGCGGGCGATTTTAGACGAGATTTTTCAGCTTTGCACTGGCAGCGTGAGGATGATGTCGAGACCGTCGCCGTGATTGCGCGCGCGAATGGCGCCGCCGTGCTGCACGACCGCGCGGCGGGCGATGGCGAGTCCCAGTCCGTACCCGCCCGTGTCCCGGCTGCGGGCGCTGTCGACGCGGTAGAACTCGCCAAAGATGTTGTCGAGTTCGTCCTCCGGCACGCCCGGCCCCTGGTCCCGCACGCGCACGGTGTATGCGTTGCCGGACTGGGTCAGGGCGACCTCCACGGCGGTGTGCTCACCGGTGTGCGCCAGGGCGTTGCGCAAGACGTTGTCGCAGGCCTTGTGCAACAGGTCGGAGTGACTGGCGACCACGGCTTCCGGCAGGTCGCACTCGAAGCGGACACGCTTGCCGTCGGGGCCGCCCTCGAAATCGGCATCCGCGCAGAGCGAGCGCAGCAGCGCGACGAGGTCGATGTGAGTATCCAGCGGCACGTCCCGCGGCTGGGTGCCGAGCAGCTGGCCGATCAGTTCCTCGAGTCGCTCGGCCTCGCGCTCGATACGCTCTAGCTGGGCGCCGCTCGAGTCGGGTTGCTCCTGTGCCAGGGCCAGGGCGATGCGCAGGCGCGCCAGGGGTGAGCGCAGCTCGTGGGAGACGTCGCTCAACAGGCGTTTCTGTGCCTGGATGCGGTCCTGCAGCTCACCCGCCATGCTGTTGAAGTCGCGCGCCAGTTCGTCGGTTTCATCCCCGCCCGTGGCACGCACCTGTATGCGCGTGGCGAGGTCGCCCTCGGCCAGGCGCCGGGAGGCGCTGCGCAGCGCGGCGAGGCGATTGGTCAGCGCGCGCGACAGCAGGTAGCACACGAGGCCGCTGACCAAAACCGCGAGCAGGACCCGCAACCAGGGGTTGTCGCCCAGCGTGGCGATGATGGGGCGCTGCCTGCGGTCGAACGCGAACACGGCGCGCAGGGGGCCGTAGTCGCTGTGATAGATGGCGTGGGCACTGAAGCGCCCCTCCGCGGTGAGCGCCATCGCGCGGCGGCGTCGCCCGCTGACTTCCCGGGCTACCGCCAGCGCCGTCTCCGGCGGGTCCTCGCCGAACAACTCCTCGCCCTCGGCGTTCAGCAGGTAGATGGTAATCCCGTGGCGCTTGCGCGCGGTCGCAACGAGGTCGCGCAACTCCTCGCGGTCCGCGTTCTGCAACTCGTAGATCATCTGCAGCATCGCGCGGTGCGGGGGCGGAGGGTGACCGGAGCGGTGTTTTTCCGGGTGCGGCGGCCCAAGGGCCCGCGTGTCGAAGTAGTTCGCGGACAACAGCCAGCTTGCGAGCACTGCAATCGTCACCAGCCAGAACGCGGTGAACATCTTGATGAAGAGCCGGCCGCGCACGGGTCGTCAGCTCGCCTGCCGGAACTGGTAGCCCGCGCCGCGCACGCTGACGATCAGGTCGTTGCCGCCCAGCGCCGCGAGCTTCTTGCGGATCTTGCTGATGTGGACGTCGATGCTGCGGTCGTAGGCGGTGAGGGGACGGCCGAGGGCATCCCGGCACAGGGTGTCCTTGTCGACGACCTGCCCGGCCCGGCCGAGCAGCACCTGCAGTACATTGAATTCCGCGCTGGTGAGTCCGAGGTCGACGCCGCCGTGGGTGGCACTGCGCACAGACGGGTCGAGCGCTGTGTCGCCCACCGCCAGTACCGCACCCGCCGCCGCTGCGGGCGCGTTCGCGCGGCGCAGGATGGCCCGCAGTCGGGCCGCGAGCTCGCGCGGGTTGCAGGGTTTCGGCAGGTAATCGTCCGCCCCCAGTTCCAGGCCCAGGATGCGATCGGTGTCTTCACCGCGCGCGGTGAGCATGAGAACCGGCGTGTCGCCCTGTTTGCGCAGTTCGCGCAGGACGTCGAGGCCCTGCAGGCCGGGCAGCATGATGTCCAGCACGATCGCGTCATATTGCCGGTTGCGGCAGTGCTGCGCCGCTTCCAGGCCGTCATGCAGGGCGTTGACGGTGAAGCCTTCCAGCGTGAGGAAGTCCGCGAGCAGTGCGCAGAGTTCCGTGTCGTCATCGATGATGAGTAGGCTGGCGCCCATCGCCGCTCCCGTGGTCGTGCAATCGTTGTCCAGGGTGCAAGTGTGGCCAAGGTGCGCCGGCTTGTCACTGGACTTAACCGCCGGCAGTGCTTCTTAACATTTCTTAACGGGTCTCGGGCAGAGCTTAACGGCGTCGCGGTTCTATGCTGTAGGCGACATCGAGGTGGTCAGCCACCACATTGTAATCCCCAGGAGGAAGATGCCATGCAACGTTCAATATCCCGCGCCCTGATAGGCGGCACCGCGGTGCTCGTGACCACGGTCTCACTGGCTGTGGCCGCCTGGCCCGGCAAGCCCGGTGGCGACCGCGCCCCGGACCCGGAGCACATGGTGGAGCGCCTGACGCGCCACCTGGAGCTCACCGCGGAACAGCAGGACCGCGCGGAAGAAATTTTCAGCCAGGGCTTTGAAGAGGCGCGCGCGGATCACGAGCGCATCGAGGAACTGCACGAGAGTCTCAGGGGCCAAGTCGCCGAATTCGACGCAGGCGCCGCGCAGGCCACCGCCGACGAAATCGGGGCTATCACCAGTCGTATGGTGTATCGCCGCGCGAGCGCCCAGGCGAGCCTGTACCAGATACTGGACGAGGAGCAGCGCGCGGAGCTTGAAGCGTTTGCCAAGAAGCGCGAGAAGCGTCGCGAACACTTCCGCGAACACCGGCGCGGGCCGATGCAGTAATTCCCGACCCCTTGTTAACGGGTCTACTTTGGGCGGCTGATTGGCCGCCTTTTTTTTGGGTGTTTATTGTGGCGTCCGAATTTATCGGCCGGTGACCGCCTGTTGCAGCGTGTGGCAGTGACGTTAGGCTTTGAGGTCGAATGAATTCGACCCCACAGGGTCCGTGGTCGTGAGTGTCAAGTCAGGGATGCGGTGCACGGTTGTCTGTTGAATGCGAACGTGCCTGCGGGAACGATCCATGTAGGGCCGAATTTATTCGGCCGGTAAACCGGCTCTCAATCGAAGCAATGGTTTCTATTGAGAGTTGGGTCCCATGTCGAATAAATTCGACCCTACGTGTGGGAGCGGCCCGTGTAGGGCCGAATTCATTCGGCCGGTAGCCCGGCTCTCAATCGAAGCAATGGTTTCTATTGAGAGTTGGGTCCCACGTCGAATAAATTCGACCCTACAACTCCCGGAGTTCCAGGTTCAGCGACTCGCGCAGTCCGGCGGTGGCCGCGCCCGCGCCGGCCGGCACTATCACGGCCGTACTCGCGCGCTCCGGCTTGAGATAGGTCTCTCCCACCCGCACGAGGTCGTCGAGCCCGACCGCCAGGACCCGCTGGCGGAACTGCTCGCGCTGTTCGTGCGAACGCCCGTACAGCGTGTTGTGGAAGTGCTGCTTCGCTTCGCCGGCGGGAGAGCTCGGCTTGTCCAGTGTGCCGATCACGCCGAGAATGGCTTCCTCCAGCTCGCGTCGCCCGTGGCCGCCCGCGAGCAACCACTCGACCGCCGCATCGAAATCCCTGAGTGTTTCCTCCAGGCGCGGGTCGCGATAGGAAAAGAAGCGGAACGCGGCGATGGCGGAGTCCTGCGAAGAGCCCCCGCCATACGCGCCACCCTGCTCGCGAATCGCGCGGTGCAGGTAACCGTTGCGCAGGAATCCGCCGAGTACCGTCAGGGCGGGCGCGTCCTCGTGCTCCACCGGCACCGTCGGGTAGGCCCGGGCGCAGAAGTTGACCTGCGTGTTGGCGAGCCAGAGTTCACCGCGGCGCTCCCGCACAGGCTCCAGTGCGAGCTGTCCGTCCCCGGCGCTCGCCGGGAAGCCGGACCAGGCGGCAGTGGCGGTGGCGACCACGTCGTCGAGACGCTCTTCCTCCGCCACCGCGAGGAGTTGGAGTCCGCCGCCTGTAATCACCTCGTGCAACTGCGCGAGGGATGCTGCCAGCTCCTCGCACTTGCCCGCATCCGCGAGGCTCTCGTCGAGGTCGCGCAGTGCGCTGATACCGGCGAGACCGGACTGCTGGTGGGTCAGTGCGGCGACGGGGCTCATGCCCGCGCAGGCCGCCGACATCGCCAGGCTGTGGCCGTTGCCGGTGATCGACTGTTCGCGGCGCGCGCGTTGTTGCTGTATGAGTTCGCGGATGCGTCCGTGTTCGTCGAAACGGGCGTGCGCGAACGTGTCCCGCATCAGTTCGGACTGTGCCGCCGTATTGCGTGCCAGCGCCTTGGAGGACAGCGTGAAGAAGCCGGTCACCTGTTGTTCGTTCGCCACCGCGCCGCGCATTCCCGGAAACCCCGAGATGCTGCCGACGGTGGCGGCCTGGCGCTCCTGGGTTTGCAGGTAGGTGTCGGAGCCGACGCCGAGCTCTGTGAGCATACCGCTGTAGAGCGGCAGTCGTTCCAGTTGCGCCGGGGTCAGCGCGGGCAGCGGCACCACGGCCTGCTGGTAGACGAGCCCGTTGGTGCCCTGGGCGTACGTGGTGAACTTCAAGCCCTGTACCGTCGCTACCCGCTGCCCGGGTTCGGGAATGTGCTTGCGCACATCCGCGAGTTCCACCTTCGGCAGCACGCTCTCGTCATCTTCCTGCGCCTGTCTTGCCAGCAGGTCCCGGGCGAGTTGGACGGTCGCCTCACGCGCCGCGTCATCCATGCCCGACTTGATTTCCGCCAGGCGTGCCGCCTCGCGTCGCGCGCGTTCCGCGCTCAGGCCCGTGTCCGGTGTGAGGGTGAGCGTCACGCGGTGGGGATTGTCGAGCAGCAGGCGCCGGGCGAGTTCGCGAATGTAGTCGGGATCGGCGATCTTGTTGCGCAGGGACTCGATGACGGGATCGAGGTTGAGCGCATCGGTGGGGTCGGCGTAGTGCGTGGCCGAACCCAGCGCCTGCAGGATGAGCTGCAGGCCGTAGGGATAGCTGTCACCGGAAATCTCCCGCTGGTGCAACTCGAGCTGGTGCAGTACGGCTTCCAGCCGGTCGCCGCTGACGCCCTCGGTCGCGACGTCCTCGATGACGTCGAGGACCAGTTCCTCCAGCGCTTCTGTATGCTCCGCCTCGCTGCCCTCGATGCCGCAACAGAAAACCAGTTCACGCATCGAGTCTTCCAGCCCGCACAGCGGCGATGGCGCGCGCCCGAGGGAGGTGGTCTCCAGCGCGTGCTGCAGGGGCGAGGCGCTGTTGTCGAGCAGTACGCTGGACAATAGCTGCGCCTCGAGCAGTTGCTCCAGGTCGGCGGATTCGCCGAGCATCCAGCCCATGACGAGGTGTGTCTTGTTGCCCGTGTCGTCGTTTTCGTCGTAGGCGTAGGTATCGCTCACCCGTACAGGCGCGGTGAGGCGCCGCTCGGGCTGCACCTGGATGCGCTGGTCCAGTTTCTTGAAGCGTGCCAGGGCGCGCTCCTCGAACACCGCCTGGTGCTCCGCCGCGCTGATGTCGCCGAAGGTCATGAAAATGGCGTTGGTGGGGTGGTAGTGCGTCTCGTAAAAGCGCTTGAGTTGCTCGTAGGACAGGTCGGGAATCGCCTCCGGGTCACCGCCGGAGTTGTAGTGGTAGGTGCTGGTGGGAAACAGGTGTTCGCACAACTTCTGCCAGAGGACGCTGGTAATCGCGCTCATGGCGCCCTTCATCTCGTTGAACACGACACCCTTGAAGACCAGGTCCGAGTCCGGGTTGTCCGCGTCCTCGAACTCCACGCGGTGCCCCTCCTGGGCGAAATCCAGCGGGTCCAGCCGCGAGAAGAACACCGCGTCCAGGTAGACTTCGAGCAGGTTATTGAAATCCTTGCGGTTCTGGCTGGCGAACGGGTACGCCGTCCAGTCGGAACTCGTAAACGCGTTCATGAAGGTGTTCAGGGAGCGCCTGAGCATCATGAAAAACGGGTCGCGCACCGGGAATCGCTCGCTGCCGCACAGCGCCGTGTGCTCCAGTATGTGGGCGACGCCGGTGGAGTCCTGCGGCACCGTGCGCAACGCCACGAGGAACACGTTTTCCGGGTTGGCGCTCGCCAGGTGGTAGTGCATCGCGCCGGTGCTCTTGTGCCGGTATTGTTCAACCGTGATGTTGAGCGAGTCGATGGTTTCCCGGCGCAGGGGTTCGAAGGCCGGGTGGGCGGTAGCGCTTTGGCTCATGCAGTGTCTTTCCAGGGTTTAAAGGGGCGCTATTCTAGCGTGGCGGGCGGCACATGGGCAGCTTGCGCGGGGTTTACCAGTTCGATGCGGTAGAGCCACGGCCAGTGTTTGCCCGTGACCCAGAGGTCGCCTGTCGCGGGATCGCGCGCAATTCCGTTCAGGACATCGGTCCCGGGCTTGCGCTCGGCCTCGGGCAACAGGCCGGTCAGGTCTATCGTCGCCGTCACCTCGCCGCTGTCGGGGTTGATGACCACGATGTGGTCGGTGCCCCAGATGTTGGCCCAGATGGCGCCGTCCACCCACTCCAGTTCGTTCAGGCGCCGTACGGGCCTGCCGCCCTGCGTGACGCGCAGCGTGCGCAGGATCTTCCCGCTCTGCGGTGACATGGTGTAGAGCTGGTCGCTGCCGTCCGAGTAGATGAGGTTCTCACCGTCGTTGGTCAGACCCCAGCCCTCGCCGGGGAGAGACAGGTGCGACAGGTAGTCGAAGTCGCTGCGGCGATAGGTGAACACCACGCGATTCTTCCAGGTGAGTTGGTAGACCGCGTCGTCGAGGACGGTCAGGCCCTCCGCGAATACCCGCGGGTGCAGCCGCCGGCCGCGCTCCAGGGCCATGTCGCTGAAGCGGTAGCGCAGCAGTCGCGACTTGCCGTACTGCCCGGTGCTCACGTAGAGCATGCCGTCGTGGATCTCCAGTCCCTGGACGAAGTTGTCACGCGGCTGCGCGCGCTGTTCCAGCACCCGCACGGTGTACTCGGTGAGCGACAGCGCCGGGGCGGCCCACGCCAGCAGCACAATGATGAGAAAACAGCGGTGCAAGGTCAGATCCGGTTGCGACTGAGGTCCCGAATGATAAACCGCGCCGGTGCCAGTGCGCGAGCCAGGCGCCTGTCCAGCGGCAGGGGTTCGGCGCAGATCATGCTGGCCAGCAGTTCCCCGGCGAGTGGCGTGGAGGACAGGCCGCGGGATCCGTGCCCCGTGTTGATATACAGACCCGGCAGGTAGGCCCCGGGTTCCGTGATCACGGCGCGCGCGTCGCGGCGCAACGCCGCGTAGTGCGTGATGAAAGCGGCCCGATCGGGGCAGGGGCCGACCAGCGGCAGGTAGTCGGGCGTGGCGGCGCGAAAGCCGACACGGCCCGCCAGGGCACCGGGGTCGAGGGCGGCCAGCGGCTCGCGCCAGCCGGGCAGTGCCGACGCGAGTGCCTCGAGGTTGAGTTCATGGTCCGCGCGGCGCACGGCGGGGTCCGGGTCATCCACGTCAAATGTCGCACCCAGGCAGTAGTGTTGGGCACGCGCGGGCGCAATGTAGCCGCTGTGGCACAGCGCGCTGCGCAGGCCACTCGGCAGCGCCGCGGCCGGCACATGGCTGGTCTGGCCGCGGATGCTGCGCAGCGGCAAACCCGCGCTCGCGTCGAAGGCGGTGCTGAGCGTGCCGCACGTGATCACGGCGCAGGGGGCGCTTGCCACCACGCCGCTCGCGCCCGTGGCCCGCCACTGTCCGTCGTGGCGGGACAGGTCCAGCGTGCCGCAGTGCTCGCGCAGCGTGACCAGCGGGTGGTCGATCAGCGCGGCGCACACCGCCGGCGGGTGCAGCCAGCCGGAGGCGGGCAGCCAGATGCCGGACAGGTCCTGCGCGACCCCCGTGAGCGCGCCCGCCCTGGCGGCATCGACCACTTCCGCGAGTTCCCCCGCACCGCGCAGCGCAGCCGCGAGGTTTGCCAGTTCGGTCGCGTCGGCCACCTGCTGGAAGCTGCCGCAGAGTTCGCCGTCGCGGCCGGCGAGCAGCGCGCCGCGCGCGAACAGTGCGCGGTAGCGTGCGGCCGCGTGCAGGTAACTGAGCAGCGCGAAATCCACCAGCTTGGAATGGCGGTGCGACAGGCGCGTGAACAGCACGCCCTGGTCGTTCCCCGAGGCGGCACCCGCGCAGGCGCCCTGGTCGAGCAGCGTGACGGGGATGCCGCGTGCCGCGAGCGCCGCCGCGGTCGCGCAGCCGGCCAGCCCGGCGCCCACGACGAGCGCGCTGGCGGGCCTGGACATGCGCCGGGCCGGCAGGTCCCAGGGCGTCGCCTGCGGCGTTGTCGCGGTGTGCTCGGACTCGCGCAGTTGCCCCTGGAGACACTCGCGCTTGGCGCCGAAGCCAGCGCGCCTGTGCACCGTGAAGCCCGCGGACTCGAGGTCGCGCCGCACCCGCCCGACGGCGGTAAAGGTGCTGAACGTGGCCCGCGGCCGGCTCAGGCTCCCCACCCGCGCCAGCAGTTCCGGCTGCCACATGCTGGCGTTGCGCGCCGGTGCGAAGCCGTCCAGGTACCACGCGTCCACCAGCGGTTCGCCGCGGGAGGCGAGGTCGTCCAGTGCGGCACCGGCCTCCTCGAAGTACAGGTCCAGCACCACCCGGCCCTGTGCAAACAGCAGGCGATGCGTGCCCGGGACGGGCGGCGGGTAGGCGCTCGACAGCGCGCCCGCATAGGTTGCCAGCTCGGGCCACCGGGCCAGTGCGCGCTCGAGTTCCGCGCGGGTGAGGGGATGCTTCTCCAGTGACAGGTAGTGCAGGGGGCGACGCGGCTCCGGCGTGGCTTCCCACGCCTGCCATGTCAGCAGGAAATTGAGGCCGGTGCCGAAGCCCGTCTCGCCGACGCAGAGGTGCTCGCCCGCACTTCCCGCAAAGCGGGCGGGCAGGTCGTTGCCCTCGAGGAACACGTAGCGACTCTCGGCGATCCCGTCCTCGCGGGAGTAGTAGACATCGTCGTAGGTGCCGGAGCGCGGTACGCCGTGTTCATCCCAGGCGAGCCGGGCGCCGCCCACGGGCGCCCACGGCTGGTTGTCCCGGCTCATCCGGCGGGAGCGTGCAGTTCGAGTTCAGCCGGCAGCCAGGCGGGAATGTGTGGATTGTCCGAGGCGAGCAGTTCCTTCACCTCGAACACGTGCAGTTCCTCGGTGCCGCCCGGGGGGCGGTAGAGGGTGATGAGAAAGTCACCCGCGCTCGTGTGCAGGGGCAGGTTCAGTTCCCAGCGATTGGAGAGGATGGTCAGCGTGGTATCCCCCGGCTGCAGGCGCACCCGGGCAATATAGTGGTTCTTGCCGACGGGCCGCAAGCTGCGGCTCTCGCTGGCGACGAGCGTGTCGAACAGGCGGGTGCGGATGTTGCAGATGGGTGCGATGTCGCGGCGCGACTCGGGAATCGTCGGGTCCATCAGGCGCGCGGTGATGTCCGCGAGGGCGGTGCTGCCCTCGGCCCCGGTCAGGCGCACCTTGTCCACGCTGAAGGGAATGCGCTCCATGGTCTGGGCGTCGCGCTGCGCCCGCTCGCGGCGCGCGAGTTCATCCGGGGTGGGCAGGACGCGGGCCGCTTCCTGTTGTTCGATGTAGTAGCCCTCGAGCAGCGTGTGCAGCCGATCGACTGTCGCCGCCTCCTGCTCGAGCACGTCCTGCGCCGGGTGGGCGCGCAGCGGCTTGGTCTCCAGTGCCTGGGCGGGCGGCTCAGGCTCCGCTGCCGGCACGACGGCCGGCTCCTGCGGCTCATGTCGCGACGCGACGATCTGTTCCTGCAGCAACGTGACCTCGCGCTCGGTGATCGCGACGAGGCGCTCGCGCAGCGCCACCACTTCCTCGGCCAGTTTGCGCACCGCCGGGTTGGCACTCTGCTCCGGCGGCGTGCCGTCCGACTGCAGCAGTTCGATGGTGCGGTTGTACTCTTCGAGTTCCGCGGTCAGGAGCTGTCGCTCCGCGGTCAGTGAGCGCAGGATCAGTTCCTGCTCCGTCACCTGGCTCGCGGCGGCGGCGGTGAACAGGGCACAGCAGGCGGCGCATAGCAGGGCGCAGGTGCCCGGAGCCGTGCGGCGCGATCGCCCTGTCGCTGTTATAACCATCGTCGATGCCAAGATATAACCAAAATATATAAGTTCCCACATAGATCATAACAAGAAATTCGTGGCGCGGCGATCCCCTTCGAACGATATGCAGGCGGGTTCACGCGTTGCCGCGATCCGGAGGCGGTATTAGACTGCCCCCCACCCTGTCGCGCGAGGCGCCGATGTCACAAGCCAGTACCCACCCCCTGCCGCCAGACAAGTTCCTGCTGCTGGCCGCGAACCTGTTGCACCGCGCCCTTGTTGAGCCCGGTCGCACCGAGGCCAAGCAGTTGTACCGTCGCATCGAGGACGGGGAGCGACTCCCGCTCGCCAATGTGCGTATGGAGGATGACTCAACCGCGGCGTTCGGTTTGTCACTGGACCACAGCGAATTTCGCGGCAAGCTCAATTACGGGGCTTTCCGCGCGAGCGTGAACGCGCTCCTGGCGAATATCGGGCAGGTCGTGCGGGAAGAGAAGCCGGTACAGGTGTTCTCTGCGCAGGACGGCGGCGAGTCGATGATCTTCGGCGTGCCCGCGGTGACCGTGGAGCAGGGCAGGACCAACCTGCTCGTCCTGTCGGCCGACCCCGGTGCGGGCGGCGCCACCGAGCTGCGCCTGATGTATCTCGATCCCCTACAGTTCGAGGAACAACTCACACCATCGCCAACCGGCACCGGCGGGTCGGCCGCCTAGGTCGACAGCGTCACCGTCGGCAGCTCGGGTTGTTGCAGCACCAGTTTTTCTTTCGGCGCCAGCAGTTGCGCCTCGCCGGTTGCGACGCGTTTGCCGTCCTGGTTTACGGCCTCGGTGTGCATCGTGACGAAGCCGCGGCGCTCGTTCTTGTCCGTGACCTCCAGCTTGACCGTGACCACGTCGCCGATCGTCACCGGCGCCGTGAAACGCAGCGACTGGCTGAGATAAATGGAGCCGGGCCCGGGCAGTTTCATGGCGAGCGCGGCGGAGATGATAGCCCCGGTCAGCATGCCGTGGGCGATGCGCTCGCCGAACTGCGTGGTGGCGGCGTACCCGGCATCGAGGTGCACCGGGTTGGCGTCGCCCGATAACACCGCGAACTGCACGATGTCCTGTTCACCGATGGTCTTCGCATACGTGGCGGTCTGCCCGATGCTGATCTCGTCGAAGGTGTAATTGCTGATGGTGGGCATGTGCGCCTCCCTGTCGCGATAGCCTGCGGCGCACAGCATAGCCGAATTTGTTGTGCCGGGGGTTGCTATTGCTGCATCTGTGGGGTCGAATTTATTCGACCAGTCTTTTCTCGCACCCGAAATTCAGGTCGAATGAATTCGACTCTACAGTGGATCTTCTAGTGCAGGTCGAAAGAATTTGACCCCACAGCGGATTTTTTGCTGCATGTCGAATGAGAGCGACCCCACAGCGGATCTTTTGCTGCAGGTCGAATGAATCCGGCCCCACAGTGTTTCTATTGATGTCCGAACAGGAAAAACGCGCGCCGCCGCTGATCACGTATCCGCCGGACCTGCCCATCGCGGAGCGCCGCGAGGAGATCGCCGCCGCGATCGCGGGGCACCAGGTGGTCATCGTCGCCGGCGAGACCGGCTCGGGCAAGACGACCCAGTTGCCCAAGATCTGCCTCGAGTTGGGGCGTGGCACTGCCGCGCGCATCGGCCACACCCAGCCGCGACGCCTGGCCGCGCGCACGGTGGCCGCGCGTATCGCAGCCGAACTGGGCACGCAGGTGGGCGACCTCGTCGGATACCAGGTGCGGTTTCACGACCAGGTCTCCGACGACGCGGCGATCAAGCTGATGACGGACGGTATCCTGCTCGCGGAGATCGAGCGCGATCGCACGCTGGCGCAGTACGACACGCTCATCATCGACGAGGCGCACGAGCGCAGCCTCAATATCGACTTCCTGCTGGGTTACCTGCGGCGCCTGCTGCCGCAACGTCCCGACCTAAAGGTGATCGTCACCTCCGCGACGATCGATGTCGAGGGCTTCTCGCGCCACTTTGACGACGCGCCGGTCATCGAAGTGTCAGGGCGCAGTTACCCCGTACAGACCCTCTACCACCCGCTGCAACAGGACGGCGCGGAACGCTGGCCGGAGATCGCGCGCCTGGTCGACGACATCGACGCGGGGCGTTACGGCGAGCGCGGCGATGTGCTGGTATTCCTGCCGGGCGAGCGGGAAATCCGCGAACTCGCGCTCGCGCTGCGCCGCTCGGACGGCCCCGATGTGCTGCCGCTCTACGCCAGGCTCGGGCAGGCCGAACAGGACCGGGTATTTGCACAGGGTCGCCGCAACCGGCTCCGCGTGGTGCTGGCCACCAACGTGGCCGAGACCTCGCTCACGGTGCCCGGCATCCGCTACGTGATCGACCCGGGCGAGGCGCGCATCAGCCGTTACAGCTACCGCTCCAAATTGCAGCGCCTGCCGGTGGAGGCGGTGTCGCGGGCGAGCGCCGAGCAGCGCCGCGGGCGCTGCGGCCGTGTGGGTCCCGGCGTCTGCATCCGCCTGTACAGTGAAGAGGACTTCCTCGCCCGTCCCGAATACACCGAGCCGGAAATCCAGCGCACGAATCTCGCGGCCGTCATCCTGCAGGCCCTGCAGCTGCGCCTCGGGGACATCGCTGAATTCCCGTTCCTCAACCCGCCGGACCCGCGCCTCGTGCGCGACGGCTTCCGGCTGCTCACCGAACTGGGCGCCGTGTCGGAGGCGGGGCGACTGACCCGCCTGGGCCGGCGCATGTCGCGGCTGCCGGTGGACCCCCGCCTGGCGCGCATGATCCTCGCCGGGGCCGAACTGGGCTGCCTCGGCGAGATACTGGTGATTACCAGCGCGCTGAGCACCCAGGACCCGCGCGAGCGGCCGCCGGACAGGCAGGCGCAGGCGGACCAGGCGCACGCGCGCTTCCGCCACGAGCGTTCCGATTTCATGGCCTGGCTCAACCTGTGGCGCTATTTCGAGGAGCAGCGCCAGGCGCTCAGCCAGAACCAGCTGCGCAAACTCTGCCAGCGGGAGTTCCTGTCCTATCGCCGTTTGCGCGAGTGGCGCGATATTCACACGCAGCTCACCGTCGCCTGCCGCCAGCAGAAGTTGCGGCCGCCGGCCGAGGTGCCCGCGGGCGAGAACTATGCCGCCGTGCACCGCGCCCTGCTCAGCGGCCTGCTGGGGCATATCGCCCGGCACCAGGAAGGTCGCGAGTACATGGGCGCGCGCGAACGCAGGTTGCAGATCTTTCCGGGCTCCTCGCAGGCTTCGAAGAAGCCCCGCTGGATCGTCGCGGCCGAGATCGTGGAGACCAGCCGCGTGTTCGCGCGCGAGGTCGCGGCCATAGAGCCGCGCTGGGTGCTGGAGGCGAAGCCCGCCCAGTTGCAGCGGCACTACTCCGAACCGCACTGGCGCTCGCGCCGCGGCCAGGTCATCGCCCTGGAGCGCACCTCCCTCTACGGCCTGACCCTCTCCGAAAAGCGCCCGGTGCACTACGGGCCGCTGGCGCCGCGCGAGAGTCGCGAACTCATGATTCGCGAGGGCCTGATCCCGGGGAGTTATCACCAGCATCCGGCGTTCCTGAAACACAACCGCGCCCTGGTGCGCGAGATCGAGGACCTGGAGTCCCGCAGCCGGCGCCGCGACCTGCTGGTCGACGAACAGGCGCTGTTCGACTTTTACGACGCGCGCCTGCCCGCGGACATTTTCACCGCCTCCAGGCTCGCGGCCTGGCTGAAGAAAGACCCGGCCGCGGAGAAAACGCTGTATATGCAGCGCGAGGACCTGCTTGCGCGGGATCCTGGCGCGGCGATCGGCGGGCAGTTCCCGGACGTGCTGGAGTGGCGCGACATGCGCCTCCGGCTCAGCTACGCCTTCGAGCCGGGCGGCGCGGCGGACGGTGTGTCGGTGACGGTCCCCGTGGCGCTGCTGAATCGTGTGCCGCGCTACCGCTTTGACTGGTTGGTGCCCGGCCTGTTGCGCGAGAAATGCATCGCGCTCGTGAAGGGCCTGCCCAAACAGCTGCGCAAGCATCTCGTGCCCGTGCCGGATTATGTCGACCACGCCCTCGAGGAGTTGCCGCGGGACGACGTGGACCTGTTCACCTGGCTCGCCGCGCGCCTGGCGGCGGATGCGGGCCTTCCGCTGCGAGCCGCTGACTTTCAGGGCGTCGAACTCGAGGACTTCTATCGCATGAATGTGCGGGTCGTGGACGCGCGCGGGAAGTTGCTGGAGCAGGGCAGGGACCTGGCGGCACTCATCGAGCGCTTCCGCGAGGATACCCGGGCGGTGGTGAGCGCCCGCGACGAGCATTCGCCCGCGCGCGAGGGACTGACCCGCTGGGACTTCGACGCGTTGCCGCGCGAATGGCGCTTCCGCCAGGCCGGTGCCGATATCGTCGCCTTTCCCGCTGTGGCGGACCGTGGCGAGTGCGTCGACATTGTGCTGTGCGACTACCCCGCGCAGGCGCGCCGCGAACACCGCCTGGGTGTGCTGCGCCTGCTGCGGCTCGGCACGGCGGCCCAGTGCAAGACGCTGCGCAAGCAGCTCCTGCGGGGCAACGACTGGAATCTCGCCCTGGCGGCGGCCGGGCTGCTCCGCGAACCGCTGGTGGAGGACCTGATCGACGCCGCCTATGCACAATGCTGCGACCTCGCGGGGGAGCTGCCCTACGAGCGCGGCGGGTTCGCGGCATTGCGTGAGCGGGCCGCGGCCGTCGCCGCCGTGGCGAGCGAACTCGAACACAACCTGGCCGCCACACTGGCACCGCTCGGCGCCGTGCGCCGCCAACTCGCCACACTGCCCGGCGGGGCGGGCAACGCTACCCGGCAGGACGTCGAGGGCCAGCTCGAGCGGCTCTTTGCCGGGCATTTCCAGCGCGACACGCCGGCGGAATGGCTCAGCCGGTACCCGAGCTACCTCGAGGCGCTCGACACGCGCCTGTCCCGCCTGGCGGGCCAGCAGGCGAAGGACGGCCAGCACCAGGTCCGGTTGGCGGCGCTGACTGAGCCGCTGGCGGCTGTCCTCGCGGCGCGTCCTGCGTTGCTCGCGGACAGTCCGCCCGCGGCGCTGTATCGCTGGATGCTGGAGGAGTTCAGGGTGTCGCTGTTTGCCCAGCGACTCGGCACGCGCGTACCGGTCTCGCAGAAGCGCCTTGAGGCCCAGTGGCAGGCGGTGGAGGACTGGCTGAAGGCTAATCCACAGTAAGTTTGTGGGATAATTCGGTTGGCGTGGGGTGGCTGGCGGGAAACTTCCCGTTTGCTACCCTGTCATAGCTGCCACGAAGGTTGATCGAGTTGGCCCGGCCGTCTCGTGCTTCGGATGTAGCTAACCCAGAACCATTAATCGACAGACAGGGAATTGAATTATGGCTAAAGCAAAGAAACCGTTGGCAGCGGCGTTGGGTGCCGCCTTCCTGGCGACGTCCATCGCGCCGATCGTATCGGCGGAGGTGAACCCTTTCTCAGCGCAACAACTCAGCGGCGGCTATGATCTCGCCAACTTCGGGGCGCACAAGGAAGGCGGCTGTGGTGGCGATCACAAGTCCGACGGCGAAGGCAAGTGCGGTGAAGGGAAGTGCGGCGGCGACAAGGCCAAGGGCGAAGGCAAGTGCGGCGAAGGCAAGTGTGGTGAAGGCAAGTGCGGCGGCGACAAGGCCGAAGGTGAAGGCAAGTGCGGCGAAGGCAAGTGCGGCGGCGACAAGGCTGAAGGTGAAGGCAAGTGCGGCGGCGACAAGGCCAAAGGCGAAGGCAAGTGCGGCGAGGGCAAGTGCGGTAGCTGATCATGCCTGAGCGAAACCGGGAACTCGAAGGAGCGGGTCTCGGACTACGGCGGGCCCTTCTGGGCCCGCTTCAGTCTATGGATCAGGGAGCGATCGACTTCATGGAGGCGGCGCCGGAGAACTGGATCGGCGTCGGCGGCCGCTTCGGACGGCAGTTCAGCGCGATGGCTGAACGCTATCCCATCGTGTTGCATGGCCTGTCGCTGGACATCGGCGGCCCCGACCCCATCGACACGGAACTCGTGACCGAGATCGGCGCGTTCATGCGCCGTTTCGACGTACCCCTCTACAGCGAACACCTCACCTACTGCGCGGCGGAAGGTCACCTGTACGACCTCCTGCCGATACCGTTTACCCAGGAGGCGGTGACGCATGTCGCCGAGCGTGTGGCGCAGGTGCAGGACATCCTGGGGCGGAGCATCGCGCTGGAAAACGCCTCCTATTACGCGCAACCACACCGCGATCTCTCCGAGGCGGAGTTTATCGGGGCGGTGCTTGAGGAAAGCGGCTGCGACCTGCTGCTGGACGTGAACAACATTTACGTGAACAGCATCAACCACCGGTACGACCCCATCGAGTTCCTCGATGCGCTGCCCCTGGAGCGCGCGCGGTACATTCACGTGGCGGGGCATTTCGACGAGGCGGAAGATCTCAAGGTCGACACCCACGGCAGCGACGTCATCGACCCTGTGTGGTCGTTGCTCGAAGCGGCCTACCAGCGCCTCGGGCCGTTGCCGACACTGCTGGAGCGCGACTTCAACCTGCCGCCGCTGGCGGAACTGCTGGCGGAAGTCGCGCAGATACGCGCGCTGCAGGACCGCCACCAGGTGCTGCCATCGGAGGCCGCCGGCTGATGGCCGGGGCGCAGAACAGCGGGCTGAAAGCCAGCCAGATGACGATGGCGCGCTACCTGCGGGACCCGGACAACAACCCGCCGCCGGCGGGCGTCGAGGCGCGCCGCCTGAAGGTCTACAGGGACCTGATCTACAACAACATCGAAGGCTTTATCAAGAGCGGCTTTCCGGTGCTGCGCAGTCTGTACAGTGACGAGGACTGGCACCGCATGGTGCGACAGTTCATCGACAACCATCGCTGCCATTCACCGTACTTCCTGGAAATCAGCCAGGAATTCATCCAGTTCCTGATGCAGGACTACACGCCGCGGCCCGACGATCCGCCGTTCATCGCGGAACTGGCGCACTACGAGTGGGTGGAACTGGCGCTGGACATTTCCGAGGAGGAGGTGCCGCCGACGCGCTCGATCGACGCTGCGCTGGCCGCCGTACCGGCGTTGTCACCGCTGGCCTGGGTGCTGGGCTACAGCTATCCCGTGCATCGCATCGGGCCGGACTACCAGCCCGCCGCGCCGGGCGAGCCCACCTTCCTGGCGGTCTACCGCGACCGCGAATGCAATGTCCGTTTCATGGAGTTGAACAATGTCACGGCGCGCCTGCTGGAACTGGTGCGCGACGGCGACGGCGACACGGTGGAGGCGCACCTGACGCGCCTCGCGTCCGAGATCGGGATGAGCGTGGAACAGCTCACGGCGCCTGGCCTGGAGCAGCTGGAGCAATTGGCCGCGGCCGACGTGATCATCTGGCGCTAAACACCGCTTGCCCGCGGGGTGGACCGGCCGTACCATTTCAATGCGCAACTCACTCAGGGTTCTCCCATGGTCTCGACCCACCGGTTATTGCTCCTGCTGACGCTCCTGGCGGTGCCGCTGCCCGCTGCCGCGGAGGAGACCTACGACCCGTTCGAGTCCGTGAACCGCAAGATTTATATCTTTAACGAGACGACTGACCGGTACGTGCTGAAACCGGTGGCCAAGGCGTACATCAATATCACCCCCGACCCTGTCGAGCGCGGGGTGGGCAACTTCATCCGCAATGTGTTCGAGTTCAACACGATCTTCAATTCCGTCCTGCAGGGGCGTCTTGCGGACAGCGCGCACAGCACGGGCCGCTTCCTGATCAACACCACGCTGGGGCTCGGCGGCCTGTTTGACGTGGCGTCGCGAATCGGCCTGGAACATCGGCCGGCGGACTTCGGGCAGACGCTGGCGACGTGGGGAGTCGGCAAGGGCCCGTTCCTGATGGTGCCGATCCTGGGCCCGCGAACCCTGCGCTCCGGCACGGGGACGCTGGTCGATACCTACGCGTCGCTGCCTTACCTGAGCGGGGAAGGGGAATTCGTGTCCGGAATCGCGGCCATCCAGGCCGTCGACATCCGCGCGGAGCTACTCAAGGCGGACGAGTTGATCGTGGGCGACCCCTACATTTTCCTGCGCGAGGCGTATATGCAGCGCCGGGATTACTTCATCACAGGCGAGATTGACGACTCGTTCTCGGACTACGAGGACGAGGAGGACTTCGAGGATTTTTAGGCCTGGCCGGAGCGCGACGCCCCTTCGCGTTGCCGCGACCCAAAAACTGTTAAATCCTGCCGAAACGGTGGAACCGCGTATTGCCTGACCCCCGGTATGGGCGTACTGTCACGACCCATACCCGTGTTTCGCTTTCCGGATGGCAGCCAAGGGAAACGTTCTCATCATCGATGACCAGGCGGCTCGCGCGAACGAGCTTGCCGACACGGTGGTGGCCGCCGGTTTTAACGTCGAGGTGGTCACCGACCCGGCCAATACCGAGTTCCAGATCGGGGTGGGTTCGGTCTTCGACGCGATCCTCTGTGAGCTCGACCTCAAGGACTTTTCCTGGGCGGAGGCCCGCCCGTTCCTCGCGAAGATGGAGGTCCAGGTGCCCGCCATCATGTTCTGCGACGAGGCCGATACCGAGCTCATCATCACCGCCCTGCGTCTCGGCGCGGTCGATTTCTTCCTCCGCCCGATCGAGGACACCGACGCGCTCATCCGCTCGATCAATCGCTGTGTGCGCCAGCGTGGCCAGCAGCGCGAGCTGGAGGAGGCGCGGCAGGACCTCGAGGCCGCCAACACCGAACTGCGCGGTACCGTGAAGATGCTGGAGCAGGATCAGCAGGCCGGCCGCCAGGTGCAGCTGCGCATGCTGCCCAGCACGCCCATGGTGCTCGGCGACTATGTGTTCAGCCACACCGTCATTCCCTCGCTCTACCTGAGCGGCGATTTCACCGACTACTTCACCGTCGGGGAGCGCCACGTGACGTTCTTCATGGCTGACGTGTCCGGCCACGGCAGCTCCTCGGCGTTCGCCACGGTGCTGCTGAAAAACCTGTTCGCGCGCAAGCGTTCCGACCTCCTGCGCCGCGACGACCACACGATCCTTGACCCGCTGGCCATGCTGCGCAGGGCCAACGATGAACTCATGGCGCTGGAGGTGGGCAAGTTCGCGACTATGGTGGTAGGTTTGCTCGATACGCGCGACAATACCCTGCGCTACAGCGTGGCGGGTCACCTGCCCCTGCCGGTGCTCGTGTCCGAGGAGGGCGCCCGTTACCTGCCGGGCCAGGGCTCCGCGGTGGGCCTGATGGAAGACGCCGAGTACGAGGAGCACAGTATCGAGCTGCCGGAAAGTTTCATGCTGGCGCTGTTCTCCGACGGCATCCTGGAGATCCTGCCGCCGAAAAACCTGATAGAAAAAGAAAAGTACTTCCTCGACGTGTTTGAACAGGCTGCGGATTCGCCCGCGGAGCTGGTGACCCGGCTGGGGCTGGACCGGGTCGAGACCGCGCCGGACGATATCGCGGCGCTGTTCCTCAGTAAACGAGGTTGAAGTGGAAGGTAGGATTCTCGCAGCCAGTCATGATGGCGCGTACGTCATACGCCTTGTCGGCGACGTGCGGCTCACGCTGTGCACGACCATCGATGAATATTTTCAGCACATGTACGAGGACCCGGAGTTCGCGAGCGTTTGGGTGGACCTGTGTGACGCCGAGGGCATCGACTCCACCACGCTGGGCCTGCTCGCCAAGCTCGCCAAGGGCGTGCAGGAAAGGTTCGGCTTCCAGCCCGCGATCTTCTCCTGCGACCCGGGCATCAACCGGCTGCTGGAGAGCATGTCCTTCGATCGCCTCTTCGAGATCCACGAGGAGGTGTGCAACAACCCGGAGGACATCGCCGAAATCCCGGCCGTGGCGGGTACCGAGGAAGAGGTGAAAGACAAGGTCGTCGAGGCCCATCGCGTGCTGATGGGTATCTCGGATGAGAATCACGAGCGCTTCAAGGATCTGCTCAGCGCGCTGGAGCGCAGTTAGCCGGGTCCGCGTTATCGGCCTGCGGGCCCGTTCCCTGAGGGGTTGGCGCGGAGCTAACCAACATAGTCGCGGTGCCTGTTCACCGTAGGGTCGAATTTATTCGACCTGAAAGACGCCCTCAATTCGAACGCGAGTCCAATCGAGGGCCAATCGGCCAGGTCGAATGAATTCGACCCTACAGGGATTGGCTCGGAGCGAATCCAAGTCGTCTCTGTGCCTGTTCATGGTAGGGTCGAATTTATTCGACCTGAAAGACGCCCTCAATTCGAACGCGAGTCCAATCGAGGACCGGCCGGCCAGGTCGAATGAATTCGACCCTACAGGGAGTGGCGCGGTACCGGAGCGGGCCTGGTGTCAGCCCGCCGCCGCCAACTTGCTCTTGATGTAATCCGCGTGCGGCACATAGGTCAGCTCCGCCACCTGCCGGATCAGCGCCTCCTCGTACTTGTCCAGGCCGCCGTCCGCGTACGCCACCTGCCACATGGCGCCCACCAGTTGCACCTTTTCCTCGGCGCAGTAGTGGTCGTTGATGACCCGTGTGAACTCGTACAGGGAGGTGGACTCGTCCACCCGGTCCCCGGCGTCGCCCAGCAGCCCGGCGACCTCGTCTTCCGACAGTTGCAGTGTCTTGCCCAGCAGTGCGGCCATGGCGGCCTCTTCCTCGGCTCCCTGGGTGAAGTCCGCCCGCGCGGTCTCGATCAACAGGGCCGCGGCGGCAAGGCGCACGCGGTGCAGGCGGGCGTCTTCCGTCTCCCGCTCGGGGTGTTCGAACAGTGTTTTCAGTGCGCTGATCATCGTGTGCTTATCAACTCTTCCAGTTTGATTTGGTCGGCCACGAAGTTGCGGATGCCCTCCGCGAGCTTCTCCGTGGCCATGGCGTCCGCGTTCATGGCATAGCGGAACGCCGGTTCGTCGGGGGGCTGGCGCTGCTGTGCTGCGCCGGTGCTTGACGGGTCGAGGCGCCGCGGCAGCGCCGCGTCGTCCGCCGCCAGCGCTTCCAGCAGCGCCGGGCTGATGGTGAGCCGGTCGCAGCCCGCCAGGGCCTCGATCTCGCCGGCGTTGCGGAAACTCGCGCCCATCACGACGGTGTTGTAGCCGTGCTGCTTGTAGTAGCCGTAGATGCGGCGCACCGATTGCACGCCGGGATCGTCATCGCCACTGTCGATGACCAGGTCGGTGTTCGCCTTGTACCAGTCGAGGATGCGGCCGACGAAAGGGGAAATGAGGAACACCCCGGCGTCGGCGCAGGCCGCGGCCTGGGCGAAGCCGAACAGCAGGGTCAGGTTGCAGTTGATGCCCTCGGCCTCGAGCGTTTGCGCCGCCCGGATGCCCTCCCAGGTCGAGGCGATCTTGATCAGGATGCGCTCGCGGCCGACGCCCGCGTCCTCGTACAGCCCGATCAGGCGGCGGGCGCGCTCGGCCGTCGCGGCGCTCTCGAAGGACAGGCGCGCGTCGACCTCCGTCGAGACGCGGCCGGGGATGATCTCGAGGATCTCCCTGCCCACATCGACCGCGAAACGGTCGCAGCAGTTGGCCAGTTGCTCGTCACTGGAGCCGCCCTGCGCCGCGGCCCAGTCCCGGGCGGCATCGAGCAGACTCGCGTAGTGGGGCAGGGCGGCCGCTTTCAGCAGCAGCGATGGGTTGGTGGTGGCATCGAGCGGTGCGAAGCGGCGTATGGCCTCGATGTCCCCGGTGTCGGCCACGACGTCGGTCATGGCCTTGAGCTGTTCGAGCTTGTTCGGCATCGCGCGAGTCTAGCACGATAGTCGCGCCGAACTCAGGCCGCCGAACTGCCTTGCGCGACCGCGCCTACCTGCGCCAGGGCGTCCCTGAGTACCTGCGCCGTCGCGCCCTCGCGGTAGGCGTTCTCGCTCAGGTGGCGGCGGAAGCGCCGCGCCCCGGGCACGCCCTGGTAGAGGCCCAGTATGTGGCGGGTGATGTGGTTGAGCCGCGCGCCGCCCGCCAGTTGCGCCTCGATGTAGGGCAGGAGCCGCGCCACGACCTCGTCGCGCTCCCGCGCGGGATCCCCGGCGCCGAACAGCTCGCTGTCGACCCGGGCCAGCAGCCAGGGGTTCTGGTACGCCTCCCTGCCCAGCATCACGCCGTCCACGTGCGCGAGGTGCTCGCGACACTGGGCCAGCGACTCGATGCCGCCGTTGATCACGATCGTCAGGTCCGGGAAGTCCCGCTTGAGCCGATACACCCAGGGGTAGTGCAGCGGCGGGATCTCGCGGTTCTCCTTCGGCGACAGCCCCTCGAGCCAGGCCTTGCGCGCGTGCACGATGAACACCTCGCAGCCCGCCGCCGCGATAGGCGCCACGAATTCCGCCATCTGCCCGTAGCACTCCATGTGGTCGATGCCGATACGGTGCTTGACGGTGACGGGCAGGTCGCAGGCGTCGCGCATGGCCCTGACGCAGTCCGCCACGAGGGCGGGTTTCGCCATCAGCGCCGCGCCGAAGGCGCCGGACTGCACGCGATCCGACGGGCAGCCGCAGTTCAGGTTCACCTCGTCGTAACCCCAGTCCTGCGCGAAGCGCGCGCAGCGGGCCAGGTCCGTCGGGTCGCAGCCCCCGAGTTGCAGGGCGACGGGGTGCTCCTCCGCGTTGAAATGCAGGAAGCGCTCCCGGTCGCCGTGCAGCAGTGCGCCGGTGGTGACCATCTCCGTGTAGAGCAGGGCGCGCCGTGTCAGCAAGCGCCAGAAGAACCGGCAGTGGTGGTCGGACCAGTCCATCATGGGGGCGATGCAGAAGCGGTGTGAAGTGTCGATGGTCATGGCGCGGTAGGAGGTTGCGGGCGCAGTATATCAGGCGCGGCGGCCCGGTTACCGCCGTGCTTTCTCCTTCGCGACGGCGTCCAGCGTGGCCCGCCTGACCTGCCTGCGCATGAATTCCGGGGCGAGGGCGCGCACAGGATAGGCCGCCGCCGGAAAGCGCGGGTAGGTGGTCTCGTGTCTGCCCGCCGCCAGCGCCTTGAAAATGTGGTCCACGAGTTTCTCGGGATCGGCGAGCGAATTCTTCGCAACGGGTGGCATGCGCGCCAGGTCTTCCTCGCTGAAAAACGGCGTATCGATCGCGCCGGGGCACACGGACATGACGTACACGCCGTCGTCCTCCACCTCGATACCGAGCGCGTCGGAGAGTCCCACGATCGCGTGCTTGGTTGCGGCGTAGACCGACTCGTCGGGGGTCGCGACCTTGCCCGCCACCGACGCCATGAAGACAATGCATCCGTCCCGCCGCTCGATCATCTGCGGCAACAGACGTTTCGTGAAGTAGAGGGAGCCCTTGATGTTCACGTCGACCATGTGTTCCATGTCATCGAGATCCCATTCCAGGAAGCGCGCGTGACGGCCGTACCCCGCGTTGTTGACCAGCATGTCGATGTGACCGTAGTGGGCGAGCGCCGCGTCGGCGGCGGCGCCTGCCTGTGTTCGGTCCGCCACGTCGCAGGGCAGGACCAGGGCTTCGCTCCCCGCCGCCGTGACCTCGGCGCAGACCTGCTCCAGCGCGGGCCGGCGGCGCGCCACCAGCGCCAGCCGCGCGCCGCGTTCGGCCAGGCGGCGGCACAGGACCCGGCCGATGCCGCTGGACGCACCCGTAACGAGCACCGTCCTCCCCGAGAAATCGTCGATAGACCGCATGGCTGGCTCCCTGTCTGGTGGCGCCCAGTGTAGTACAGCGTTACAGGCGCACTTGGTTTATAAATAAAAAGACAAATAATAATCATTATCATTTACATCTAGACCGCGATGGGCTAGATTGCGCTGCCTGACTGGATGCAAAGCGAGGAGCGCTTCCCGTGCAACACAAGCCAACCCCACAGATAAAAACACTCAATGCTGGCGCCGCGAGCCCCGCCGCCCGGGGTGCGAGCGCCCTGATGCTGGCGTTTGCCGCGGCAACGGCGCAGGCGGCACCGGCCACGCCCGAATGTGGCGACGACACGGCCTGCGAGCAGGCGGCGGGCCAGGCCACCCAGCCCGGCGGGCCGGGCGCCATCGAGATCGTCGAGGTCTACGGCATGTCGGGCGCCGCCTACCGCGCACGGCGCTCGGGGGACCTGCGGCAGTTGTCCGACCTGGCGTCCACCCCGCAGACGATGAATATCCTGACGCAAACGCAGATCCTCGACTCGGGCAAGTCGGACCTCAAGGAGATCCTCAGCAGCCAGGCGGGGGTGACGCTGGGGACGGGCGAAAACGGCAATGCCTTCGGGGACCGGTACATCATTCGCGGTCACGAGGCGCGCAGCGATGTCTTCGTCGACGGGATACGCGATCCGGGCATGACGACCCGCGAGAGCTTCGCCGCCGAGCAGGTCGAGATCACCAAGGGGCCCAGTTCCACGTTCGCCGGCCGCGGGTCCTCCGGCGGCGCCGTGAACACGATCACCAAGGCGGCGACTCCGGCGGAGGATTTCGCGCTGGTGGATGCCTCGGTCGGCACGGACGACTACTACCGCGTCACGCTCGACACGAACCTGCTGCTGGGCAGCGACGCCGCGGTGCGCCTGAACGCACTGACGGCGTCGGAGGATGCGCCGGACCGCGACGGTATTGAACGCGAGCGCAAGGGATTGTTGCTGTCCGGCTTTACCAGTCTCGGCGACCGCTGGAATGTGATCGGCGATGTCTACTACCTGGAGGCGGATGACGTACCCGACCTGGGCTCCTACTTTGACCGCGAGCGCCGCGAGCCTGTGGAGGACATTCCCGTCTATGCCCAGGACAACGACTTCCTCGACACCGAGGTGTACTCGGCCACGCTGCGCCTGAACGGCGAGCTTAACGAGGCATGGCGGGCGTCCGTCGCCGTGCGCTACGGCGAGACCGAGAACGACTACATCACGACCGGGGTGCGCGGCACCACGCGTGACGCCGGTGACCCGGTCGCGCCCGGCGCCGCCACGATGTCCCTCAGCACGCACCAGGGCTGGCAGGAAATCGACTACAGCGTTGCGCAGGCCAACCTGTTCTGGGATACCGATATCTTCCAGCGCGAGAGCAAGTTCGTCTTCGGCCTCGAGTACAGCGCGGAAAACGTGGACAACGGCGTTTTCGACATACAGAACACCGGCGCGACCAACTGCGTCGTCGGAGGGCGCGGCGGCGCCAGTCCGTCCTATTGCCTCATCGACGGCAATGGGCAGTTGGTCAGCAACCCGCGCAACCTGCTGCAGCGCGAATTCACACGCGGGGGTGTCGATGCGAAGTACAACATCGATACCGTGTCGGCCTACATCATGAACACCACGAAGCTGGCGGACCGCTGGGAGTTGTTCCTCGGGTTGCGCCAGGACTGGTATGACTACAGTAACGATGTCGTCAGTCGCGGCGAGGCGCTGGCGTACGAGTTCGACGACGACCTGACCAACGGGCACGTCGGCCTGGTCTACCAGTTGGCCGACAACGGCAACGTGTACCTGACCTACAGCACGGCCGCGAACATCAACGGCGGTGAGTCCGACGTCGGCGGCAACTGCGGCTACGGCGGGCTGTGCGGCACGCCGGAACAGGCCGCTGTGGCAGATCCGGAAACCGTCGAAAATATTGAGTTCGGCACGAAGTGGGAGCTGTTTGATGAGCGACTGCTGGCGTCCGCGGCCGTGTTCCGGATCACCAAGGACGACGTGATGGAAAACGTCGGCGACAGTTACAGCCAGCTCGGCACGCTGAACACGGGCAGGAATCGCGTGGAGGGTGTGGAGGTGTCGCTGACCGGTGCACTGACCGAGACACTCAGCATACAGCTCAGCGCCGCGCTGATGGACTCCGAGGTCCTGGAGTCGGTAAACGAGGACAACGAGGGTCTGGCGCTCAGTAATTTCGCGGACAACAGCGTCTATGCGCTGCTGCGGTGGGAGCCGAATGAACTGTTCGCAATCGGCGGCGCCTACACCTACCAGGGCAAGATGTTCGGCGGCCAGCCCGACACGGCCGCCGGCTACGACGCCGAGACCGGGCAATACAGCATCGTGGTGCCGAGCTACGGCGTGTTCGACCTGTTCGTCAACTATCACTATTCAGAGAGGCTGAACTTCCGCCTGAACGTCAACAACGTGACGGACGAGGAGTACTGGACGGCGGCCTACCGCTCCGGCAGCTTCATGTACCTCGGGGATGCGCGCAACGTGCGCCTCTCGGTCGTGTATGAGTTCTGAGGCGGTTGCGCTGTCGGGAGTGCCGTTGTGGTTGTCGTAACACAACTCCTGTCGAGCGAGCAGGTGCGCGGCTTCCGGGAGTCCCTGGGCGCCGCGCC